>JBPBQT010000506.1:0-16823 GCA_050955065.1 Janthinobacterium lividum | reverse complement strand
GTTGCCGCTGCTGCTCGGCATCGGCGTGGCGTTCAAGATCTACTACGTGCTGGCCTGGCGACGCGGGCAGACCGGACTGCTGCATTCGGCGCTCACGCAGGCGGTGATCCTCAGCGCGGCGACGACAGCGACCGCATTCGGCAGCCTCTGGTTCTCGCACCATCCGGGAACGTCGAGCATGGGGCGTCTGCTGACCTTGTCGCTGCTGTGCACGCTGATCGGCGCGGTGTTCTTCCAGCCGGTGCTGATGGGCAAACCGCGCACGCCTCGCCCGGAAGAAGGAGGCAGGGAGCAGGGATGACGCACGAATGAGGCGGGACGGAAGGCGCCGGGCGGCACCTTGGAGCGGACGGGCCGTACGACGTTTTTCGCGGGTCGCCCGCGGATTCGCCCGGAGAGCGGCCCGGCTGCCGGTCGCGGGCCATCCGGAGGCGACACCGCATGAAAACCCTGGCGCGAGAATCGATTGTAAATAACAATGATTCTCATTAACATAAGCAATCGGTTGCCGTTTCCGGCACCGTCGACGCCCGCGCCAGCCGGCGCTCCTTCACCTGTTGCCGCGCTGCGGCGCTCCGGAGAACGCGATGGAACTCACGCTATGCATGCTCGGCACCCTGGGGCTCGCCTGGTACCTGTTCCGGCGCTGAGCCCGGTCGAAGCGTGCCGAAGCGGATGTGAAGCGGGTGCCGACGCCGGCGTTGGAGCCGGTGCCAAAGCAGTTGCGAAGCAGGGATCGAAGCAGGGATCGAAGCAGGGATCGAAGCAGGGATCGAAGCAGGGATCGAAGCAGGGATCGACGCGCCAGCGCCGCGACGTTCAGGGTTCCCGGACCGATTTCACGCCGGGCAGGGCGAGCAGGGTACGCAGGATCTCGTCGATCTGCCGCTTCGACGCCCGTGCCAGCGCGATCGTGACGTCATCGAAATCGGCATCGTCTTCCCCGGGCTGAACGGCGAACTGCCGGATCTTGCTGGAACGCGGACCCAGCGCGGTATCCAGTTTGTTCAGCGTCAGCGCGCCGCGTTCGACCTGCAGACGGATGGTGCGGGTCTGCCAGCTCGCCCGGTAACGCTGCTCGAGCGGTTTCACGCCGGCCAGGATCAGCAAGATGATGATCGTTGCGGCGATGGCGCCGGTGTACAGGCCGCCGCCGACGGCCAGACCCACGGCCGCGACAGTCCAGAGACTCGCCGCGGTGGTCAACCCGCGGATCACCTCGCCGCGCAGCAGGATCGAGCCGGCGCCGAGAAAACCGATTCCCGAGACCACCTGCGCGGCGACGCGCGACGGATCGAGGACCACATGGTCGCGGCCCAGCACGTCGTTGAAGCCGAAGGCGGAAACCAGCATGAAGAGCGCCGATCCCACGCACACCAGCATATGCGTGCGCAGGCCCGCGGTCCACGACAGGCGTTCGCGCTCGAAGCCGATGACGCTGCCCAGCGCGGCGGCCAGGATCAGCCGCGCGATCAGTTCCCATGATGACAGCATGGCGTTGCCTCCTTCTTGCGGAACGCTCCAGTATAACGGGCATGGGAATAGGGGCCTGATTCAAGACGGCGCCCGTGGGCGGCATCAGATGTCCAGAACCAGCTTCGCCCAGGCCGCGCGGCCGGGGTCGTCGAAGCGCGTCGTCGCCGGATAGCCGAACGCGGCGCTGCCCGCCTTGTTCAGATGCGCGGCGTAGCGTTTGTTCAGCACATTGTCGACACCGACGCTGATGCGCGCGGTCTTCGACACGGCGTACGCGGCATGCAGCGACAGCACGCCGAAACCGTGGCTCGCGCCCAGGTCGCGGCCCGCGACGTTGCCCTGGCCCACGGCCAGCCGATGCTGGCTGGCGGCCACCCGCCAGAGCGCGCCGGCCTCGGCCCGCCCGTGCCGGTACCGCAGCGCGAGGCGGCCCTCCAGCGGCGGCACCTGGGGCAGGGGGCGATGCGCGTGATGGTCCTGTGCCCACGCGTAGGCGAGCGAGGCCCGTACCTGCCAGCGCGGCGCGAGCGGCCATTGCCCGCCCAGTTCCGCGCCCAGCAGGCGCGCATCGACCTGACGCACGCGGCTGCCCGGGGCGCTGCGATAGTCGAAGACGATGAAATCGTCGACCTTGCCGGCGTAAGCGGCGACCCATGCCTGCCGCTCGCCCTGCGCGTAATGCGCGCCGACGTCGATCTGCGTGGTCCGTTCGGGCCGCACGCCGCTGAACGCATTGATGTTGGCGCCCGGTCCGCTGTTCGGCGAGAACAGTTCCCAGTAATCGGGAAACCGGCCCGCGTGGCCGAGGCCCGCGTGAACGGTCAGCGGCAGGTCGGCGAGGTCGTGCTCGACGCGCACGAAACCGCTCGCGAGCCACGCGTCCCGGCGCGTGACGGCGCCCGCCGGGACCGGCACGCGCCGGTCGCGCGCCCGCACATGGTCGACGCGCCCGCCCGCGATCAGCCGATGCGCGGCGCGCCAGGTCCAGCTGGCTTCGCCGAAACCGCCGAGCTGGACGAGATCCGCATCGCGCAGCCACGGCCGTCGCCCGAAATCGTCGACCGCGACACCCGGCACGCGACGGCGCGCGCGATGCCGTTGCGTCTGCGCGTCGACGCCGGCGTCGACGCGCAGATCGGGGCCGAGCCGCAGCGTCGCGGCCGCGCGGGCGCCCATCGTCAGGCGCTCGACATTGGACGCCATGCGCATCGGTATGGTATCGGAACCGTGGGCGTGAACGGGGCCGGAGGCCCGTTGCGAAGCATGTCGCAAAGCATGGGGTGAAGCGTGGGCAGAAGGGGGGCCGACGTCGCGCAGCGTGAAATTGTCCATCACGTGGTCGGCCCGGTTCGCATACGCGTGCAGCGTGATCGCCTCGACCGTCTCGTCCGGCGCGCGCCGGTCGAAACGCACCGCGCCGCTGTCGCGCCGAAAACGCGTGCCGTCCATATTGCGCCCCGCGTAACGGGCCTCCCCATCGCCCGTGCCGGCGCTGAGTTCGAGCCGGCTGTGCGCATCCAGGTTCCAGCCGAGCGTCGCGTCCAGGTTGTGTTTCTCCCAGCGCGACGGCACGCGCCGGCCACCGCCGTCGCGGTAGTCGTCCGAACGCGCGCGTTGCGCGATCACCCGCAGGTCGCCCGCCGTCGACCCCGCCGCGAGATCGGCGAGGCGATCGTCGCGCCCCGCTCCCCCGAGCGCCAGCGCGCCGTGAAAGCGCAGGCCGGGCGCCGCGAAGCGATCGCTCAGACGCTCGAACAGCACCGTGCCGGCGGAGCCGACGGGCCCCCACAGAACCGTCTGCGGTCCCCTGACGATGCGTACCCGGTCGAACGTCTCCGGCGTCAGGTAGGACGTCGGCGCATCCATCCGGCTGCCGCAGGCGCCCAGCAGCGTCGTGCCGTTCGCCAGGATGTTCAGACGCGAGCCGGACAGCCCCCGCAGGACCGGGTCGCCATTGCTGCCGCCATTGCGGATCGCGGCGAAACCGGGAAGTTCCGCCAGAAAATCCGCGCCGTCGCTCGCCGGCAGGGACGCGGGCGCGCGGCGCGGATCGACCAGGATGGTGCCAGCGGACGCGGACGGGGGGACGTCGGGCGGCGCGGCACCCGTGACCGCGACCGGTGCGAGCGGGGCGAGGTGCAGCACAGGCGCGGCTGCCGCTGCTGCGGCTGCCGCGTCCGGCGGGATGGCGGGGAAGGCCATGCAGGGCACGCAGGGCGCGCAGCACAGCGACAGCAGCAAGGCGGTACGGCAGGCGGGAAGAGAGACGGGCGGCAAGGTGATTGTTATGGACAACGAAGTAAGGGGCGGGCGAGAAAGGCCGTCTGGCGGCGAAGCGTAGCGCAGCATAGCAAATCGGCGCGGGCCGGACAATACCGCTGCTTCGCGCCCGACCGGCTACTTTCGGCCGGTGAAAACGACGCTGCCCCGCCTGGCACGTCGGCCAGGCGGGGCAGCGCTTTACCGCATCCTGCGAATGGCGCCCCGGTGAGGGCGGCGCCGCGCGATCAGCTGCGGCCGGCCAGGAAGCCGATCACCAGCGCGATGCCGGCGACGGCGCCAATCACCTGCCACGGCTTTTCATGCGCCAGATCGTCGGCATTGCCGAGCGTGTCGTTGAAGTTCTGCGACATCGCCGCACTGCGGTCGGAGACCGTCGAGCGAACCTTGTCCATCTTGCCGCGCACAGTGTCGCGCAGCGACGAGGCGTTCAGGTCGTTGGACTTCAGCGCCGACTCGAGGTCGTCGAGCAGGGACTTCAGGCGGTCGCTGCCGTCGTCGATCATGGAGCTGGCGCGATCCGACAGGCGGGAACCCGTCTTGCGGGTTTGCTGGACGGCGTCATCGGCCATGCGTTCCTTCTTGCTGGTGAACAGTCCCATTCTTCTAGCTCCTATTGGCGGTGGTTCGGCTGATATCGTGGTGCCCGCTGACCTGCTGCATGTCAGCGATGGCTGCCGATGCGAACAGTCTACCGTTTCCCGGCATTATTTGCCGGAAAGCTGTGAGGCCGTATCGCGGACCGGCCGCGCGCCGTGCGCCGCGGGCGCGTCGTCCCCGGCCGTTTCGTCGATCTCGAGCCGCACGCCGTGATACCGGACGTTGTTCGCATGACGACGCATCGCCAGCCCCATCATCACGCAGATGAAGACGCCGAAGAGCGTGATGATCCACGGGATCGACACGCCATGCGCGAGCATCAGCGCATACAGCCCGAGCATCGCCAGCACGGCGATGTTCTGGTTGAAATTCTGCACCGCGATCGAATGGCCGGCACTCAGCAGCACCTGACCGCGGTGCTGCAGCACCGCGTTCATCGGCACCACGAAAAATCCCGACAGCGCGCCGATCACCGCCATCAACGGGTAGGCGAGCAGCATGTAGACGGGGATCCGGTACGCGCCGATGGCGAGCACCCAGTCCGCCGGAAACAGGTGGCGGTTGTAGAAGGCCATGCCGATGACCGCGAAGCCGGTGACGATGCCCACCGGCAGCGCGCGCATCGACCGGCGCAGCGGCAGGCGCGTGGCCGCCAGCGTCGCGCCGATCGCCAGGCCGATGCCGATCACGCCCTGCAGCACCGCGCCGCCGGACAGGGTCGTCCCGAGCGCGGTCTGCGCCCATTTCAGCACCAGCAGCTGAAGCGTCACCGCCGCGCCCCAGAGCAGCGTCGTCACCGCCAGCACGATCTGCGCGAGCCGGTCGTGCCAGAGCACGTTGAACGCATGCGCGAAATCGCGCACGAGATGGACGGGGCGGGTCAGCGACACCTGTTCGTAGCGCGCGCCGGTGTCGGGAATGCCGAGATTGATCAGCGCCGCGGCGGCGTAGCAGACCATCACGACGAACATCGCGCCGCGCGCGGCGCTGTCGAGCAGCGGCAGATGCAGCGCGCCGAGCCACGCGGCGGCGTGCGGCGCGATCAACGCGCCGCCGATCACGGTCCCAAGGATCGTCGAGCCGACCGTGGCCGCCTCGATCCAGCCGTTCGCCTTGACCAGATCCCGGGCGGGCAGCAGTTCGGTCAGAATCCCGTATTTCGCGGGCGAGTACGCGGCGGCGCCGATGCCCACCACGCCGTAGGCGACGATCGGATGCACGCCGAACAGCATCAGCAGACACCCGACGACCTTGAAGGCGTTGGCGAGGAACATCACGCGTCCCTTCGGCAGCGAATCGGCGAAGGCGCCGACGAACGGGGCGAGGACGACGTAGGAAATCGAGAAGAAGATCTGCAGCAGCGGCGTGACCCACGACGCCGAATGACGGTCGATCAGCAGGGCGATGGCGGCGATCAGCAGCGCGTTGTCCGCAAGCGACGACGTGAACTGCGCCGCGATGATCGTGTAGAAGCCTTTTTTCATTCGGGAACGGTGCAGTGGAGGTCGGAGGTGGCGCAGACGATGCCCCATGACCACCGCGCTGTCCCAAGATATCAAACTATGTCGGTCGGCGTGCATCGCCTGCGTGCCGCCGCGCGGGCGGTCCCGCGGGCAGCGTCGCCGTATCGGGAAGCGCGCGCGGCGCGCGGGGGCGTGACGGCGGCCCCGCGGGCGGCGCCTTCACGCGCGTGAAGGCGTGGATTCAGGCGCTGGCGCCGGTCTCGTCCGCGGCGGCCGGGGTCGGTTTCTGCTTCGAGAAGTCGCCCAGCAGACGCACCATCTGCGCGAAGATCTTCGGGTTGCCCGCGACGATCTCGCCCAGGTCCATGAAGTTCGCGTCGCCCCGGTAGTTGCCCACCAGTCCGCCCGCCTCGGTGATCAGCAGGCTGCCCGCGGCCACGTCCCACGGCTTCAGGTTCTGCTCGAAGAAGCCGTCGAGGCGGCCCGCCGCGACGTTGGCCAGATCCAGCGCGGCCGCGCCGGGGCGGCGCAGGCCCGCGCACGATTCGGTCATCTTCGCGAACAGTCGCAGATAGCTCTCGACGCCGTCGGTGTCGCGAAACGGAAAGCCGGTGCCGATCAGGCCGTCGGCCAGGCGGTCGCGGCGGCCCACGCGCAGGCGCTTGTCGTTCAGGTAGGCGCCGGCGCCGCGCGAGGCGGTGAAGAGGTCGTTGCGGGTCGGGTCGTACACCACGGCCTGGGTCGGCACGCCCTTGTGCAGCAGGGCGATCGACACGCAGTAATACTGGAAGCCATGGATGAAGTTCGACGTGCCGTCGAGCGGGTCGACGATCCACTGGTAGTCCGACCGGTTGTCGGTCGCGCCCGATTCCTCTGCCAGGATCGAGTGATCCGGGTAGGCGGCCAGCAGCGTGCCGATGATCGCGGCCTCGGACGCCTTGTCGACCTCGGTGACGAAATCGTTGTGCTGTTTCTTCGTGACCTTCACGCGGTCCAGGTCGAGCGACGCGCGATTGATGATCTGACCGCCGGCGCGTGCCGCCTTGACGGCGATGTTGAGCATGGGATGATGCATATGAAGTCCTTTGCGCGCCGGCGAGCCGGCGCTGGCGACCTAAAGTCGCCCTGAAAATGGGTCCGGCGCAACCGGGCCAGCGGCCGGCAGACAAGCCGGATGTCGGGGCCGAACGTCCCGGCGGAACCGCGAAACCGCTATTTTAGCCGAGTCGGGCGCGGCGCTCCCGATAAACTTCCGCCGCGCTTCGATTACACTGCGGGCCCCAGACGCGTCAGCAGAGAGAAAGCATGTCAGGTGTTCACGGCCTTTCCCCGTTCGAGACGATCGCGGCGCGCGTGCGCTTCGTCCTCGTCGAACCCAGCCACCCGGGCAATGTCGGCGCCGCCGCGCGCGCGGTGAAGACGATGGGGTTCGGCGAGCTCGTGCTGGTCCGCCCGCGGCACGCGGCGGTGCGCGAGGAGCCCGAGGCGGTCGCGATGGCCAGCGGCGCCGACGACGTGCTCGCCGCCGCGCGGATCGTCGACGATCTCGACGCCGCGCTCGCGGGCGTGCAGTGGTCGCTGGCGCTGTCGGCGCGGCCCCGGGAGTACGGGCCGCCGCTGCTCGCGCCGCGCGCGGCGGGCGCGCAGGGCGCCGCCGTCGCCGCGCAGGGCGGGGGCGTCGCGCTGGTGTTCGGCAACGAGCGCACGGGCCTGGCGAACCACGACGTCGAACGGTGCCGCGCGATCGCGCATATCCCGGCCAACCCGGCCTACAGTTCGCTGAATCTGTCGCAGGCGGTGCAGGTGCTCGCGTACGAGATGCGGCTGGCGTGTCTCGATGCGGCGCTGCCCGGCGCGTCGTCGCCCCTGGTGCCCGCGGTGCCCGCGTCCGCGGGTGACGCGAGCGCCAGCGCGGAGGACATCGCCGGCATGTTCGGTCATCTGGAGGCGGCGCTGGTACGACTGGGGTTTCTCGACCCCGAGAACCCGAAGAAGCTGATGTCGCGGTTGCGGCAACTGTTCGCGCGCACCGCGCTCACGCGCGAGGAGGTCAACATCTTTCGCGGCATCGCCAAGCACGTGCTGGCGCGCTGCCGGGCCGACCGGCAGGCGTGATGTCAGGGGAAGGGCTGGCCGTGCCGGGAGGGTCGGCACTCCGGCATCGCCAGTAGATCATTGAGAACCACGCAAGGGCGTTGCGCCTACCATCGACGAAATTATCTTCATCGATCGCTGGAGCCTCCGTCATGAACATCGCCCGACCCGCGGCCTTTTCCTCGAACGACGCGGCGGTGAGCGCGGCGGCCGTCCCCGGGCAATCGAACGCGCCCGGCGCGGCCGCCGGTGCCGTTCCTGCCGGGTTCATCGCCGAACTCGCGAACGACCCGCTGGGCGTCGTGGCGAGCTATTTGTCGCAGCCGGACCAACTGGTCATGCGGCAGGCCGGGGACGCCGTGCGACGGGTGGTGGACGCGACGGTGCACCGTCTGACGCTCACGGGGCCGCAGGCATGTGATCTGTTGGCGCAACCCGACGCGTTTCGGCAACTGCCCGAATTGCGCCTGACGAACTGCAACGACGACATGCTCGTCGCCCTGGCGGAGGTGTTGGGCACCGGCGCGCGGCCGGCATTCGCGCTCGTGCTCGACCGGGAGGACGGTGTCGAGGTCGGCGCGGCGGGATGTCGCGCGATCGCGCCGTTGCACTTGTCCGGCATCACCTTGCGCGGACTGGCCATGCCGCTCGAGGTCGCGATGGTGTTGGCCGAAAGCCGGGCACCGGTGTCGATATCGCTGCCCTTCATCAGCGATGGCGGCGCCAATCTGTATTGGATCACGCAAGTGCCCACGTTGACATCGTTGTCCGCGGGCATGCATGTCCTCTCGGCTGCCTGTGTCGAGGCGCTGCGACCGCATCCCGCTTTGACCACGCTGAGCGTCGCGGCATTATCGGTGGATGCCTTGCACAGGCTGGCGGGCAGCCCGCGTCTTCAGTACTCTCGGTGATCAACGAGGTCCGCGGCGATAAGGCGCAGGCATTTGCCGCGCTGGCGAACAGCACCAACTTGACGTCGTTGGTCATCGGGAAAATCAACCGCGCCGGGGACATTGCGACACTCGCGCGCAGTGGCACGCTGAGTTCGCTGACCCTCCACCTGGGCGTGGGCAGGGCATCCGCGGGCCTGGCCGCTCTGGCCGCTCTGGCCGCGATGCCCGCGCTCGAGCATCTGTCGCTGCAAGGCTGGGACGAGCGCGTTCCCGTGACGGCCGGGGATATCGCGGCGCTGTGCGCGAAGCCGCTGAAGTCGCTGAATCTCAGGAGGCTGCAGATGGATGCGGCGGCGGTTGCGCAACTCGCGGCGACGCACGCCAGCAGCCTGACATGGGAGGACGGCAGGACGATCACCGACGCGGAAGCGGCCGGGTTGGCCGCGAACCCGCACCTGTCGTCGCTGTCGCTCGGCATCGGCATGGCGAGCGAGGCGGGGGCGCTGCTGCTGGCGCGCGCGCCCGGCCTGCAGCGCCTTGAGATCGGCTATTCGAGTGCCGCCCCCGTCGTGTCCAGGCGGCTTGTCACGGACGCCTGGACGGCCGCCGGAAAAATGCTCGCGGACCTGGCGGCGGATATCTTTGACGACGACGGGGAGGGCATGGCACCGCTCTGGGCCTGACACGCGGTCCTCGCTGGCCGAAGCGTCCCCGTCCTGCAAACCCCGGGAATCGTTGAGCATCACGCATGGGCCTCGCCCGTATCATCGACGGGATCTCCCGATCTTTCTCTGGAACCCGTGCCGTGAACATCGCCCCACCCGCGGCATCGACCGCCCACCACGCGGCGGCTGGCCGCGCCGCATGGGAAACCGACGCGGCGGCCAGCCCGGCACCGACCCTCGCGCCTGCCAACCCGGGCACGGCGGCGCCCGGCACCGGGGCGGCCGTCTTCGCGACTGAACTCGCGAACGACCCGCTGGGCATCGTGGCGAGCTATTTGCCACAATCGGATCAACTGGTCATGCGGCAGGTCAGCGACGCCGTGCGCGCGGTCGTCGACGATCAGGTGCGTTGTCTGACGCTCACCGTCCGGCAGGCGTGCGACCTGTTGGTGCAGCCGAATGCCTGCCATCGCCTGAGCGAACTGCGCCTGACCCATTGCGATGACGACGCGCTCGTCGCCCTGGCGGAAATTCTCGGAGACGGCGCGCGGCCCGCCTTCGCGCTCGTGCTCGAAGAGGCCGGCAACGCTGAACTCTCCGCGGTGGGACTGCAAGCGATCGTGCCGTTGAACGTGTCGAGCATCGCTTTGCGCGAGCTGACCATGTGGCCCGAGTCCGCGAGGGCGCTCGCCGAGAGCCGCGTGCCCGTGTCGATATCGCTGCCCGCTCACGGCAATGGCCACCATGTTCTTTATTGGATCGGCCAGATTCCGATGCTGGCCTCCCTGGCAGCGGGCAGGCAACCGCTCGAGCCCGCCGGCGTCGAGGCACTGCGCGCGCATGCCGGATTGACGACGTTGAGCCTGCATGCCGCACCGGCGGATGTCTTGCACACGATCGCGGGCAGCGCGAGTCTCCAGTCCCTCTCGGTGCATTATGTCGGCGACGATACGGCGCAGGCGTTCGCCGCGCTGGCGGGCAGCACGACCTTGACGTCGCTCCTCATGGGGATGATGACCCGGGCGGAGGACGTCGCGGCCCTCGCGCGCAGTCGAACGATGCGCACGCTCACGCTGCACCTGGGCGCCGGGGCCGCATCAGGCTTTCCCGCCCTGGCCGAGATGCCCGCCCTCGAGCATCTCACGCTGCGGGGGTGGGGCGAGCGCGTCCCCGTCGCGGCCGAGGATATCGCGGCGGTGTGCGCGAAGTCGTTGAAGTCGCTGGATTTCGATAGCCTGCGCATGGATGGGGCGGCGTTCGGGCATGTGGCGGCGACCCGCGCCGCAAGCCTGACATGGACGAACGACAGAAGGCTCACCGATGCGGAGGCGACCGTGCTGGCCGCGAACCCGTGGTTGTCGTCGGTGGTGCTCGGCCCGGACATGGTAAGCGAGGCGGGGGCGCTGCTGCTGGCGCGCGCGCCCGGCCTGCAAAAGCTGGAGATGCAGTATTCGAGTGCTACCCCCGTCGTCTCGAAGCGGCGCGTCACGCATGCCTGGACGACTGCGGGAAAGGCACTGGCGGACCTGCAGGTGGCAATCGCGGATGCCGTCGTGAATAATGGGGTGCCGTTCTGGGCCTAGCAGGCGAGGCCCGGACAGGCCGGTTCGATACGGGACGGCGCGGATGCTGCGGACGCCGGGGACGCCGCCCGTGTCACCCGCATCGGACTTCGCCGCGTCTCGGTCAGCGCGTATCGGTCAGCGCGTCTCGGCCGGGGAGGTCACCGCGATCTCCCGCAGCCCCTGGCCATCCAGGCGCAGATACCCGCCGCGCGGCGGCGTCGTGTCGAGTTCCCAGTCCGGCAGCACCCACCGCGTGGCGGCGCGACCGTCATGCGACTCGTCGTGCCGGGCCGGGCGATGCGTGTGTCCCTGGATCATGCGCGAGGCCGCGCCCCGGGCGAACAGGGCGGCGACCGCGCCGCCGTTGACGTCGCTGATGTGCATGCGCGAATGTCCCGCCTGTTCGCTGTTCGCCCGCATATCGCCGGCGAGCTTCATGCGCCAGCGGTGCGGTGCGGCCAGAAACAGGCGTTGAACCACCCGCCGGCGCGCGATCCGGCGAAAACGCTGGTAGCCCGCGTCGTCGGTGCACAGCGCGTCGCCATGGGTCAGGATCCAGCGCGCGCCGGCGGTTTCCAGGATGAAGGGATCGGCGATCAGTTCGGCCGCGGCGGCGCGGGCGAAACGGCGCCCGAGCAGAAAATCCCGGTTGCCGTGCATGATCCGCAGCGTGACGCCGCGCGCCTGCAGCGTGGCGAGGCGCGCGACGAGCGCGGCGACGAACGGCGCGCGCAGCATGTCGTCGCCGATCCAGAATTCGAAGAGGTCGCCCAGGATGTAGACCGCGCCGACATCGCGCGGATCGATCCCGTCGATGAAGCGCTCGAAGGCGGCGACCGTGCGCGGAATCGACGCGCTCAGATGCAGGTCGGCGAGAAAGAGGGTCGCGCGGGTGGCGGGAGGCGCATCAGGCAGCGCGGCGTGCCGCGCCTCGCCGCCGTCCGGCGCGACCGTGGGTGCCGGCGGCGCCAAGGGTCGCACGGACGCGGACGCGTCGGTGGGCGTCGCCGGCATCGGCCTTATTCGGTGACGACCGCCTTCTCGATGATCACGTCGTCGACCGGCACGTCCTGGTGGAAACCCTTGTTGCCGGTCTTCACCTTGCGGATCTTCTCGATCACGTCCAGGCCTTCGGTGACCTGACCGAACACCGTGTAGCCCCAGCCCTGCGGCGTCGGCGACGTGAAGTTCAGGAACTCGTTGTCCGCGACGTTGATGAAGAACTGCGCGGTGGCCGAGTGCGGGTCGTTGGTGCGCGCCATCGCCACGGAGCCTTTCACGTTCTTCAGGCCGTTGTTCGCCTCGTTGTCGACCGGTGCGTCGGTCGGCTTTTGCGTCATGCTGGGCTCGAAACCGCCGCCCTGGATCATGAAGCCGTCGATCACGCGGTGAAACACCGTGTTGTCGTAGTGACCCTTCTTCGCATAGGCGAGGAAGTTGGCGACCGATTTCGGCGCTTTTTCGGCGTTCAGCTCGATCTTGATGATGCCGTGATTCGTGTGTAGTTCAACCATGTCGACTCCAGTATGGTGGGTTGCTGTGGGTGTCGGGTCGTCGCCGGGCTGACGACGTTCCCGTCTGACTGTTCTCTTACTGTTTTACCACCGTCGCCGATTCGATGACGATCGGCGTGCGCGGCACGTCCGACATGCCGTCGCTGGAACCGGTCGCGACGCCCTCGATCTTGCGCACCACGTCCATGCCCGCCGTCACCCGGCCGAACACCGCGTAGCCGTTGCCGTCCGGGCGTGGGTAATCCAGATTCCTGTTGTCCGCGGTGTTGATGAAGAACTGGGCCGTCGCCGAGTCCGGATCGCCCGTGCGGGCCATCGACACCGCGCCGACGACATTGCTCAGGCCGGCGCGCGCCTCCAGCGGAATCGGCGCGCGCGTCGGTTTCTCGCGCAGGCTTGCATCATACCCGCCGCCCTGGATCATGAAGCCCGGGATCACGCGATGGAACACCGTGCCGGCATACTGCCCGTGGTTCACGTAGTCGAGGAAATTCGCCACCGTCTTCGGCGCTTTCTCCGGGAAAAGCTCCAGCGTGATCGGGCCCTGGGATGTCTTCAGCAGGACCGTCGGGTGCGTGGCGGCGCCAACCGGCGGCGCGGCGCCGGCCGCCGTCGGCGCGAGCAGCGCGCTGCCGCCGAACAGCAGCGAGAGGGCCGAGAAGGCCGAGAGGGCGGCGGGGCGAAACGTGGCGAACATGGGCGGTACCTTGGTCGGGAAATAGGGAACGGTCGCGGACGTCGGCGCAATGCGGCTCTGGGCCGAACAAGACAGCCGGCGTGCGCGCGAGCCGGATCAGTCGACGGTCGCGCCGACGGCGTCGTTGGCGGGCACGGCCAGGATCGTGGGCGGCTGTTCGCCCATGCTCGGCACGAAGCCGCGCGCGTTGACCGCCTCGGCGCTGGTGGTGGCGGGCTTGTCGTCCACCTCGCGGGCCGGCCGGTGCACCGGCGCGCGCGTGGCGGCGTTGGCCGGTTGCGCGGCGAGCAGCGACTGGAGCGCCCTGGCGCGGCCCGCGGCGACATTGTCGGCCGGATTCTGGCGCAACGTCTGCTGGTAGCTGTCGGCCGCGAGGCGCAGGTAGATGTCGCCCAGGTTGCGTCGTGCCAGCGCGAACGCGGGGTTGGCCGCGAGCGCGGTTTCCAGCGCCGCGCGCGCCTGCTGGTACTGGCCGTGCTTCGCGTACAGCGCGGCCAGGTTGTTGTAGGGCTCGGGCAGTTCCGGGCTGGTCTGCGTGATGTCGGTGAACGCCTGGATCGCTTCGTCGTCGCGGCCCATGCGCGCGAGCACCGTCGCCCGCTTGAACCGGGCCTGCACGTCGCGCGGATTGGCGGCGATGCGCTTGTCGAGCGTGTCGAGCGCCGTCGACCAGTCAGTGGCCGCGATCGCCTGGTCGGCCTCCGGCGTCAGGTCGCGGTGATGCCGCGTCGACTGGGCCAGGGCTTCGCCAGGCAACAGGGCGGCGGTCGCCAGACCGGCCAGGCAGAAGGCGCCCGCGGCGAACGTCGCGCAACGCGCGGCAAGGTTCGCGGGAAAGGCTGGGCGGTCGCCGTGTAGTTTCATGTGCTCGATCTGGAATGTTATACTCCCTCGCATTCTAGCAAAACGTCGGGCCGTTCCGGGGAATGGTCCGATGCGCTTTCTCCACACGCTTCCTCAAAACGGCCGGCTTGTCCCTCGACCAGCGCCGCTGATCTTCGCTCGTAAGACACTCTCTATGGATTCGCTTCGCATCTACAACACGCTCGCGCGCGACAAACAGACATTCGTGCCGATCCGGCCGGGCGAAGTGCAGATGTACGTCTGCGGGATGACGGTCTACGATTATTGTCACGTCGGCCATGCGCGGGTGATGGTCGTCTTCGACGTCGTGCAGCGCTGGCTGCGCACGCTGGGTTACCGGGTGACCTATGTGCGCAACATCACCGACATCGACGACAAGATCATCCGCCGCGCGGTCGAGAACGGCGAGACGATCGGCGCGCTGACCGAGCGCTTCATCCGGTACATGCACGAGGACGCGCAGGCGCTGGGCGTGGGGCGGCCCGACATCGAGCCGCGCGCGACGGCCTTCGTGCCGCAGATGCTGGGCATGATCGAGGTGCTCGAGCGCGCGGGCTACGCGTACCAGGCCGGGGACGGCGACGTGAACTTTTCGGTCCGGCGGTTCGCCGGCTACGGCAAGCTGTCCGGCAAATCGCTCGACGACCTGCGCGCCGGCGAGCGCGTGGCGGCCAACCAGGCGAAGCAGGACCCGCTCGATTTCGTGTTGTGGAAGCGCACGAAGGCGGACGAGCCCGAGGACACCGGCTGGCCGTCGCGCTGGGGACGCGGGCGTCCGGGCTGGCATATCGAATGTTCGGCGATGGCCTGCGCGTTGCTCGGCGAGCATTTCGACATTCACGGCGGCGGACAGGACCTGCAGTTTCCACATCACGAGAACGAGATCGCGCAAAGCGAGGCGGCGAGCGGCAAGTCGCCGGTCAACTACTGGATGCACAACGGGTTCGTCCAGATCGACGACGAGAAGATGTCGAAGTCGCTCGGCAATTTCTTCTTGATCCGCGACGTGCTCGCGCGCTTCGACGCGGAGGTCGTGCGCTTTTTCGTCGTCCGCGCGCATTACCGCAGCGCGCTGAACTACAGCGACGTGCAACTCGACGACGCGCGGCAGAGCCTGACCCGCCTGTACACGGCATTGCGCGACATCGAGGTCGACGCGGCGCCGCTCGACTGGAACGACGCGTACGCGGTGCGCTTCCGCGCGGCGATGAACGACGATTTCAACACGCCGGTGGCGGTCGCGGTGTTGTTCGAGCTGGCTGCCGAGGTGAACCGCAACGCGTCGCCGGCACAGGCGCGGCAATTGCGCGGGCTGGGAGCGGTGCTGGGTCTGCTCGAGCGTGATCCCCGGGCGTTCCTGCAGGAGGCGATGGGTACCGCCGGCACCGCGCCAGGGCTGGATGCGGCGCAGATCGACGCGCGGATCGCGCAGCGCGCGGCGGCGAAGCAGGCCCGGGACTTCGCGCTGGCCGACCGTATCCGCGCGGAACTGCTGGACGCCGGCATCGTGCTGGAAGACAAGGCCGGCGGCGTGACCGACTGGCGGCGCGGGTGAGCCGGACGCGCAGCCCCGCGCGGTTGTCTCGACAGCAACAGGCCGGCGCACCGGCGAGGGCACCGCGCACGCCGGCGGCCCTGCCGGTGATCCCGTCGTCGCATCGCGCGTCGGCAGGCAAGATAAAGAAGACGGGAGATAATTGCTAGATGGCAACGGCCAGAAAAACGGCGTCCTCGAAGACCGCTTCGCGCGCTTCAGACAACACGATCACCGAAAGTGCGATGCCGCCCGCGGCGGCGCGGCGGCCGGCGGGGTTGGCGAAGAAAACCACGTTGGCGAAAGCGCCGGCGGGAGACGTCACAGCCGTAGCAGCCGAAAAGTCCGGCAACACCCTGGCGGGAAAAGCGGCGGCACGCAAGACGCCGGCACGCAAGACGCCGGAAACCACGGCGCCGGCAATGTCGATGCCGGCAACCACAGCGCCGGCGCCGGCGTCGGCGCGGAAAAGCCCGGTGCGGAAGACGTCGGGATTGAAGATGCCTCCGTCGATCACCTTGGCGATCAAAACGGCGGCGCGGGAAGCGGCGACGGTGAACGCACCGGCAACCCCGGCCGGCGATGTGGCGATGGATGTCGCCACGCTGGAGAAGACGGACGTCGAGCCGATCGTCGCCACGGACGACGGCGTGGTGCTTCGCGGGCGCGCCTTGCCCGCGTCACAGAACGCGCCGGCCGCACGCGTTTCCGCGGCCGCCACGGCGTCAGTCGCCGAAAAAACGCCGGCCGAGAAAACCGTCGCGGTGCAGATCGCCGATCTGATCCCGACGGTGGTTCGTCCCGAATACTGGGAACAGGCGTGCGCCGATCTGGTGACGCGCGACCGCATCCTGAAGAAGTTGATCCCGCAGTTCGGGCCCGTGCATCTGAAGGCGCGCGGCGACCCCTTCGTCACGCTGGCGCGCTCGATCATCGGGCAGCAGATCTCGGTGAAGGCCGCGCAGTCGGTCTGGGAGCGGGTCCTGGCGGCATGCCCCGACATCCTGCCCGCGTCGGTAGTCGCGCTGGGCCATGAGCGGCTGGCCGCCTGCGGCCTGTCGCGCCGCAAGGCGGAGTACATCATCGACCTGGGCCAGCACTTCGTCGGCGGCGCGCTGCACGTGGACCGCTGGGCGTCGATGGACGACGAGGATGTGATCGAGGAATTGACCCGCATT
>JBPBQT010000505.1:0-17219 GCA_050955065.1 Janthinobacterium lividum | reverse complement strand
CGGCACGGCGCGGCCGGCGACGCGGGCGGTAACAACGCGAACGTCCGTGCCACCCGGGTTCCAGCGGGATTGCGTCCGAATTTTGCATCTGTAAGAATGGCTCATCCCATCGCAGAGCGAACCGCACCTCATGAAATTTCCCGCTGCCCTGCTGTCCTCGGTTCTCGCCGCCCTCACGCTGGCGACCGCTGCCGCGGCCCATGCCGATTCCCTGCCCGACATCCAGCGGCGCGGCACGATCCGCGTCGCCGTCCCGCAGGATTTTCCGCCATTCGGATCGGTCAACCCGGACATGAGCGTCAAGGGGCTCGATATCGACGTCGCCACCCTGATCGCAAAATCCCTCGGCCTGAAGCTGGAGCTGGTCCCGGTCACCAGCGCCAACCGCATCGCCTATCTGCAGACCCACAAGGCGGACCTGGCGATCTCCACCCTCGGCAAGAACGCCGAGCGTGAAAAGGTCATCGATTTCTCGCAGGCGTACTCGCCGTTCAACAATGCCGTGTACGGTTCCGCCAGCCTGAAGGTCACCGGTCCCGCCGATCTGGCCGGCCAGACCATCGGCGTGGCGCGCAGCACGTTCGAGGATCTCCAGCTGACCTCGACCGCGCCTTCCACCGCCGTCATCAAGCGCTACGACGACAACAACGGCATGATCAGCGCCTATCTCGCGGGTCAGGTGCAGCTGGTGGGCACGGGCGACTTCGTCGCCAACGCGATCGCCGCGCGCAACCCGCCGAACAAGCCGGTCGAGAAATACGTGCTGCACGAGTCCGGCTGCTATGTCGGCCTGAACAAGGACGAGGCACCGCTGCTGGCGAAGGTCAACGGCGCGCTCACCGCCGCCAAGAAGGACGGCTCGCTGAACGCGATCGTCCAGAAATGGCTGCACGTGCCGATCCCGAAGACGATGGCGACGACCTACGAATAAGCGCGCGAGCGACGCCATGCACCTGATCGAAGAGATTGTCGCCTGCCGCCCGGAGATCCAGGCGATCCGCCGGGACCTGCATGCGCATCCCGAACTGCGCTTCGAGGAACAGCGCACCGCGTTCAAACGAACGTCGCGCCGACGATGACCGCGGAGGATTTCGCCTTCATGATGCGGGCCAAGCCCGGGGCCTACGCCTTTCTCGGCGCGGGGGACGGCGCGCACCGTGAAGACGGCCATGGCGATGGCCCCTGCAATCTCCATAACCCCAGTTACGACTTCAACGACGACCTGCTGCCGGTCGGCGCCACGTACTGGGTGAGACTCGCGCAAGCGTTTCTGAAACCGCCCGTCTAGCGGCGTGGCCGGCGTTCCGGCTTCCCGCTGCTGCGGCATCGGCGCCGGATGGCGCCGATGCCGCCCGACCCCTGCCCTGCCCGCCACGCCCGATCCCGCATGGCGTTTTCCAACCTGGCGCTGCTCCCTGGCCGCTTCCCGCCCGCTTTTTACCCGGTGCGCCACCTGTCAGCCCGCCGTACGCTGTCATCGGCGCGCGACCGACGCTCGGGGAAGCAACGCCGACCGACCGACCACGATGGCCTATCAATTCGATTTTCCGGCAGTGTTCGACTACACCCCGGTACTGCTCAAGGGCATCCGCGTCACGATCGAGCTGATCGTGATCGGCGGCGGCCTGGGCATCGCGCTCGGCATCTTCGGCGCCTGGGCGCGCACCCAGGGGCCGCGCTGGCTCAAACCCATCGTCGGCGTCTATGTCGAACTGATCCGCAATACGCCGTTCCTGGTGCAGCTGTTCTTCGTCTTCTTCGGCCTGCCGGGGGTGGGCGTGCGCATCGACGAGATGGAAGCCGCCATCCTGACGATGGTGATCAACCTGGGTGCGTACAGCACCGAGATCATCCGCGCCGGCATCGGCGCCGTCGCGCGCGGCCAGAGCGAGGCCGCGCTGAGTCTGGCGATGACGCGTTTCCAGGTGTTTCGCTACATCATCCTGCGTCCCGCGCTGCAGAAGATCTGGCCGGCGCTGTCGAGCCAGCTGGTGATCGTCATGCTGGGCTCGGCGGTCTGTTCGCAGATCGCGGTCGAGGAACTGTCGTTCGCCGCGAATTTCATCCAGGGGCGCAATTTCCGCGCCTTCGAGTCCTACGCGGTGGCGAGCATCATCTATCTGGTGCTGGCCATCCTGCTGCGCCAGCTGCTCAGGCTGATCGGACAGCGCTATGTGCTCGCCCGCCCCGCCCCCGCTGCCGATCACCGCCGTTTGCAAAGGAAATCCGCATGAGCTTCACCCTGTGGGATATCGTCCGCGCGCTGCTGCTCGCGCTGCGCTGGACGGCACTGCTGTCGGTGGCCGCCTTTTTCTTCGGCGGCATCGTCGGCCTGCTGGTGCTGTGGTGCCGCATCTCGCGCGCGACGCTGCCGCGCGTGCTGGCGCGCTGCTACATCGAACTGTTTCAGGGCACGCCGTTGCTGATGCAGCTGTTCATGATCTTCTTCGGCCTCGCGCTGTTCGGTCTGGAGGTGCCCGCGTGGCTCGCCGCCGGGCTCGGACTGACGCTGTGGTCGAGCGCCTTTCTCGCCGAGATCTGGCGCGGCGCGGTGGAGGCGATCCACCGCGGCCAGTGGGAAGCCGGCGCCAGCCTGGCGATGAGCCGCCTGCAGCAGATGCGCTACGTCGTGCTGCCGCAGGCGCTGCGCATCTCGATCGCGCCGACCGTCGGTTTCTGCGTGCAGATCGTCAAGGGCACGGCCGTCACCTCGATCATCGGCTTCGTCGAACTGACCAAGGCCGGCACGATGATCACCAACGCGACCTTTCGCCCGTTCGAGACGTTCGGCCTGGTGGCCCTGATGTACTTCGCGCTGTGCTGGCCGCTTTCCGTCTATAGCCGTTTTCTGGAGAAGAAATTCCATGCCGCTCATCACCATTGACGATGTCAAAAAGCGCTTCGGCAGCAATGAAGTGCTCAAGGGCATCCGCCTTTCGGTCGAAAAAGGCGAAGTCATCGCGATCATCGGCAAGAGCGGTTCCGGCAAGAGCACGCTGCTGCGCTGCATCAACGGCCTGGAGACGATCGACGAAGGCGCGATCAACGTCGCCGGCGCCTATCTGGGACAGGGCGAGGCCGAACTGCGACGGTTGCGGCTGAAGGTCGGCATGATCTTCCAGCAGTTCAATCTGTTTCCCCATCTCAGCGTGGGCCGCAACGTGATGATCTCGCCGATGGTCGTCAAGGGCGTCGGCGAAGCCGCCGCGCGCAAGCTCGCGGTGCAGAACCTGGAACGCGTCGGCCTGTCCGAGAAATTCGACAGTTTCCCCGACCAGTTGTCGGGCGGGCAGCAGCAGCGCGTGGCGATCGCCCGTGCGCTCAGCATGGAGCCGAACGCGTTGCTGTGCGATGAAATCACCTCCGCGCTCGATCCCGAACTGGTCAACGAGGTGCTGAACGTGGTGCGCAAGCTCGCCGACGAAGGGATGACGCTGTTGATGGTGACGCACGAAATGCGCTTCGCGCGCGAAGTCTGCGACCGCGTCGTCTTCATGCATCAGGGCAAGGTCCACGAGATCGGACCGCCCGAGGCGCTCTTCGTGAACCCGCAAACTCCGGAATTGCGACAGTTCATCGGCATGACCAATCTCTGACGCGCAGCCCGCGCCGCGGGTCGCGCGGCCATGAAAAAAGCCCGGCGGAATGAACCGACCGGGCTTTTTCAGGATGCCGCTTCAGGACGACGCTTCACGAAAACATGCGGCGCGTCGCCTGACGGACGACCGATATTAAGGCTTCGGTGCCGACGACGGCGTGGCGTTGCTGGCTGCCATGCCGTGGTGCATGCGGTGATGCTTCTTGTGGTGATGCTTCTTTGCCATCGTGCCGCTTGCCGGCGCTGCTGCGTCCGTCACGGACGGCGTGTCCGCTGCCGGTGCCGATGCCTGTGCGAAGGCAGCGACCGACGAAAAGCTGATCAGTGCCGCGATGATGAGTTGCTTCTTCATGTCAGAAACCTTTTGGTGTTAAGTGCAGAAACTGCGCGGCAAGCCACTTGGCCTGTACTATCCTTAACGCTCCAGCCGGGATTAGGTTGACAGGAATTCGTGTCGTCGATGCGAAAGTTTTCGCTTTCCGTGCGGCACCCGCGCCGCGCTCGCTACAATCGCGTCAGGCCTCCGCATCCATTCCGCTTTCGCCCTGATTTCATCCAGCTTCCATCCCGATTTTCCCCATGATCGATCTCAAATATCTGGGCGCCTACCCGGCGGCGCTGCAGGAAAAAGTGCACCGGCTGATCGCCGACGACAAGCTGGGCGCCTATCTGGCGGAGAAATACCCGGACCGGCACCCGGTGCAGTCCGACCGGATGCTCTACCAGTACTGCACCGCGCTGAAACAGGACCACCTGCGCGTGGCGCCCGCGATCGACAAGGTCGTCTACGACAACAAGCTCGACGTGGTGCGGCACGCGCTCGGGCTGCACACGGCGATCTCGCGCGTGCAGGGCGGCAAGCTCAAGGCGAAGAAGGAAATCCGCATCGCCTCGCTGTTCAAGGAAGCCCCGCCGCCTTTCCTGAAAATGATCGTTGTCCACGAACTCGCGCATCTGAAGGAAAGCGACCACAACAAGGCGTTCTACCGGCTTTGCGAATTCATGCAGCCCGACTACCATCAGGTCGAATTCGACCTGCGCCTGTATCTGACGCACCGCGATCTGGTCCAGCAACGGCGTGGGGACTGACGCATCGTCATCTTGACGGACGGCGACGCGGTACCGGTTGTCCGCCATCAGGCGCGGCACGATCCGACGCGTCGGCACACAGTGATGGAATGAATTTTGCTATACCCCTGCGCACTGCGCTGTAATGGATTCGGGATCCAAACCGGCGCGCTCGTGTAAGCTAGCCGAAGGCTTCGCGCTGCCCGCCCGGGCCAGGAGCGAAAATTTCGACTCCAGCCATGTACCGCTGCCAACAAAAAGCACATGAACAATCGTCGCGTCTACGACAAATCGTTTCACATTCTTCTGATAATCGTCACGATCGGCATGGGCTGGATCCTGTGGCCGTTCTTCAGCGCGGTCTTCTGGGGCGCGATTCTCGCGCTGATGTTCCAGCCGGTGCAGCGCTGGCTGCTCGTGCGCATGAAGGACCGGCCGAATCTGGCCGCCCTGGCCACGCTCGCCTTCATCCTGCTGCTGGTCATCCTGCCGCTGGCGCTCGTGGCCGGCACGTTGATCCAGGAGATCACGCTGATCTACGCGCGCATCCAGCACGGTCAGTTGAACGTCGCCAGCTATTTCCAGCAGGCGCTCGCCCTGCTGCCCAGCTCGGTGCAACGCCTGCTCGCCCGTTTCGGTCTGACGGATTTCGGCGATCTGCAGGCAAAGCTGACCGCGGGCGCGGCGACCATCAGCCAGGTGCTGGCCTCGCGCGCGCTGACCTTCGGGCAGAACACCTTCCAGTTCGTGGTGGCGTTCGGCGTCATGCTCTATCTGCTGTTCTTCCTGTTGCGCGACGGTCGTCACATCGGCCGCCTGATCCGGCACGCGCTGCCCTTCGACGAGTCGCACAAGGTCCATCTGTTGCGCAAGTTCACGACAGTGGTGCGCGCCACGGTCAAGGGCAATATCGTAGTGGCCCTCGTGCAGGGTCTGCTGGGCGGCATCATCTTCCTGATCCTGGGAATCGAAGGCGCGCTGCTGTGGGGCGTGCTGATGGCGTTCCTATCGCTGCTTCCGGCCATCGGCGCGGCGATCGTCTGGGGGCCCGCGGCCATTCTGTTGTTCGCCACCGGACACCAATGGAAGGCGACCATCCTGCTGCTGTTCTGCGTGTTCGTGATCGGCCTGGCCGACAACATGCTGCGCCCGCTGCTGGTCGGCAAGGACACCAAGCTGCCCGACTGGGTCGTGTTGATCTCCACGCTGGGCGGCATGGCGCTGTTCGGCATCAACGGTTTCGTGATCGGACCGCTGATCGCGGCGCTGTTCATGGCCAGCTGGACTTTGTTCGCGCAGCAGAATCACTCGCAGGACTGAGGCACCGGCCGGCGCTTGCACCGCATTGCGAGGCGGCGCACGCCGCCCGAACGCCTGCCCGTGCGGCTCCCGACAGGGCCGCACGGAAATGTGTTGCCTGCGCGCATCGCGGCGCGTTCTCTCGCGGTCGCGTAAGGCAAAGAACCGCTCTGCAAGCTACTATGAGACGGGCGTCCTTCTAGCCAAACCCGCGTTTTCCGTCTTTTCTGCCTGTTCATGTCCAATTGCTTTCCTGAAGTCCGTATCTCGACAGGCTCTTTGCCGCTCGATGAGATTCTCCAAGGCGGCCTGCTCGCGCACCGCCTGTATCTGCTGGAGGGCAATCCCGGAACCGGCAAGACGTCGCTGGCGCTGAAATTTCTGCTCGATGGCGTGGCGGCGGGCGAACGGGTCCTGTACATCACGTTGTCGGAAACCGCCGAGGAATTGAACACGGTGGCGGCGTCGCACGACTGGAGCCTCGAGGGCATCGACCTGTTCGAGCTCAGTCATGCCGAACTCGCGCTGGCGATCGACGACGAGCAGACCCTGCTGCACCCCTGGGAAGTCGAACTCGGCCAGACGGTGAAGCTGATCACCACCAAGTTCGAGGAGAGTGCGCCCACGCGCGTGGTCTTCGACAGTCTGTCGGAGATGCGCCTGCTTGCCCAGGACGCGCTGCGTTTTCGGCGGCAGATCCTGGCGTTGAAGCAGTTTTTCGCCGGGCGCGCGGTCACCGTGCTGCTGGTCGACGACATGACCGCCCGCGGCGGCCAGGAAATCGACCTGCACAGCCTGACGCATGGCGTGATCACGCTCGAGCGTCACACCCTCGATTTCGGTATCGTGCGACGGCGCCTGCAGGTGCAGAAACTGCGCGGCTCCTCGTTTCGCGAGGGTTTCCACGACTTCACGATCCAGCGCGGCGGACTCGAGATCTACCCGCGGCTGGTGGCGTCCGAACACCATGCGGCGTTTCTGGTGGAACCCATCGCCAGCGGGCTGCCGGCCCTCGACGCGCTGCTGGGCGGCGGACCGCTGCGCGGCACCAGCACGCTGGTCACCGGGCCCGCCGGGTCGGGCAAGACGACCTTGACGCTGCAATACGTCGCCACCGCCTGCGCACGCGGCGAGCGCTGCGTCATCTACGAATTCGACGAGCGCATCGGCACGATGCTGGTGCGCGCGCGCAGCGTCGGGCTCGATCTGCAACCGCACATCGATGCCGGCCTGCTGCTGGTCCGGCAGATCGATCCGTCGGAAATCTCGCCCGGTTATTTCGCGACGATGGTGCGGCGTGAAATCGAGGCGCTCCACGTGCGGCTGATCGTCATCGACAGCCTCACGGGCTATGTCGCGGCGATGCCCCAGGAAAAGGAACTGATCCTGCAACTGCACGAGGTGTTGTCCTACCTGAACCAGCTGGGCGTGACCACGTTCCTGATCAATCCGCAGCACGGGCTGGTCGGATCGATGCATACCGGTAACCTGAACATCAGCTACATCGCCGACGCCGTGATCCTGCTGCGTTTTTTCGAGGCCGAGGGGCGTGTGCGCAAGGCGCTTTCGGTGCTGAAGAACCGGGCCAGCGCCCATGAGGACACGATCCGTGAATTCATGGTCGACCGGCACGGCGTGCGGGTGGGCGACGCGCTCAGTCAGTTCAGCGGCATCCTGACCGGCACGCCGACCTATATCGGTTCGTCCGTGCCCCTGCTCGAACCGCGTCATCAGCTTTTGTAAGCCCGTACGCTCGTCCGGCGCCATGGTCTCTCTCAATTAAGAAGCGTTCGTTCAAGAAACCACGAAGATGGACGTTTTCACCGCCCGCGTTCTCATCCTCGCGCCCGTCGGACGGGACGCGCAGATCGCGCACGACCTGCTGCTGCGCCGTGGCATCGATGCGCATATATGCCGATCCGCGGCGGACCTGATCGCGCAGATCGGCCTGAGCGCGGGCGCCGTGCTGGTCACCGAGGAAGCGCTCGCCTTCACGAATCTCGGACAGCTCGCGGCCGCGCTGGAGCAGCAACCTTCCTGGTCCGACGTGCCGTTCGTGATGCTCACGCGCCGCGGCCGCAACGCCGCGTCGCGCAGCGAGCAGCTCGCCCACGTGCTGCCCCGGCGGCTGACGCACATCGTGTACCTCGAGCGTCCCGTCAGCAGCCTCTCGCTGTTCAGCGCGCTCGACGCCGCCCTGTCCGCCCGCCGGCGGCAATTCCAGATCCGCGACGAGCTGCATGCCGTCTCGCTCGCCGCCGCGAGCCTGCGCCAGAGCGAGGCGCGCCTGCAATTCGCCATGTCCGCCGGCGGGCTCGGCGCCTGGGAGTTCGACCTGCAGACCAGGGAGATCGTCGCATCGGCGTCGACCCGGCGGATCCTCGGGTGCGATTCGTTCTCGCGCCTGAGCGTGGCCCTGCTCGCGCCGCGGCTGCATCCCGACGACGTCGCCGCGGTGGACGCCGCCTTCCGGGTGGCGCTGCGCGACCAGGGCGATGTCGACTTCGAGTGCCGGATGCGTGTCGACGCCGCGCAGTGGCGCTGGATCGGCGTGCGCGGCACCGTCTCCACGCACCCGGCCAGCGGCGCGGTCGACGGCATGACCGGCGTCCTGCACGACGTCACGGTGCGCAAGGAAGCCGAGGCCGCGCTCGCCCTGAGCCGCGATCAGCTCGAAGCGCTGGTGGCCATCCGCACGCGCGAACTGGGCGAAAGCCATCAGCAGTTGCTGCGCGAGGCGAACGAGCGCAGGCGTGCCGAGGAAGCGCTGGTGCAGGCCCAGAAAATGGAAGCCGTCGGCCGCCTGACCGGCGGCATCGCACACGATTTCAACAATCTGCTGATGGCGCTGGTGGGCAATCTCGAACTGGCCGGCCGTCACCTCGCGCCCGACGACCCCGCGCAGCGCTTCATCCAGAACGCGAAGCGCGCGACCGAGCGCGGCACCCGTCTCTCCAGCCAGTTGCTGGCGTTCTCGCGGATCCAGAAGCTGACGCTGCAATCGGTCGAACTCGACCAGGTGCTGACCGACCTGCTCGATCTCGCGCGCCATTCGCTGGGCGCGTCGCACAGCCTGCGGACCGACTTCGCCGCCGGCATGGCGCATGCGACCACCGACCCGAACCAGCTCGAACTCGCCGTGCTGAACCTGGTGACGAACGCCCGCGACGCGATGCCCGACGGCGGTGAAGTGGTGGTGGCGACGCGGGTCGTGACCGTGGACGACGGCGATCAGGAGCTGGACGCGGGCCGCTATGTCGAGGTCGCGGTGACCGACAGCGGCAGCGGCATGTCCGCCGACGTGCTTGCCCGGGTGTTCGAACCGTTTTTCACGACCAAGCCGATCGGCAAGGGCACCGGCCTGGGCCTGGCGCAGGTCTACGGCATCACCCGGCAGTGCGGCGGCGCCGTGCGGGTGCGTACCGCCCCGGGCGCCGGCACCACCTTCAGCCTGCTCTTTCCCTTCGTTGCGGAGAACGCGCGCGGCGCCTCGGCCCTGCCCGAGGGCGCGCTGCCCGCACCCGCGCTCCAGACGGCCGGCCGCACGGTGCTGATCATCGACGATGACGACAATGTACGTGAATCGTTCGCCGCGGGCCTGACGCTTGAAGGCTATGTGGTCGAGGAGGCGCGCTCGGGCAGCGAAGGGCTGGCGAAACTCGCGCTGCATGCGCCCGACGTCCTGATCGTCGATTACGCGATGCCCGGCATGAACGGCGCCGACGTCGCGCAGGAAGCGCAGCGCCTGTATCCCCGCCTGCCGGTGATCATGGTCAGCGGCTATTCGGACAGCGCCGCGCTCGATCGGGTGGCGAACGCCGAGATCATTCGCAAGCCCTTTTCGCTGTCGCGCTTGAGCGTGGTGCTCGCCACGACACTGAACCAGGCGGCTGAACCGGGCGACTGAAACCAAGCGACTGAAACCAAGCGACTGAAACCGGGCGACTGAAACCGGGCGTCGGGATCCAGCGGCGGAAGCCGGGCGGTCGAACGACGCGCTTCGTGCAAAGCGAATATCCGCTAGACTGTCCGACGATGTCCGTGTCGACGCCGCCTTGGCGTCCATGCGCCCCTGGCCTGTCAGGGACCCCGGCACCCCCGCACGGAGACGCTGCATGCATACTACCGTCGTTCCACTGGAAAGCCTGACCGTCAAGGACGCCACCGCCGTCCCGTCGGGCGCGCCGCGCGACCTGCGCCGCGTCGACATCCACCCCGATTTTTGGTACCCGCTCGCCTGGTCGCGCGAGCTCAAGCGCGGCAAGACGCATGCGGTGCGCTTCGCGGGCGACCCGATCGTGCTGGTGCGCACCGCGACCGGCAAGGTCTTCGCGCTCGAGGACCGCTGCGCGCACCGTCAGGTGCCGTTGAACGCGGGCGTGGTCGAGGGCGAGACGATCCGTTGCTGTTATCACGGCTGGACGTACGACTGCGCGGGAAAGTGCATCGACGTCCCCTACCTCGGCCGCGAGCGCCTGCCCAACGGCGTGCGCGCCTACCCGTGCCGCGAGGAACAGGGACTGATCTTCGTTTTTCCGGGAGACCCCGCACTGGCCGAGACCGTCCCGTTTCCCACGCTGGGTTCGGTCGCCGACTCCGCGTACAAGACGCGGCGTTTCGGTCGGGAAGTGAAATGCCACTACTCGTTCATGCACGAGAACCTGATGGACATGAACCACCAGTTCCTGCACCGGCGTCAGATGGGACAGATGCAGGCGCGTTCGCTGGGCCGGCGCAAGAGCGAGGACTGGGTCGAGGTCGAATACACCTTTTCCCGCATGGCCGGCAAGCAGCCGGTGGGCGAGGCGCTGGTCTTCGGCGAACGGCGCCGGGTCGTCGCCAAGGGCAGCGACGCCCAGGGCGGCGAGGAGAAGCACAAGGACGTGATGACGATCCGCACCGCCTACCCGTATCAGACGCTGCGCATCGACACCTCGGACGGCACCCGCGTGATGGACCTGTGGATCGTCTACGTACCGCTCGACGCGGAGCAGCGCACGAACCGCACGTTCGGGCTGCTGTCGATCCGCAAGCCCAAGCTCGCGCCGTTGCTCGACGTCGCCTGGCCGCTGCTGGTCTGGTTCACCGAACGCATCTTCAAGGAGGACAGGTGGATCGTCGAGGCCGAGCAGGCCGCGCACGACCGGCAGGGCGAGGACCTGAATCACGAGGTCTTCCCGGTCATTCTCGACCTGCGCGCGCTGCTGCGCGACTGCGGCGCGCCGGCGGAGTTCACCACGCGTCCGCTCGTGCGCCATGGCGTGACGCCGGACGCCATCGCCGCGCCGGTCGGGTCCGCCGCGCCCGGCACCCCGACCCTGCTACGGTCCGAGGCGACGCGCCCGGCGCAGTACGCCGACCGCGCGGAAATGGCAGAGATGCGCGAAAAAGAGGCACAATAGCGCCGCCAGCCTTTTTTAGTGGACGCAATCGCATGTCAGAGCCTATTTCCTCCCCCAAGCCACGCGCCGCCGGCGCCGCCAACGCGGTGCCGCCGTTCTTCGAGGAAGCGAACGTCAGCGTCAGCACGGCGCGTGTCGTCGTCTACGGCACGCCCTCTGCGCTGCAGGGGGCGCGCGCCGTGCGGGTGTTCGTCGACCAGCCGCACCGGCGCTTCGCCGTGCCGATCCTGATCATCGGCATTCTGGTGGCGGTATACGGCAGCGTGGTCCGATCGAGCCCGACGATCGCCATCGGCGTCATGCTCGCGGCGGTCAGTTACCTGACCTGGAAATTCCAGACGATGCGACATCGCGTGCTCGTCGCGCGCGAGGCGGGCGAGACCGAAGTGCTGGCGACGGCGGACCTGGCCTTCGCCAAACGGGTGGCCGCCGCGATCGAACAGGCCATCGCGCAGGCTCCGGCCGCCGCCGTCGCGGTCAACGCCGCGCCGTTGACCGCATGACGCCAGCGGCGCTCGATATCCCCGCCTTGCTGGCGCGGCTCGACCGCCCGATGGTCTTCGTCGATCTCGAGACCACCGGGTCGGACCCGGGCAAGGACCGGATCACCGAAATCGGTCTGGTCGAGGTCGGGCCCGGGGGCCTGCGCGAATGGACGATGATGGTCGACCCCGGCCAGCCGATCCCGCCTTTCATCGAGCAGCTGACCGGCATCAGCGACGCGATGGTCCGGGGCCAGCCGAGTTTCGCCTCGCTCGCGCCCGCGCTGGCCGCGCAGCTCGAAGGCAAGCTGTTCATCGCGCACAATGCCAGCTTCGACTACGGTTTTCTCAAGAGCGAGTTCAAGCGTGCCGGCCTGCGGTTTCGCGCCGACGTGCTCTGCACGGTCCGGCTCTCGCGCACGCTGTTCCCGACGGCGCGCAAACACGGCCTCGACGCGCTGATCGAACGGTTCGCGCTGGTGCCGCGCGGCCGGCATCGCGCGCTCGCCGACGCGGACCTGCTCTGGCAATTCTGGCAGCATCTGCACCGCCACGCGCGGCCTGATCCGCCGCGCGAGCGTGCCGTCGGCGCTCGACGAGGAGGCGCTCGACAGTCTGCCCGCGCTGCCCGGCGTCTATGTGTTCTATGACGCGCAGGGCGCGCCGCTGTTCGTCGGCAAGGGCGCCGACCTGCGCAAGAACGTCGGCGCGCATTTCTCGGCCGACCACCGCCAGTCGAACGAGCAGCAACTGTCGTCGGCCGTGCGCCGCATCGAGCATCGGGTGGCCGCCGGCGAGACCGGCGCCGCGCTCGTCGAGGCGCAACTCGTCAAGGCGCTGGCGCCGCTGCACAATCGCGTGCTGCGCCGCCGCAGCACCCCCTGCAGCTGGTATTTTCCGCCGGAGGCGACCGCGCCCCGTCTCGCCATGCCGCACGAACGGGATTTCGGCCGTACCGGGGATCTGTTCGGCATTTTCGATTCCCGCGCGAAAGCCGAATCGCGCCTGCGCAAGCTCGCACGTGAAAGCGGACTGTGCCTGGTGGCGCTCGGTCTCGAAAAGGACGGACCGGATGCGCATCTGGCCTGCCGGACGCGTCACGCCCGCGTTGCCTGCGACATGGCCGCAGGCAGTGTCGGGGACGACGAGGACTATGGGCGCAATGACGCAAGCGCCAACGAGCGCGGCAATGGCAACGACGAAGACGCTGAAGACGGCGGCGGCAGTATCGCGCGTCTGCGGGAAGCGCTCGAACCGTTGCGTATCGCATGCTGGCCGCATGACGGCCCGATCGCCTTCGCCGAGCGGCATCGCACGGGCCTGACGCAATGGCATGTGGTCGACAACTGGAGTTATCTCGGCAGCACCGAGGATCCGCGCGCGCTGTCGCGCCTGGCCGCCGCGACGCCCGTGCCGTTGTTCGACCGCGACACCTACGCGATCCTGCGCCGCGCGTTTCGCGACCCGACGCTCGACATTCTGCCGCTGCGCGTGGCGCGTGCGCTGGCGCTCGTCGCGCCCCCGGCCGCCCCGCCGGAAACGGGGAACGCCGATGTCCCTGACGCCGCTCCCGCGGCGCCGGTCGTTTCCCGTGCCGGCGGCGGTCCCTCCCGCCACGACGACAAGCAGTTGCTGATCGATTTCGACGGCACCCCCTACGGCACGCAGGGCATGACCGCCGGTACTGCCCGAGAATAATGCCCCCGCATTGCGCGACGGTCATGCCGGGCAACGGTTCAGACATCGTCCAACACCGCCGCATCGTTCGGAACCGTGGCATCTTCCCGAACCATGGCATCGCCCGGAAGCGCTGCCGGACGGCGACGCCGGCCATGCCCTGACGTCGCCCCCCGTGTTACAGCGTCTCGCCGAGTTGATCGAGGATCGCCGGATTCTCGAGCGTCGACGTATCCTGCGGCGCCGTCTCGCCCTTGGCCAGACCCCGCAACAGGCGGCGCATGATCTTGCCCGAGCGCGTCTTCGGCAGGTTGTCGCCGAAGCGCAGGTCGCGCGGCTTCGCGATCGGCCCGATCTGCTTCGCCACCCAGGCGCGCAGCTCGTTGGCGATCTCCCGGCCTTCGTCGCCCGTCGGCCGGGAGCGCTTGAGCACCACGAAGGCGACGATCGCCTCGCCGGTCGTGTCGTCCGGTCGCCCGACCACCGCCGCTTCCGCGACCAGCGGATGGCTGACCAACGCCGATTCGATCTCCATCGTGCCCATCCGGTGTCCGGAAATGTTGAGCACGTCGTCGATCCGGCCCATGATCGTGAAGTTGCCCGTCGCCACGTCGCGCACCGCACCGTCCCCGGCGAGATAGAGCGTCCCGCCCAGCTCCTCCGGGAAATAGCTCTTGCGGAAGCGCTCGGGGTCGCGCCAGATGGTGCGCAGCATCGCCGGCCAGGGCCGTTTGACCACGAGGATGCCGCCCTGCCCGTTCGACACGTCCTGCCCGGTCTCGTCGACCACCGCGGCGAGAATGCCCGGCAGCGGCAACGTGCACGACCCCGGCACGAGCGGCGTCGCGCCCGGCAGCGGGCTGATCATGTGACCGCCCGTCTCCGTCTGCCAGAACGTGTCGACGATCGGGCAACGCCCGCCGCCCACCTCGTCGTGATACCACATCCAGGCCGCCGGATTGATCGGCTCGCCCACCGTGCCGATGATGCGCAGCGAGGACAGGTCGTAGCGCCGCGGATGCACGTCGGCATTCGCGTCGGCCGCCTTGATCAGCGAGCGGATCGCCGTGGGCGCGGTATAAAAGATCGTGACCCGGTGCTGTTCGATCATCTTCCAGAACCGACCGGCGTCCGGATAGGTGGGAACGCCCTCGAAGATCACCTGGGTCGCGCCCGCGGCCGTCGGTCCATAGCAGATATAGGTGTGACCGGTGACCCAGCCGATGTCGGCCGTGCACCAGAACACGTCGTCGGGCTTGAGGTCGAAGGTCCAGTGCATCGTCTGCTGCGCCCACAGCAGATAGCCGCCGGTGCTGTGCTGGACGCCTTTCGGCTTGCCGGTCGAGCCGGACGTGTAGAGGATGAAGAGCGGGTGTTCGGCCCCGACCCACTCGGGTTCGCAGACGTCCGGCTGCGCGGCGACCAGCTCGTCCAGCCAGAGGTCGCGTGTCGCGTCCCACTGCACGTCGCCACCGGTGCGCCGGTAGACGATGACGCTCGTCACCGCCTCGGCGCCGCCGGCGGCGAGCGCCTCGTCGACGATCGATTTCAACGGCAACGCCCGGCCGCCGCGCATCTGTTCGTCGGCGGTGATCACCGCGACCGCGCCGGCGTCCACGATGCGCTCGTTCAACGATTTCGACGAAAAACCGCCGAAGACCACCGAGTGCGTCGCGCCGATGCGCGCGCACGCCTGCATCGCGACCACGCCCTCGACCGACATCGGCATGTAGATCACCACCCGGTCGCCGACCTTCACGCCACGCGCCTTCAGCGCGTTCGCCAGGCGGCTCACCCGCGCAAGCAGCTCGCGATAGCTGACCCGCGTCACCGCGCCGTCGTCGGCTTCGAAGATCAACGCGGCCTTCTCGCCCAGCCCGTTTTCGACGTGGCGGTCGAGACAGTTGTATGACGCGTTCAGGCGGCCATCCTCGAACCATGTGTAGAACGGCGCATGGCTTTCGTCGAGCACCTTGGTGAACGGCGTCTGCCAATCGAGCGCGGTGCGTGCGAGCCGCGCCCAGAACCCCTCGTAATCGCGCTCGGCCTCCGCCACCAGCGCGTGATAGGCGGGCATTCCGGACACGGCCGCGGTTTCGACGATGCGCGCAGGCGGCGCGAATACCCGGCCTTCGTGCATGACTGATTCAATGGCGGCCATCGTTGTCTCCTCTTGTTGGGTTTGAATACATTAGCGCCAGAACCGGGGCGCTGAAATGAGATTATGCCTCGACGGCGGGGTCGCGACGTCATCCGGACAGTGGCTGGACGTCATTTCGAAAAATATCTCGAAATAGCGAAAAACAGCTGAAAAATGCTCGAAATCCTGCCTGAATGCGAATATTTCTGATTCAGACTCGCGACAACCCGTCGTTTTCATCGAATTCGGCCGCCGCGCTTGGCTTTTGCGCGCCGACCGATTATCGTGGGCGAACTTCCGCGCCACGACCCGCCATTCCGGCTCCGGCTTCGACCGGGCGAGGTCGCGGAGCGCGGTGCCATTTTGCCCTACAGAAGGAAATTGTCATGAAAAGCGACCCCATCGTCATCGAATATCTGAACGCGCAGCTGAAGAACGAGTTGACCGCGATCAACCAGTATTTCCTGCACGCACGGATGTACAAGCACTGGGGCCTGGAAACGCTCGGCAAGAAGGAATACGACGAGTCGATCGGCGAGATGAACCACGCCGACTGGCTGATCCAGCGCATTTTCATGCTGGACGGTCTGCCGAACCTGCAGGACCTGCACAAGCTGCTGATCGGCGAGAACACGCCGGAAATCCTCGCCTCGGATCTCAAGCTCGAATACATTTCCCAGGCGACCTGCAAGGAAGGCATCGCCCATTGCGAATCGGTGCGCGACTTCGTCTCCCGCGAGATCTTCCAGAAGATCCTCGACGACACCGAGGAACACATCGACTGGCTCGAAACCCAGATCGAACTGATCGACAAGCTGACGCTGCCGAACTATCTGCAAAGCGCGATGGGCGGCATCAACCAGTAATCCCGCGGACACCAGGGCGGACGATGCGATCGTGACGAACGGCATGGCGCCGGTGGGCGTGTTCGACTCCGGCGTCGGCGGCCTGTCGGTGCTGCGCGCGATCCGGCAGGAACTGCCGGAGGAATCGCTTCTGTATTGCGCGGATTCCCGTTACGCGCCCTATGGCGAACGCAGCAACGCCTTTCTCGTCGACCGGTCGCTGGCGATCGGCGGCTGGCTGATAGAACGGGGGGCGAAGGCGCTCGTCGTCGCCTGCAACACCGCCACGACCCATGCGATCGCCGAACTGCGCGCCGCGTTCCCGGTGCCGATCGTCGGCGTCGAACCGGGCATCAAGCCCGCCACCCGGGCCAGCCGGAGCGGCGTCGTCGGCGTGCTGGCAACCGCCGCGACGCTGCGCAGCGGCAAGTTCCAGCATCTGCTTGCCACCCATGCGGGCGACCGCCGGCTGGTCTGCATCGCCGGCGTCGGGCTGGTCGAAGCCATCGAGCAGGGCGACACCGGTTCGCCGGCGCTGGCCGCCCTGCTCGCAACCTATCTGCAGCCGATGCTCGACGCGGACGCCGATACGCTCGCCCTGGGCTGCACGCACTACCCTTTCCTGATCCCGCTGATCCGCTCGCTCGTGGGCGAACGTCTGCACATCATCGACAACAGCACACCGGTCGCCCGGCAGCTCGGCCGTCT
>JBPBQT010000504.1:0-20228 GCA_050955065.1 Janthinobacterium lividum | reverse complement strand
CAACAGCCAGGCGATCGTCCAGCTCGGCGAGCACCTGGGCAACCTGCTGTCCGTGCCGATCATCGCGGATCCGACGACACAGCCGGTATCGATCACGGCAACGGTGGGCGCCAGCATGGCGCAAAGCGCGGACCAGTCGGCGATCGAGCTGATGCGGCGGGCGGACCGCGCGATGTACCGGGGCAAGCGCGCCGGCCGCGGCACCTTCAACCTGTATGACGACCGCCTCGAACAGCATGCCGCGGATTACGCGAACGCCCGCCAGCGGGAAGCGCGGCGGCGCTACGAGCGGCTCGTGCATGCGCTGGACCGGGGTCTGGTCGTGCCGCATTTTCAGCCGCTGGTGTGTCTGAACAGCCGCATGCTGACCGGTTTCGAAGTGCTGGCGCGCTGGACCGACGCGGAGCGCGGGCCGATCGGTCCGGACGAATTCATCGCGCTGGCGGAGCAGAGCGATCTGATTGGCTGCCTGACCTCGCAGATCATCCGCCAGGCCTGCGAGGCGGCGGTGAGCTGGCCGGGCAATTTCACGCTGGCCTTCAATGCCAGCGGCATCCAGTTCCGCGACGGCAGTCTGCCGGGGATCCTGCGCGCGGCGGCGGTGCCGAGCGGCTTTCCGCTCGACCGCATCCAGGTCGAGATCACGGAGGGCGTGGTGGTCGAGGACGTCGCCACCACGCTCGACGCCGTCCACGAACTCGAAGCGATGGGCGTGAGCATCGTGCTCGACGACTTCGGCATCGGATTTTCGAGCCTGTCGCGGCTGCACACGCTGCCGTTCAAGAAGATCAAGGTGGACCGCAGCTTCGTCAAGGTCATGCTGACCGATCATGGCGGGCGCAAGATCGTCGACGCGGTCGTGGGCCTGGGCCACAGTCTGGGGCTGACGACGATCGGCGAGGGGGTGGAGACGGAGGACCAGGCCACGATGCTGACGCGGCTCGGCTGCGACATCGGTCAGGGCTGGCTGTTCGGCCGTCCGATGGCGGCGGTCGACGTCCCCGCCTATCTGGAATCGATCGGCCAGACCGATGCGCCGGATGGCGACGGTCCGCTCATGGCGGCCGCGGTCACCGCGGTGGCCGCCACGGCGCTGGCCGCCACGGCGGCGACGGCCGCCGCGATCGCGCATGCGGCGACGCTGGATGTCACGCTGGACGCGGCATCGGGGCGGACGTTGTCGGATCCCGCCGCACGCCTCAAACTCATCCGGGGTTCCTGACAGCCCTGCGCGGTTGGCGACGCGCAGGGGCGCCGGATCTCACGCGTCGACAGTGCGCTGGCGCTGTTCGCCCAGGCCCGCGATGCCCAGGCGCATCGTCTGGCCGGCGCGCAGGTACACCGGCTCGGGCTTGTGGCCCATGCCGACGCCGGGCGGCGTTCCGGTCGCAATCACGTCTCCGGGCTGCAAGCTCATGAACTGGCTCAGGTAGGCGACGAGATGCGCCACGCCGAAGATCATCGTGCTCGTGTTGCCGTTCTGGTGGCGTTCGCCGTCGACGTCGAGCCAGAGCGCCAGCCGCTGCGGGTCGGGGACTTCGTCGGCGGTCACGAGCCAGGGGCCGATCGGGCCGAACGTATCGCAGCCCTTGCCCTTGTCCCAGGTGCCGCCGCGCTCGAGCTGATAGGCCCGCTCGGAGACATCGTTGATCACGCAGTAGCCGGCCACGTGCGCGAGCGCATCGGCTTGTTCGATATAGGCACCCCCCTTGCCGATCACCACGCCGAGCTCGACCTCCCAGTCCGTCTTGCGCGAGCCGCGTGGAATCCTGACATCGTCGTTCGGGCCGACCACGGCCGACAGCCACTTGTTGAAGACGATCGGCTCGCTCGGCAGCGGCATGCCCGCCTCGGCGGCATGGTCGGCATAGTTCAGGCCGATGCAGATGAACTTGCCGATGCGCCCGACGCACGGACCGATACGCGTGCCGGCGGGCACCACCGGCAGCGTTGTCGGATCGATATCGCGCAGCCGGGCCAGCGCCGCCGGCAGCAGCGCGTCGCCGGCGATGTCGTCGACGACGGACGACAGGTCGCGCACGATGTGTTGATCGTCGAGCACGCCGGGCTTCTCCTGCCCCGGGGCACCGAATCGCAGCAGTTTCATGACCTCTCCTGTTTGACGTTTGACGTTTGATGTTCGACGTGCCGGCGGCGCGCTGCGTGGCCGCCCGATGTGCGATGGGCGGGGATAGGGTAACGCGTATGGGGGACGTCCGCCATGCGCCGCCGCTTGCACAACGGGACGCGCCCGTTAGAATGAAAGGGACGTGGACGCCCCGTTCGCGTCTTACAGAGAGGGAGTCGCATGACGCTGACCCAATGGTTTCAACGCGCAACCGTTTCCGGCGGTCTCGCGGCGGTGAGTTCCGCCGCCGCGGCCGCGCAGTGTGCCCGCGCCGAAGGCGCGACGGGCTGCGCGCCGCTCAACGCGGTCACGCACTGTCTGTGGCCGGACACGGCATTTTCGGAACAGCGGTTGAGTCTCCGGTATACGGGGACCGGCGCGGCCATTCATGCCGGCAGCGGCGTATTCTGGGGCCTGCTGTTCGAAGCCCTCTGCGGAAACAGGCCCTCGGTGTCGCAGGCGGCGGGCGCGGCGGCGGCCACCGCCGCGGTGGCGTACGTGGTCGACTACCACGTCGTTCCCGAACGGGTCACGCCGGGGTTCGAGGCGCACCTGCCGCGGCGCTCGTTCGCCTGGGTCTATGGCGCGCTGGGTCTCGGACTGTTCGGCGCCGCCTGCATACGTCGCTAGGCCGGCCGGTTTCGCCGTCCGCGGGCATTAGGTCATCTCGGCCTCGCGAATGCCGGTATCCCCGGTTTCAGCATTGCGATAGTGGGCGAACTTCCCGGTCTTGCCGATTCCGGGATTGAAGCAGTTGCACGGGTCGAGTTCCTGGTAGAACGCTTTCAACGCGGGTTTTGCCGGATACAGGTGACCGACATTGTGCTCGGCCGGGTACTCGGCGCCGCGGGCGTCGAGCAGGGCCCACAAACGGTGTTCGAGCGCCAGGCAATCCTGGCCCTTGCGCACGATGTAATCCTGGTGGAAGACATGGCAGAGGAAATGTCCGTAATACAGCTTGCGGGAAATCGCCTGGTCGAGCTCGGGCGGCAGCGTCTCCTCCCATTCCTGGTCGTTGCGCCGCAACGCGATGTCGAGCGCGACGATATCCTCGACGTCCGCACTGTGGATGCTGCGGTAGCGCACCGCGGCGCTGGCCGCCGCGAAACGGTGCAGAAAAGCCTTGCTGCCCTCCTGATCCGAGCATTCGAAGAAATCGGCGCCGGTGCCGGACAGCGTCATCCGCAAATAATCGTGCGCCTCGTCGGCGCCGGCCGCGCTGACCTTCAGCATCAGGTGATGCGCGAAGCGATCCCGATAGGCCTTCATGCGGGGGGGCAGGTGGCTTGGAAACAGGCGGCTGACGCCCTGCAATACCTTGTCGCTCAGATGGGAGGGCAGGCCGAGGCGATCGAACAGCGCGTCGCAACGCGCCTTCAGGGCAAACATCGTCGGCAGACGCTGGGTGCCGAGATGGTCGATCATCAGAAAAAGATCCTTGCCGTAGCGCTCGGCGATGTCGAACGCATCGCGGTGCAGGTATTCGCCGGCGATCGGCAGATGCACGAAGCTTCCCAGGATGTCGCGGCGGATCCGGGTGAGGTCCTGCGCGGCATTCGTACCGATATAGAACACCCGCGCGCCGGCTTCGCTCGCGAAGGTATCCAGACGCACGCCGAACACCATCAGCTTGCCGGCCGAGCCCGACGCCCCGTGGAGACGGCGGGGATCGGCGTTGTAGCGCGCGGGTGTCGCGGCGTCGATCTGGCGCACATGCGTCGCGTATTCCCCGTCGGATGCCGCCGCGGTGTTGTGACGGATGTCGGCTTCCGGGAAATGGCCCCGCTCCAGGCGTTCGAGAATCTGCTCGGGGGTGTCGCCCAGCTCGATGCCGATATGGTTGACCAGCCGCAGGCGACCCTTCGCATCGACCTGCGCGTACACCGCCAGTTCCGTATAGGCCGGTCCCCGGTGCACCAGCGCGCCGCCGGAATTGTTGCATACGCCGCCGAACACCGACGCGCCGATGCACGATGAGCCGATCACCGAGTGCGGTTCGCGTCCCAGGGGCTTGAGCGTGCGTTCGAGCTGGTCCAGCGTGGCGCCGGGCAGGCAGACCACCTGTTTCGCCTCCGAGATTAGGTGCAGGGTGCGCAGGCGCGTCGTGCTGACGATCACGATCGGGCGGTCGTAGTCGTCGCCATCCGGCGTCGAGCCGCCGGTCAGGCCGGTGTTCGACGCCTGGGTGATGACGATGACGTTGGCGCGCAGGCAGACCTCGAGCGCGCGCCATTGCTCGACCAGCGATCCGGGGAGCACCACGGCGAGCGCCGCCCCGGTGCCAAAGCGGTAACCGCTGCGATAGCGTCGCGTCGCGCGGGGTTCGGTCAGCACATGCGCGCCGCCGACGATCGATTTCAACGTATTCACCAGATCGAGCGACATATCGTTCGACATCCTTCTTCAAGAAGTGCCCACGCACCGGGAAGGGCGCACGTACGTGACCGTGCGCCGCCGCCGCGTCCGACGATTGTAGCGCCGATGCGTTGCCATGGTTCTCCTTCGCGAACGGGACGATCGTCGACTGGCGCCCCGGACGACGCTGCGCGCGGGACCGTGCCACAATGATCGGACGGGACGGCCCTCGCCGTCCGCCGCTCTTCTTCTACCCAAGGCAGACATGACCAAACAGATTGCATCCGCAGACGAGATCCAGAAGGACATCAACGACCAGCTGCAAGCCGCCGGACTGGGCGACACCTACCGCGTCGGCAAGCCGGTGCGGCTGGTGCCGCCGACGCCGGACGGCCATAACTGGCATTTTCTCGATTTGCTGTCGGGGGATGTCGAGGAGATGGCGGTGGTGACGCGCGTGCTGTCGGACGCGCGGGAGAAGTATGCGTTGGCGGAGTGATTAAGGCAAAAAGGGCAACGGCTCTCTAAAGCCGCCGCCCTTCCCATGCCCGTCTTCCGGCAACCACATGCCGCGGCGCGACCGTCACATGTCATCCTTCACTGCGTCAGGCGAAGGACCCCCAGGTTGCCGGCAATATTCTGGAAGATGGTATTCAGCGTGGCGCTGTCCGGCGCATGATAATAGTCGCCGGACGTGGCGCAGCTTTGCATCGTCGCTGCCGCCACCGTCGACACGGTGCCGAACGTGATGGCGTAGATGGTGATGCCGCTGGCCTTGATCGCGGTACAGACACCCAGTTGAAAAGCGTTGACGTCATATGAGTAGCCCAGGCCGCTGGTCGGCAACGCCAGCGTCTCGGAATAGTCCATGGTCGCGTTCGCGAGCGTGGTGCCATCCGTGCGCGTGATGGTCGGGGCGGGTATCTTGTTCGTTCCCACTCCCGAAAGGCCGTTGAAATAGAGATCGTTCGGAATCGTGTATTGCGAGCCGACCTGGTTTTCGCCGTCCGTCAGCACGACCATCACCCGTTGCAGATTCGTCGTGGCCTCCGGCTTGGGATAGCTGGTGTCGGTCGAGATCCAGCCGTTGCCCGACGAGAGATCGCCCGACCAGGCGGAGGACAGCATCCGCCAACCCCACAGAATGCCCACCGGGATGATCGTCGATCCGCTGGCGGTCATGGCGCTGATGGCGGTGGTCAGCGTCGAGGAGTCGTTGGTCAGGAACGTGACCGGATGCGAAATGCAGTCCGAGTTTTGCGTCACCGTCTCGGTGAGGCCGGTGGCATCGCTGGTGCTGGCCTCGTCGAGGTAGGTGGCGATGCCGTTGCCGACGGCGTTGCCGGAGAAGCCGCAGAGATTGGCGAAGCCGTTGACGACCGATATCGGCACACTTGTGTATTTCGTGCTCGTCCTGGGGGTATCGCACAGCTGACTTTTTCCGTACTTGCGCACAGTCAGGCCCGCCGACGGGACGTTGTAGTAGTACGGCGTGAATTTGGGCGAGGTGATCGGACTATAGGCCAGAGGATACAGATAGCCGTTCGAATCCCTGGGTTCGGCCGTGCACCCTCCCCAGCCGTCGTGCGTCGAATCGGTCGCCATCTGCACGCCGGTGCTGTTGTAGGTGAATTTCTGCGACAGCCAGCTGCCACTGGCGGACAAAGCGCCCTTGACGTTGACCGTCGTCGTGAACGGCACGAGGCCGATATGGCTGTCCGTGGTGGAGGATGCCAACAGGTCGCTGACGAGGGTGTTCGCCGCGGTCTTCAGACCGCTCATTTTGGTGACGCCGCTGATCGAGTCGTTCATCGAACCGGTATTGTCGAGCACCATGACCAGTTCGAGCGTGCTCTGGCTGACGACCGTGGCGGTGTTGGACACGGCGACGGTCGCCAGGTCGGCCGAAACGCCGCTGGACGTCGTGCCGCTGCCGGTGGCGCTGCTCGAGTCCATGGTCAGTCCCAGGCCGGATTTGCTCAGCGTGAAGGCGGCGATCAGAGACAGGCTGCCGGTGGCCGACAACGCGACGGTGCGTCCGGTCGCGGCGGTGCCGCTGACGGTCGCCGTGAAGTTGCTGTCGGGCATCGTGACGGTGGAATAACCCTTGAGCATGTTGGCGTTGTAATAGGCGCGCGCGTCCGCCTGCCACAGCAGCAGGTTGCTGGTCGTCATCGTCGGATAACGCGCCAGCCCCGCACCCGCGGACAGCGTCGCGACATCGAGCGCGGACTGCATGCGGTTTTCCGTCATCCCGAAATCGATCACGTCGAGCGCGAGACACTGCGTCGCGATCATGAGGCTGCCGCAAAGGGCGAACAGGATGGTGACCGCGCCGCGGTCGCCGGCGCACAATTCCGCGACGCGGTGGCGCGTCGTCGACCAGGAGGAGGCGCGCAGCATCAGGAACTCACCAGTGGCAGGGCGACGCCGTTGCGCGGGCGTACATAGACGCGCCGGTAGATGGTCTGCGTGCCCGGCGCGGCGGCCCACAGACCCTTGACCAGCGAAAACGGCGTGAACGTATAGAAGACTTCCACGACGATCGCCGAATCGCCATTACGGAAAGGCCAGGTGGTCGGCAGCATGCTGGTCGATGTTTCCTGGGTCGTCATGCCGCTCCCGGTCCAGGTCGCGCTTTCCTGCCAGTAGATCTCGGGCGTGCCCGCCACCATCGATCCGCTCGTCGCCGCCGCCGTGCCGCATGGCGTGGTCGTCTTGTCGCAGATCGACGTCACGATCACGCCGCCGCCGGCCTCCAGCGTCGACGGCGCGGCCAGCAGCGCCGCCGCGCTCCATATCGATCCGAGATTGTTCGGGTTGGTGGTGGTGGAATCGTCGATGACTTCCGTCATCTGGCTGATCGAATCGGCCAGCGTGAAGGCCGTGTGTTCGACGCTGCTGACGGCCCGCATGTACAGATACATTTCGCCGAAACCGATCATGATCAGCAGAATCAACGGGACGATGATGGCCAGCTCCACGGCGACGCTGCCGCGGTTCGAGCGCAACAGGTCGCGCAGCGCGGGACGACGCGGGACATTCGCGGAGGCTTCGCCGCAGCGGCCGGCGCGGTGGGTGTCCCCCGGCTCTGTCACCGCGGATGCCAAGGGTGCTGCCGGCGGCGCCGGCACTTCGCTGAAGATCGTCATTTTTCGTTTTGCACAATGAAACTGCGCTGGAAGGTCATCGTCGATATGCCGACCATTTGCGGAATTCCGGAGATGCCCGGCGTCGTCAGCGTGACCTGATACGAGACCACGTCCCCCAACCCGCCAAGGCCCGAAGTCGAACTCGTCGTCCCGATGTCGCTGTACGAGGAATAGGCGGTCTCGACGATGGTCAGAGTCGTGTTGGGAATGTTCGCCCACATGCCGATCGCCTTCACGACGAGCGCTTTCGCGGCGTCGCTCCGCGTGCCGGTGGTCGGCGTGCTGGTCGTCATTCCGTAACGCGAGGCGAGCTGCGCGGCGTACTCCACGCGCGCATCGATCATCATGTCGACGCCGAGCTCGATCGTCCCCAGGATCATGATCAGGAGAAAGGGCGCGGCGATGGCGAACTCGATCGCCGACACGCCGCGGCTATCGCGCAGAAAGGCCAGGGGCCCACCAAGGCGCGGACGCCATCCTCCGCGTTTCATCGCACGCCTTCCCCATCGGGCGCGCGTTGCGAAACGAGGCTCCCCGGCGCGGGTGCCGACGCGCCCGTCGGCGGCAGGGTCGGCGAACTCGCCGCGGGTCTGCCAGCGGCGGGCACGGTCTCGCGGCCTGCTTGCGCGGCGAGGCGCGAACGCTGGATTTCATAGAAGCGCAGATTGTCCTGGACCGACGCGTTCGGCAGGTCCTGTCCCAGAATTTCGGTCGCGGCCTGGGTATTGCCGAGCAGTCCGTACGCCAGCGCCAGATCCTGCCGCGCCTGCGGCGGCGCTTCCGGATAGTGCGTGACATCGAGCAGCACGTTCGCGCCTTGCCGGGCATCCCCGCTCAACACCAGCGACAGGCCGAGGTCGATGCTGAGCACCGGGTCGCCCGGATTGGCGCTCAGCCCGCGACGCAGTTCGGCCTGGGCTTCTGCGTGCCGGCCTTTCAGATCGAGCGCCACGCCCAGACCCGCGCAGGCCAGCGGGTCGTTGGGGGCACGCGCCAGGACCTGACGATAGGTGGTGATGGCGTCGTCGAAGCGACGTTGCCGGATGGCGACCCGGGCGACACCGATCAGCGGGGCGTCCGCCCGCGGATCGATGCGGCTGGCGCGCTCGAAGTAGACCCCCGCGCGGGTGAAGTCGCCCACGCTATAGAGCGTATTGCCCAGGCCGGTCAGACCGGGAACGGAGTCCGGATTGCTCCTGACCAGGCGTTCGAAGACCGTCTTCGCCATGTCCGTGTTGCCCGCCTCGAGCGCGACTTCGGCGATGTGCAGTTCACTGGTGCTGCTGGGCGAGCGGTTGAGCGGGACGGGGCGCGCTTCGGTGACATGGGTGGTAGTCGTGCAACCGCCGGTCACGCCGAGCGTCGCGCTGCCGAACAGCGCGCAGACGACGACATGCAGCGCGCGGCGCCGCACCGATGCATATCTGTCGGCGGATGGGGAGCAGGGGTGACGAAACGATTCGAATGGGGTCATTTTTTGTTCATGAAGTCGAGAAGCTGAATGACGGCCGGACCTGCCGCGATGACGACAACCGGAGGCAGGATGAACAGCATCATGGGAACGACCATCTTTGGCGCGAGCTTGGCGGCCTTCTCTTCCAGCGAGACGATATGCGACAGCCGCTCGGTGCGCGACAGGGTCCGCAAAGCATGCGTGATGGGCGTGCCGTAGCGCATGGACTGCATCAACGTGGCGATCAGCGCGCGGATCGATGGCAGATCGATGCGGTCTCCCAACGCCTGCAAGGCCCGGGTGGTGTCGCCGGAAAGGTACAGTTCGTCGGCGGTCAACGCGAATTCGTTCGATAGCGGCGGACAGATGGATGCCAGTTCGTCGGCGACGCGCTGCATGCTGACCGGAAAACTGTTGCCGGCGTTGGTACAGATGACCAGCAGGTCGAGCGCATCGGGCAGACAGCCCGCCATCATGTTGCGCCGGCGTTTCGCTCTCCAGCCCATGATGTATTCCGGCACGATCATGCCGACAATGAAGGCGCCCATCATCGCCACGCCGCGTCCGAGCGCGGTGGCGCCAATCATCGGGATATGGGACCCCATGGTCACCGCCAGCACGGCGCAAACGGCACCCACGCAAAACTTGATTGCCAGCAGGATCGAAACAGCGGATTTGCCGCGGTACCCGCCGCGGACCATCTGCTTTTGCAGCTTCATCCGGTAGGCGCCATCGAACAGCGGCAGGTTATTGCCGAGCGCCGCGAGCCGCGCCAGCAGTCGCCCCCGAAAGTCGACAGGCGCGGACCGTTCTTCCAGCAGTGTCGTGTCCATCGGCGAATTCAGCGCGGCGTCGCGAATTCGCATCGCGATCTTGCCGCGCATGCTGCCCTGTTTGATGATCCACCAGCCGACGAGCCCGGCAAAGAGGGCCAGCAGCATGAATAGATTCAGCAGCGTATCGGTGTGCGAGGCGTTCATCGGGAAGTATCCAGTTTCGACATTTTACTGATCACGATGATGCCGAGCACCACCGAAATAGCAGCAAAGGTCAACAATTTATGGCCTTCTTGCCGATTGAACAGCACCATGATATAAGGGCGATTCGTTGCGTACATGCCGAGCGTGATGACGAACGGAATGGCCGCCAGAATCTTTGTCGTGATGCGCGCTTCCGCCGTCAGCGCCTTGGATTTTTGCCGTACTTCCTTACGGGTGCGGACGATGCCGGAGAGATTCTCGAGCGTCTCGCCGAGCTGGCCGCCGGTTTCGCGCTGCAGAAGCAGGCAGACACAAAAAAACGAGAAGTCGGCGATCTCGATGCGCCGCATCGCGGTTGCCAGTACCTCGTCGAGGTCGCGTCCCACCTCCAGTGAGTCGGACATCAATGCGAATTCGCTTTTCAGCGGTTCGCTGGCGTCATCGCCCGCGGACTTGAACACCTGTATCACCGGCACTCCGGCCCGCACCGCTCTGACGATCGTATCGATGATCTCGGGAAACCCCTGGAGAAAGCGGTTGCGGAAGCGATTGACCAGAAAGCGATAGGCTGCACGCAACGTCCAGACCGGAACGCCGACGAGCAGCAGGGGTTTCGACCAGTTCGGCAGGGGCATGAAGTAGACCATCGCCAGCGCGACACCCGCAGCCAGCAGCGTCGCACCCGCCACGATACGTATGCCTTTCGTGCCGGCGACGGTGCGAAGACGCGTCATCTTCGGCTCTAGCCAGCGGGAAAAAGAACCGTGTTCCTTCCTCATCGTGAATAACGCTTCTTCACTGGGACTCGCGTCGAGTGACACCGCATTCCCCTCTGCGAAAGCATGTGCCATGCGCGTCCTGATGCGTCCTTCGGGACGCTTGTTGCGCATGTCCTGCATGACGATGAACATCAGGCCGAGCAGCAGCGCGCAGGCGAATGCACAGGCAGTGAGGAAATTGACCGAATTCATGACTTCATCGCTTCCAGCAGGGCCTGCTCGACCCCGTAGTAGGCCGCGCGGGGCGCGAATGCCGGACGCAGCGGCGAGCATTCGAAGACGCCCTTGACTTCCTCGCTGTAGGCCGATGCATCGTATCGGAACGTGAACAGATCCTGGGTGATGATGACATCGCCTTCCATGCCCGCCAGTTCGGTGATGCGCGTGATGCGCCGCATCCCGTCGCGCATTCGTTCCACCTGCACGATCATATGCACCGCGCTGGCGATCTGCCGGCGAATCGACAGCAGCGGCAGATTGCCGTTGGCCATCATCACCATGCTCTCAAGCCGGGTGATGCCGTCGCGCGGCGTATTGGCGTGAATCGTCGTCATCGACCCGTCGTGACCCGTGTTCATCGCCTGCAGCACGTCGAAGGCCTCGGCGCCCCGTGTTTCTCCCAGAATGATGCGGTCGGGACGCATCCGCAGCGCATTGCGCACCAGATCGCGCTGCGCGACGGCGCCCAGCCCCTCGGCGTTTTCCGGGCGGGTTTCAAGACTGACCACATGCGGCTGCACGAGACGCAATTCGGCGGCATCCTCGATCGTGATGGTGCGCTCTTCCAGCCCGATGAAATTCGACAGTGCGTTGAGCAGCGTGGTCTTGCCCGAGCCCGTGCCGCCGGAAACGATGATGTTCAAGCGGCACAGACTCGCCAGCTTCAGGACGGTCGCCATTGCCGCGGACAGATTGCCCTGCTGGGCCATGCGCTGCAGCGTGATGTTGCGCTTCGAAAATTTCCGGATCGAGATGCTGGCGCCATGAATCGCCAAAGGCGGCAGCACGACGTTCACCCGGCTGCCGTCGGCCAGACGCGCATCGACCATCGGACTGCTTTCGTCGACGCGCCGGCCGACACCTGCGGCAATTCGCTGGGCGACGCTGGTGACGTGCGCATTGTCGCGGAACTTGTAGGCAGTCAGTTCGAGCCGGCCATGGCGTTCGACATAGACCTGGTCCGGTCCATTGACCAATACATCCGTCACGCTGTCGTCGGCCAGCAACGGCTCGATCGGACCCAGTCCGAACATGTCGTTGAGCAGTTCGCTGACGATCTGCCGCTGTTCGAGAATCGTGACGTTCAACTGCTCGCGCTCCGCCACGCTCAAGACCAGTTGTTCAACACCGGGCTTCATCTGCTCCCGCGTCTTGCCGATGACGGCGGACGCGTTCATCGCATTGAACACACCGTTGCGGATGAGCTTGAAAAGTTCGGAGCGGACCAGCGCTTCATTACCCGCCCCGGCCGTGACCGCGGTGGCGGTTTTGACGGAGATCGACGCGGTTTGCTTGGCTGCAACAGCTGTCAGCGCCGCTTCGGCATCGGACGCTTCCAACTGTGGCGAAGAATCGGACATGTTTTCCGTCTTCGTATCGGCAGCGCCAACCGTCAGTATCGGCATGGCGATGGCCTGCGCCAATGCGGCCGCGATATCCACGGCGCTTTTATCGGTCGACGACCCTATCCTTTTTTGACCGAACATCAGCCTCTCCTGAGTCGGAACTTCTGCAACAGCGACACCGCGGCCTGTTCGCGCTGCCCGGTCAGGTCATTGGCGATCTGCTTGATCGACTGGAGGAAGCCATGCGGTCCCTTTTCCTTCGGCGTTTCGCCCAGATTCTCTGCAATCGCCAGCGATTTCGTTTCGAATCTGATTTCATGGAGCACCGCGCGCCCAACCGCTGCGCCGATATCGACCGACGCGACTTTTCCTGCCACGGCCGCATTGGGATGATTCAGCACCAACGATGTCTGCGGGTTGTTGTCCCGGGATTCGATGTGACGCAGCAGGCGTACGGTTTGCCGGGTGCCGTGCACAGTCGGATCGGTGATGACGTAGGCGCGTGCGGCGTGGTCGAGCGCTTCCTCGCCCAGTACGGAAAGTGGGTCGTTGATATCCAGCAGGACGTAGTGGAAACTATCGCTGAGGATATGGAGGATATGGGCGAGCGCCCCTGGCGGGATGGCGATTTTTTCCTGAAATTCGAGTTCCGCGCTGAGCACGAAGAGGCGGTTGTTTTTCGCGACGAGCGTACGCTCGACATATTGCGGATCGAGTCGGTGCACATTCTGCAGAACGTCGAACAGACCGTTGTTGCTTTTCAACGCCAGCATGCTGTTCGCCGATCCACCGTGCAGGTTCAAATCGACATACGCCACACGTCGGTGCGTTTCGTCAGCCAGATAACGTGCCAGATTGACGCTCAGGGTGGTGACCCCCACGCCGCCTCGGGCACCGGTGAAGCAGATGACCTTGCCGACGCGCGCCGCGACGACGTCGCTGATCTTTCCTTGCGACACGTCGATGGTCTTCGACAGCAATTCCACGGTCAAAGGCTTGACCAGATAATCGCGTATGCCGATCTTCAACAAACTGCGGAACAGGCCGACGTCGTTGCGCTCGCCCAGCGCGACGACCTGGACCGAGGGTTCGCACACTTGCGACAGCCGGCCCAGATCCGACAGCGGCATGACCGAGAGATTCAGGTCGACGATCAGGAACTGCGGCGAGCGTTCGGTCTTTTCCAAATAGGCGATTGCCTCGTCGATGCCGCCCAGGCCGATGTGGGTATGCGGCATCGCCTGTTCGAGCACGAAGCGTTTCAGCACTTGCTCGGTTTCGCGATCGGCGACGAAGGCGATGAAATCCGCGACCTTGGCGGTGGCGCGTGATTTGGAAAGGCTGAGGTCGTTTGAGCTCATGAGATCGTGATATCCAGAGAAGGTTGCATCACTTCGCGTTGCGCGTCGTGCTGGTATCCAGCTTCATGACGTGACCCGTTTCATAGCGATGTACCGCACTGGCGGCTACCGCGGCATCTGCCGGACCAAGCGATTGCGGGGCCACCGCATCCCGCGGATTGGCGAGTTGCACGGCCAGATTCGTGTAGGTCGAGCAGCCCCACTGCATGGCCGGGCGACGCGTGCCGGCGTCGGTGAGCAACGAGTCGCGCGACAATTCCTCGCAGTCGGGGGTAGTCGCCTGCTTGCCGTCGTAGCCGATGACGGATGCGTCCGGCATGCCGCGCGGCGGCTTGGAGAAACAGCCGCCAAGGGAGATGGCGATGCCGCACAGCACGACGAGCTCTGCAAGGCGGGTAGCAGGGAGGGCGAGTCTGACGGTCATGATGTTCGGCTCAGTAGACATAGCCGGCGGCTCCCACCAGGCGAGGGTCTCCGGGCTGCGGCGCTACGCCGGAGGCGCCGTGGCTGAAGCTGTACTCGACGTCGTTACTGGGCGATACGAGGGAATCGAGCGGCGTGCGCAGCTTCGCCGGGTCCACCGGGTTGACGAGATACGGCGTCACCATGATGACCAGTTCCGTCTTGTTGTTGGTGTATTTCGTCGAAGAGAACAGCTTGCCGAGAATCGGGATGGAGCCCAGTCCCGGCACCTGCGACACCGTGTCGGAGGTGGTGCTCTGCAGCAGCCCGGCGATCGCGAAACTCTGGCCGCTGCCCAGCTCGACCGTCGTGTCGGCGCGCCGCACGCTCAACCCCGGAATCGTGACGCCACCGGTCGTGACGCTCACCGTCGAATCGATCTGGCTGACCTCCGGGCGGACCTTGAGGCTGATGCGACGGTCGTTCAGCACGGTGGGCGTGAAGTCGAGCTTGACGCCGAACTGCTTGAACTCGACGGAGATCGCGCCGTTCGTCTGCGACACCGGGATGGGAAATTCGCCGCCGGCGAGGAAACTCGCGGTTTCGCCCGACATCGCGACGAGGTTGGGTTCGGCGAGGACCGTGATCAGGCCTTCCTGGTTCAGCGCGTCGATCATTGCCTGGATATCGGTGCCGCCGGCGGAAAACCCCGCCAGGATCGAATAGGCGTTGCTGGAAGAGAGGTTGACCGGATAGTACGTCGAACCGCTCGTGCTGGTAAGCGGTTGCGCATAGTTGTAAATGGCCCGGCCGCTATAGATGCCGCCGATGAAATTCCCTGCCACTTTGCCCAGCGATTGCCAGTTGATGCCCAGTTCCTGCGTGACGTTGCGGTCGACTTCGGTGATCCGCACCCGCAACTGGATCTGCAACGGCTTGGAGATCGTCATGCGGTTGACCAGCACTTCCTTGTCGGCGAGAAACGGCGTCAGGGTCTGCACCACCGCATCGGCATCCGCGGCATTGGCGGCTTGTCCGCCCACCATCAGCGAGCCGTTGCCGGTGTCGATCTGCAGATTCATGTTCGGAAAGCGTGTCTTCGCCATCGCACGCAGCGCGTCCATGTCGCGCGCGACCGTCACCGTTCGCTGGACCAGCGTCTGGTTCTTGTTTCCCATCACGTAAAGCGTTGTGGATCCCGCCTTCTTGCCCAGGACGAACACACTGCGAGGCGATGGAACGTGGACATCGGCCACGCTCGGGTCGACGACAAAGACCGAGCCCGCGTCCTCGTCGAGTCTCAGCAGCATGCCCTTGCCCGCGTCGAGCATCAGCGGCTCGTGACTTTGTGCCGAAGCAATGGGAGGGACGGGTGCATTGGTGTTGACGACCGGCGTTGCGTGATGCACGGCATGGTGGCGAACGGCATGGGCGTGCGCCGTTGCCGGGAAAGCCATGCCGGCCAGGCACGCGGCGATGCACAGGGCCGGGATCGCACGCAACGGTTCGGAGAAGACCTGGTTCATGACGTCCTGTTCTGACGAAAACGGTAAGCTGGGCGGCGAGGCCGGGCGCGTTCAGCGCGGCATTGCGACGGCGGGGAGGGGCGGCATGGCTGCCACGTTCATTCCACCGACGTTGCCTTGCCCGCCCTGGTTGCCGCCTGGATTGCTGCTGGATACGGTATCGCTGCGTTCCGAACCCCGGTAGATCGTCACTACCTTGGGCGGCGGCGGAGCGGCGGGCGTGTTGATATGAATGGGGCGCGGTGCGGGGATGTCGCGCAGCGCGCGCGAGATATCGCCCGACCAGACCGGCGCGGGCAGGGGATTCGCCGCGTCGTGATTCGCGCCCGGCGCCGTGCCGAGCGCGTACGGGTCACGGGATACGGTTGCGAAGCTGCGCAACGCCAGCGACAGGCTGCCGAGCCGGGCTGCCACGGCGATCACTTCGCTCATGCGTGGCGTGACTTCGAGCGTGACCGTGCGCGCGCGCTGATGGGTATCGGCCGCGTCGCCGTTTTTCGGGCGGAGAATTTCCGAACCGGATGCCAGCACCCGTACATGTTCGACGACGGTTTCGCTGGCGACGGAGCGGCCCGGCGTTTCCGTTTTGAGGTCGATCTGCTGCGTCAGCAGCAAATCGACGTAGTCGCCCGGCTCGATCAGGCCGGCGTTGCCCGAGACATCGTCGACGGCGACCGACACCGCCCGCATGTCGGGCTTCAACGTGGCGGCGAGGAAGCCGGGCGCGTTCGGCAGGATGACGTCGTCGGCAAGCAGGATGGCATCCTTGGCGACCGGGTGGCGCAGCAGCGCGCCCTTGATTTCCACGGCCTGTGGCGCGTCCGCCACGATCGCGCCGGTGGGTACCTGCGAAGTGGGCACCGCCTGCCATTTGATGTCCTCGTCGCGCAACAGCAGACCCTGCGGCAGGGACGCGGCGCTGACGCGGATCTTCTGCGTGGCGATGTGGTGATCGGCCGGCTGCGCGGCGCGCGAAACGACGGTGCGCACGATCAGCGCGATTAGCAGGGCCCCAACGATCAGAAAACCAAACTTGATGATATTGGACATGGTGGGCGTCGGCTTATTGCGTCAGAAACAGGGGCAGCACGGTGGGAAGGGCGATGACGGTGCCACCTCCCAGCGCCAGGGCCAAGCCATAGGGCACGCCGCGGATGCTGGAAAACATGGCGAGAGCCCGTTTCCACGACGAGGACTGGTGAATATCCATGTTCCGCGTCGCCAGGCTGATCAAGGCGACCAGCGTGCCGATCATCGAAATCAGCGTGAGCGCGAGTAAAGCGAGATTGGGTCCGGTCCACAGGAAAATGACGGCGGCGAGTTTCGCATCGCCACCGCCTAGCATCCTGATGGCAAATAAAAGCGCGCAGAAGGCGAAGACGCCGAGCGCCAGCAAGCAGTGGGTAAGAAACCCAACGGCGGGCAGGCGCAGAAGGACGGCATCGACGAAGAACAGTGCGCCGATGGTCAGTACGATCCGGGTCGGCAAGCGTCGCTCGCGCACGTCGATGACGGCCAGCCACAGCAAGGCGGCAAGAACGGTCAAACGAATGAGGAGCGAGAACGGATGCACGGAGGAATACCTGGAAATGGAGGGAATCCAGCGTGGCTCTGCTGGATTCCAGAAGAGATAGATGACCGCCCCTGCTTTGTTTAATTGGCCTGCTGGGTCTTGATCGCAGAAAACATCGTCGTGAACATGGTCCCCACGTTGGTGGTGAACGCGGCGCCTGCCGTTCCCAGCGCGACCGCGACGATACCCGCCAGAACGGCGTATTCCATAGCGCTGACACCACGCTCGTCGCGAACGAAAGCCTTCAAGAATTTCGACATAATTTTTTCCGTTGGTAGTTAGAATGATTCCGGGCTCGAAAGCGGACCGGCAATGTATATAGCGGTCTTTCCAGCGGTATCTTTAATAAAAATTTTTTTCACATGCCTTGAAGACGACGACCATCGTCGACCGAGCTGAGCTGGCGATGGGCAAAGCGCGGAGAGGACGTGCGCAGGAGCATGTCCACAGCTGGCTGCGCATCCCGGATTCTCTATTCCAATTCACCTTCAATTGCTCTAGAGAAACTTCTTATGTCATTGAAAAATATGATTTTTATCAGTACTGATGTTATCGGTCGCGTCTGCGAAGACCATGCATTACGGCGCGGAGTTAAACACCGTGCAGGAGGTCCCTCTCCACGGCACCGACGGCACTGACACTGACATAAGCGGTCAGAAAAAGGCTTCCGCTGGATTTACTTGGATTGTTGTGCCGATACCGCAGAAAACATCGTGGTGAACATGGTCCCCACGTTGGTAGTGAATGCGGCGCCCGCCGTTCCCAGCGCGACTGCGACGATGCCCGCCAGCACTGCATATTCCATGGCACTGACACCACGCTCGTCGCGAACGAAAGCCTTGAAAAATTTTGACATGTGTTTCTCCGTTGATGAGATTGAAGTGTTTCCGGGCTCCGAAATGTGCCGGCAAGTTAGTTATCGGCGTCAACAGCCGTTACTTTAATAAACGTTCTCTTTCAATGCCTTACCGCTTATTTCTTCGGGCGAATGCGCTAAGATGAAACAGACGGTGTCGTGGGGAAAACTTTCCACGATCGGGAAACTGTTCCCATTCACGTCCGATTTTTTGCCAGGAGAAACCTGTATGTCATTGAAAAATTTGCCCCTTTTCTTTACCACGTGCGCCGTCTTCGCCTTCACGCCGCTGGTGGCGTCGGCGGAGACCGTGCATTTCGATTCGGTCCTGAACGCTGCCCAGGAAGTCCCGCCGCACGGCACCGACGGCGTCGGCAAATTGAAAGCGACGTACGACACAGCGTCGAGGGTGCTCGACTACAACGTCAGCTACGACAAACTGACCGGTCCGGCGACCGCCGCGCACTTCCACGGTCCCGCTGCGCCCGGGGAGAACGCGAAGCCGGTGGTGCCAGTGCCGGCAGGCATGCTGGCGAGTCCGATCAAAGGACACGCAGTGCTGACGGACGAGCAGGCGAATGCCTTAATGGCGGGAAAGTGGTATTTCAATGTGCATACTGCCGTGAATCCCGGAGGCGAGATCCGCGGTCAGGTCGAGAAGACCAAATAGTCGCCAGTACCGCGTCCTGATGAAGGACGTAGCAGGACGGAAGGGACGTTTTTTGTCCATTGCTTGCGGCTTGGTACCACCCGCATCACTTGCGCCACGTCGTCCGCGACAAGGGCGTCAGTTCGGGCAGCGCGCTAACGAGAGGTGCGGTTGCCGCATGACGACTGCCGTAGCGAGCAGTCACATATCGGAGCATCCAGATGGCTAGGGCACTCCCCAGTAATCCACAAACAACGTCGGCAAGGTAATGGCCGCCCTGCGGCGGCGTTGACGCGATCAATACGGGATTGAGCGGGAGTGCGATAGCGAAGAGAGGACGCACGTTTCGAAGCGTGTAAATAAAAAATACGGCAAGCATCGTGTGGGACGATGGTATCGATACGATTCCTTGCATGCGGGAAATATCGAACACGCGTAACGTGCCATCTCGAAGAATTTTGAAACCGGAAACGGTCGAGGCAGTGCCGGGGTCGATTATTCCAAAATACACAAAGGCATTTTCGGCTGGAAATACCGCGGAAAACACCATCACAAATGCCCCCGAGAGCATGAAGAGCAGCATGAAGTCGGATATATCCTTGCGCCGACCGCAGAGCCCCACGGCTATAGGGACTAGATATAACTGCCAAGTACCGCTGTCATATGCGATGCGCAACACGTTTTTAATTGCTGGATGTGCCTGCACCCAAAGATAGATGCCCAGCCAGTCGAATCCGAGAGCGGTATCGAATCCCCGCAGAGTTGCGCTGATCAGTGGCGCGTTGGTGGTGGCGCATAGGTACGACAGGATGCTTCCCGACAACATGTACAGTCCGAGCCACAGCATCCACGTGACGATATTGGCCAACTTGAGGAATCTGAGCGCTTTCGTAGCGGCGTGGTAGCGGGGAACATACGTGGCGCCCTTGAAACCCGCTGCGAGGCAGCCAAGAAAAACAGCCCCCTCAAATGGCATGCTCAGATTGGCGACGGGTACGGAATGTTCGGTAGGCGTCAGCCAGATTGCGTCGATGGCAATCATTGCCGCCACGATGCAGGCGGCCACGCCATGGCAATTCAAGCGTGATGCCCCGATACGTTTCGATACGAAATTGTTCCTTCCCTCGCGGCCCATGTCACTCGCTTTTTATGGTTCTGTTAAAGACAGACGACAGGTGTGAGCGCGCCGACCGTAAAGCGTCCTTTAGCTTATCGACCATCTTGTGCAAAAATCTGATGCGATAATTCATTTCCGTAAGATGGTTATGCCATCGCTTGGGCATGGTTCGTCATTGCATGCATGCGCCTCGATAAACCCCGTGAAATTACCCATTTCGTCCATACCCTGTTAAAACAGGGTCGCTTATATGGGTAAGTAAACCAGTGCGCCGCGTTGCCGCACGGTTGGCAGTCCGCGTAACGCCCACTATCCCTGCCCCTGCCCCTGCA
>JBPBQT010000503.1:0-22283 GCA_050955065.1 Janthinobacterium lividum | reverse complement strand
ACCACCGTCGACCGGTGGCGGGGTTTCGACGCGGACACCGTACGGGCTCTTGGATCGCACCGTTCGCTGACGGAGGTGCACGTGTGTTCCCATGACGGGAACCTGTCCAGCGCGGGCATCCGGCTGCTGCCGGGTATCGAAACCCTGCGGACAATCGATTTCTCGGTGTCGATACTCGATGTGGACGATGCCCGGGCGCTGGCAACCAGCCGCATCGCGGAGTTGACCCTGCAGTCCTCGTGCGCCAATGTCGGCGCCGCCGTTGTCGAAGCGTTGTCGCGGAGCAAAACGCTCACGCACGTCGCGTTGCCCCTGTACACGGGCGTGCGCCACTTCGGGAATCTGACGACGCTGGAGCATCTCGATCTGATGCTGGGCACAGCCGGACGCAGGATGCCGCCGCTGCGGCTCGATGCGCAAGACGCGCTGGCGTTGCGCAGCCTGCCCCGGCTGCGCCATCTCGGAATCCGTGACGCGCAGTTCGATGCCGGGGCGCTGAACGAGGCTTTGCGCGGCGGGTGTACGTCGCTGTCCCTGGCGAACCTCGCCTTCGACGATGCCACGTGCCAGGCTTTGCTGGCCAATCCGGCGCTGACCGATCTGGTGCTGGACGATGTGCAGATCCCGGGCGCCGACGCGGTGGCGCTGGCCGGTCATCCGGCGCTGGCGCGTCTGTCCATCAACTTCTCCTACCGGTTCGGCCATATCCCGCAGGATACGTACCGGCGTGCGATGGTGACGGCATGGATCGCGGCGGGGCATCCGATCGAAGGACTGGGTGGAGGATACGACACCGACTTTCTTTATTCGTCGGCCGACAGCGCGGATTTCGTGTGACGAGAGGTTTCCATTTACCCGGGAAGCGTTCGCCGGTGTTGCCGACCTGTTGCCGCGCCGCGCCGCGCCGCGCCGGATGACATCGGACTATAGTCTGGCGCTGATAGGCCGCATCAGCCTTGCGCATGCCGTTTTTAACGGCAGGTGATATCGTCTCGTGAATCTGACGGCGATGTCGCCGCGCGCGCGATAGCCGCGGCATCCCCGCTTTTCCGTCGAGCAACCATGAATTCGCACGTTATCCGGTTTTTTCATCGTGGCGCGGTCCAGGCCATTGGTCATTCGCCCATTACCCGTACGGTATTGCAATACCTGCGCGAGGACCTTCACTGCACCGGCACGAAGGAAGGCTGCGCCGAAGGCGATTGCGGCGCATGCACGGTCGTGCTCGGCGCGCTCGACAGCGCCGGCAAGGTACGATTCAGGGCGGTCAACGCCTGTATCCAGCTGCTTCCGACGCTCGACGGGCAGGCGTTGTTCACGGTCGAGGATCTGCGGGGCGACGATGGCGCGCTGCATCCGGTGCAGCAGGCGCTGGTCGACTGCCACGCGTCGCAGTGCGGATTCTGCACGCCCGGTTTCGTGATGTCGATGTGGGCGCTTTATTTGCAAACCCCGCTGCAAACCCCGCTGCAAACCCCGCGCCCGTCCCCACAGCAACCGCTGCTGCAAACAGCCGGCGTCGAACCGGCAACGCTGCCCACCCGTGCCGAGATCAACGAGGCGTTGTCGGGGAATCTGTGCCGGTGCACCGGCTATCGGCCGATCGTCGAGGCGGTCGGCCGGATGTTCGGCTATCCGCGCGTCGCGTTCGATCGTGACAGCCTCGAGCGGATCCTGGGCGGCCTTGCACGCACCGAGACACTGACCTACCGGGCGTTCGACGCACGCGGCGAGATCTTCGGCGAGCAGACTTTCTACGCGCCGGTCACGCTCGACGGATTCGCGCGATTGCGCGCGATGTATCCGGACATCCGCATCGTCGCGGGCAGCACGGACATCGGGCTGTGGGTGACGAAGCAATTCCGGGAGCTTGGCGATCTGCTCCATATCGGTCAGGTCGCGGCGTTGCAACGCATCGTGCTTCATGACCCTGCGCATGACCCCGCGCAAGACATGGGGACGAACGCGGGCGATGCCCGGCTCGTCGCGGTGGAACGTTCCGACGACGGCGGCGAGGCGGCCGGTGCCGGCGAGGCGCTCGCTGCCGACGGCATGATCGAGATCGGTGCGGCGGTGTCGCTGCAGGATGCGTTCGCCGCGTTGAGCGACGCGTATCCCGAACTGGCCGCCACCTGGCATCGCTTTGCCTCGTTGCCGGTGCGCAATGCCGGCACGCTCGGCGGCAACGTCGCGAACGGTTCGCCGATCGGTGATTCGATTCCGGCGTTGATCGCACTCGATGCACGTCTGGTCCTGCGTCACGGCGACCGCCTGCGCTGTCTGGCGCTCGAGGACTTCTACCTGGCGTACCAGAAAACCGCTCTGCAGCCCGGCGAATTCGTGCAGGCCATCCGGGTGCCGCTGCGCCGCGAGAACCTGCGGTTTCGGGCATACAAGCTGTCGAAGCGGCACGACCAGGACATTTCGGCGGTCTACGCGGCGCTCGCGCTCCGGATGGCGGAAGACGGCACGATCGACGACGCCCGGCTGGCTTTCGGCGGCATGGCCGCAATGCCGCGGCGCGCGGCCCGGGCCGAGGCCGCGTTGCGCGGGCGGACATGGGACGAGCCGAATGCGCGCGCGGCGATCGCCGCGCTCGGAACGGATTTCACGCCGTTGTCGGACATGCGGGCAAGCCGGGGCTATCGGCTGACGAGCGCCGGGCAACTGCTGTGGCGCTTCTTTCTCGAAACGCGCGACGCGGCGCCCTTGTCCGCCGCCCAGCTCGATGTGTTCGCGCTCGGGCCGGTCGACGTGGACGGGGACGTGGCGGATCCGCCGCCCGGCGATCATGCCGGCGCGGCCGCCGCGATCCCCTCCGTGGCGATCCGCCCCGTGACCTTCGCCGCGCGTTCGACCGGAGATTCGCGATGAATCATCCGGATACGGCGCCCGTGGACGCCAACGCGATAGTCGGCTTCGCGCACGAGGAGGTGGCGCCGCCGGAAGCGGTGGAAGCGCCGCCGTCGCCGTCGATCGGTGTGTCGCTGCCGCACGAGTCGGCGGTCCTGCATGTGACCGGCGAGGCCCGCTATACCGACGACCTGCCCGAATTGCAGGGGACGCTGCATCTGGCGCTGGGGTTGTCGCCGCATGCTCACGCACGCATCGTCGCGCTGGATCTGGATTCGGTACGCCGGGCGCCGGGCGTGGTCGCGGTGCTGAGCGCGGCGGACATTCCGGGTGTCAACAATTGCGGGCCGGTGATCCATGACGACCCGATCCTCGCGGGGCACGAGGTGTGCTATGTCGGGCAGGCGGTGTTCGCCGTCGTGGCGACCAGCCATGAACTGGCGCGCCGCGCCGCCGCGCTGGCGAGCGACGCCGCCGTCGTGCGCTACGACGTCCTGCCGGCGATCCTGACCCCGCGCGAAGCGAAGGCGCAAAACGCTTTCGTGCTGCCGCCGCTGCACCTGAAGCGCGGCGACGCGGCCGCGAAAATCGCCACGGCGCCCCATCGCCTGACGGGCGAGTTCGAGGTCGGCGGGCAGGAACAGTTCTACCTCGAGGGCCAGATCGCCTACGCGGCGCCGCAGGAAAGCGAGGGCATGCATGTCTGGTGCTCGACCCAGCATCCCAGCGAGATGCAGCAGCTGGTGGCCGAGATGCTCGGCTGGCCGACGCACAACGTGGTCTGCGAGTGTCGGCGCATGGGGGGCGGTTTCGGCGGCAAGGAATCGCAATCGGCGCTGTTCGCCTGCGTCGCCGCGCTGGCCGCGCACCGGCTCGGCCGGCCGGTCAAGGTGCGCGCCGACCGGGACGACGATTTCATGATCACGGGCAAGCGCCACGACGCCGTCTATGACTACGATGTCGGTTTCGACGACGACGGCCGGATCCTGGGCGCGCGCGCGGACATCCTGCTGCGCGCGGGATACTCGGCCGATCTGTCGGGCGCCGTCGCCACCCGCGCGCTGTGCCACTTCGACAACGCCTATTTCCTGGGCGACGTCGACGTCGCGGCGTATCCCTGCCGGACGAACACGCAGTCGAACACCGCGTTCCGGGGGTTCGGCGGGCCGCAGGGCGCGTTGCTGATCGAGGTCATCGTCGATGCGATCGCGCGGCACCTGGGACACGATCCGCTCGCCGTGCGCCGGGCGAATTTCTACGGCGTGGGCGAGCGCGACATGACGCCGTACGGGCAGCGGGTCGAGGACAACGTGCTCGCGCCGCTGGTCGACGCGCTGGTGCACAGCAGCGCCTATCATGCGCGGCGCGAGGCCATCGCCCGCTACAACCGGGACAGCCCGATCCTCAAGCGCGGACTGGCACTGACGCCGGTGAAATTCGGGATTTCGTTCAACGTGCCGTTCCTGAACCAGGCCGGGGCGCTGGTGCACGTCTACAAGGACGGCTCGGTCCTGGTGAACCATGGCGGCACCGAAATGGGACAGGGACTGAACACCAAGGTCGCGCAGATCGTCGCGCACGAACTGGGCGTGGACGTCGCCCGGGTGCGATGCACCGCGACCGATACCGCCAAGGTCCCGAACACCTCGGCCACCGCCGCGTCGACGGGTACCGACCTGAACGGCAAGGCGGCGGAGAACGCCGCCCGCACCATCCGTCTGCGCCTGGCGGAAATCGCCGCGCAACAACTGGGCGGCACGCCGCAGGAGATCCGCTTTGCGGGAAACCGCGCGCGCTTCGGCCAGGCGTCGCTGGGTTTCGCGGAACTGGTCGCCGCGGCCTATCTGGCGCGCGTGCAGTTGTGGTCCGACGGTTTCTACGCGACGCCGGAAGTGCACTGGGACAGCCGGACGCTGACCGGCCGCCCGTTCTATTATTTCGCCTATGGCGCCGCGGTGTCGGAGGTCGTGATCGACACGCTCACCGGCGAATACCGGGTGACGCGCGCGGACCTGCTGCACGACGCGGGACGTTCGATCAACCCGGCGCTCGACCTCGGCCAGATCGAGGGCGGCTTCATCCAGGGCATGGGCTGGCTGACCACCGAGGAACTGTGCTGGAACGAGCGCGGCCGCCTGACCACGCACGCACCGTCGACCTACAAGATTCCGTCGATCGGCGATCTGCCCGACCATTTCGAGGCGCGCCTGTTCGACAATCCGAACGTCGAACCCACGGTGTTCCGCTCGAAAGCGGTGGGCGAACCGCCGCTGCTGCTGGCGTTCTCGGTGTTCCTGGCGCTGCGCGATGCGGTTGCCGCGGCCGCGCCGCACACGCGCGTGGCGCCGTCACTGCGCGCCCCGGCCACGCCGGAGGCGATCGTCGCGGCGCTGGCGCAGCAGGCGGCCCGGGCGTCGTCCGAGACGGCACCGGCGGCGCCATGAACGACCTCCACGCAGCTGGCGACACCGTTTCGGACAACGCCTGGGTCGCGGTATTGCGCCGCTGTGTCGCCGACGGCCAGGCGGCGGTGCTGGTGACCGTGGCGCGCGTCGACGGCTCCGCGCCGCGCGAGGCGGGCGCGCGCATGGTCGTCACGCGCGACGCGTGCGCGCAGACGATCGGCGGCGGCAATCTGGAATGGCGCGCGATCGCCCTGGCGCGCGGCCTGCTGCAGGACGTCGCCGTCACGTCCGCGCGACGTCTGGTGCGCCTGTCACTCGGTCCGAGTCTCGGGCAATGCTGCGGCGGCGCGGTGACGCTCGCGTTCGAGCGGATCGGCGCGCGCGACGCGGCCTGGCTCGACGCGCTGGCGCGCAGGCTGGACAGCGGGCAGGCCGCTCTGCGCGAGGTCTCTTTCGCCGCGCCGGGCGGAGGCATGGTCGATAGGAAGGACGCGAAGGATGTAGCGATTCGCGACGTCGGAAGCGAAGAAAGCGCCGAAAGTGCCGCTCCCCGCTGTGTACTGCGTCATGGCGCCGGCGCCGATGCCGATGCCGGCACCGCCGTGCTGAGCGAGACGATCACCGCCGCGCGCATGGCGGTCTTCCTGTTTGGCGCCGGTCATGTCGGCGCCGCGCTGGTGCGCATGCTGGCCGGCCTGCCGTGCACGGTGACCTGGGTCGACGAGCGCGACGCATTGTTCCCGGCCGTCGCCGCGCCGTCGGTGACGATCGAAGCGCTGGACGCGCCGGAGACCGTGATCGCGCGCGCGCCCGCCGGCGCCTACTTTCTGGTGATGACCCATAGCCATGCGCTCGACGAGCGGCTCGCCGAACGCATCCTGCGTCGCGACGACTACGCGTACTTCGGGCTGATCGGCTCGAAGACCAAGCGGCGGTTGTTCGAGCACCGGTTGGCGGCCCGCCACGTCGGCGTCGACGCGCTGGCGCGGATGGTATGCCCGATCGGCATCGCGGGCATTGCCGACAAGCGTCCGGAATCGATCGCCGTGTCGGTCGTCGCGCAACTGCTGCAGGCGCGGGAAGCGCATGCGGCGCGGCCATCGCCGGGTGCCATGTCGCGTGCCGCGGCGCGGGCCCCATCGAGCGGCATACCGGCCGCCCTACCGGATTTCATACCGGGTTTTACAAGTTGATCCCGCACGTTCCCGAATCCAGAGATCCACCTTTTATGTCATCCACCGCCTACCGCGCGCGTATTCTTGCCTTTACCGACGACCCGTTGCAGGGCGAGCATGCCGCCACCTACGAGGAGGACGGACTGCTCGTCGTCGATGCGCAGGGCACGGTCACCGCCCGCGGCGCCTACCAGGCGCTGGCCTCCACCTGCAGCAGCGACACGACGATCCACGACTACCGGGATCGCCTGATCGTGCCCGGCTTCATCGATACGCACGTGCATTATCCGCAGATCGACATCATCGGATCGCCATCCGAGGGTCTGCTGCCCTGGCTCGACACCTATACCTTTCCGGCCGAACGCCGGTTCGCCGATGCCGCGCATGCCGAGCGGACCGCGCGTTTCTTCATCGACCAGCTGCTGGCCTGCGGCACGACCACGGCCGTGACGTGGTGCACGGTCCATCCCGGTTCCGTCGACGCGATGCTGGGCGAGAGCCAGCGGCGCAACCTGCGCATGGTCGCGGGCAAGGTCATGATGGATCGCAACTGCCCGGACTATCTGCGCGACACGGCGCAGTCCGCCTATGACGACAGCACCGCGCTGATCGGGCGCTGGCACGGCAACGGGCGGCAGCACTATGCGATCACACCGCGTTTCGCGCTGACGTCGAGCGAAGCGCAACTCGACGCCTGCGCCGCGCTGGCGCGAGAACATCCGGATGTCTTCATACAGACGCATGTCGCGGAAAACCTCGACGAGATCCGCTGGGCGACCGAGCTGTTTCCGGCACACCGCAGCTATCTCGACGTCTACGACCGCCTCGGCCTGCTGCGTCCGCGCGCGATCTACGGACATTGCATTCACCTGAACGAACAGGACCGGCACCGGATGGCGGAGACCGGTGCCGTCGCCGCGCATTGCCCGACCTCGAACCTGTTTCTCGGCAGCGGCCTGTTCGATTTCGCGGCGAGCGACGCGGCGGGCCTGCAGATCACGCTGGGTACCGACGTCGGCGGCGGCACGTCGCTGTCGATGCTGCAGACGATGAACGAGGCATACAAGGTCGCGCGCATGGGCGGCACGCATCTGAGCGCCTTGCGCATGTTCTATTTCGCGACGCTGGGCGCGGCGCGGGCGCTGCGCCTCGATGATCGGATCGGCACGCTCGCGGTGGGCGCCGAGGCGGATTTCATCGTGCTCGATCCGGCCGCGACACCGCTGCTCGCGCATCGCGCCGCGCACGCGCAGTCGCTCGAGGAAACGCTTTTCGCGCTGGCGATGCTCGGCGACGATCGCGCGGTCGCGGCAACCTACGCGGCCGGCGTCTGCGTGCATCGTCGCGATGCGGAGGAGCGTGCATCGTGAGCATGACACTGCAGCGGTTGAACGCCTTGCCGGAAGAGACATTCGTCGCCACGCTCGGCACGATCTTCGAACATTCGCCGTGGGTGGCGGCCACGGTGGCCGGGCAGCGTCCGTTCGCGAGCGTCGCGGACCTGCACCGGGACATGTGCGAGGCCGTCGCGCGCAGCAGTTCTGCGCACCGCCTCGCGCTGATCGCCGCGCATCCCGAATTGGGCGCGGCGATGGCACGCAAGCACCAGTTGAGCGTCGAATCCGCCGGGGAGCAGGCCGGTGCCGGGCTGGACCGCGGCGACGCGCCCGAGGCCGCCGAATTGCTCGCGCTGAACGCACGGTATCGCGCGCGCTTCGGCATGCCCTTCGTGCTGGCCGTGCGCGGTTACGACCGGCAGGGCATCATCGACAACCTGCGCGCGCGCCTGAGCCACTCACCGCAGCAGGAGAACGCAGAGTGTCTGCGGCAGATCTATCGCATCGCCCGGTTCAGGCTCGACGATCTGATCGTCGACGCGCATTCGAACGCAGGGCGACCCGTCGACTGACGCGCTCGCCGAACCCGTCGTCGCCGGCTGGCATTGCCGGACGCCGACGGACCACGGGATGCTATTCGGCGGCCGATGCGTCGGTGGCCGGCGCGCTCATCTTCTTCGACGCATGATGCCGGCGCGTCTTCTTCGCCCCTTTCTTGTAGTCGTCCACCGGCGGCGAATACGACGAATTCGCGCTGGTGCCCGGGCTCATCGTCGTCGTGGCGTTCGCACCGTTCGGCGGGGTGGCGGTTCCCGTCTGCGCGAAAACCGCAGGACTGAATGCAACGCTCAGGATCGCGAGCGCGGCGCTCGCTGCAACCGTCGTGGTCTTGCACGCGGGCATCATTTTTTTGTTCATTCGATCTTCTCCGTAGTGCGATTAAAAGGCGCGGACACGTTCATGACGGGCTGTGTCCGTATCTTCAAGTGTACGGAATTTTCGTCTTTCGCGGGGCGTGTCGCGTGATCTTCCTGCGGTTCCGGTGGCCGGTTTCTACCGGCTTGCCTCGCACGGGCCGGCCGCAACGTATGTTACGGTTTCGATTTCGCCATTGCGTTGCCGACGCTTTCCGGCCCGCACGTGACGGCAATCGAACCAGGAGGGCAGGGCAATGAAATTCGCAGTCATGGGTGCAGGCGCCGTCGGTTGTTATTACGGCGGGATGCTGGCGCGTGCGGGACACGAGGTCGTGCTGATCGGTCGCCCGACGCATGTGGGCGCGATCGAGCGCGACGGGCTGCGGCTCGAAACGACGACGTTCGACGGGCAGGTCGCGGTGGCAGCGAGCGTCGACCCCGCCGCGGTGCGAGGCGCGGACTGTGTCCTGTTCTGCGTCAAATCGACCGATACCGGCAGTGCGGCCGTCGCGATCGCGCCTTACCTTGCATCCGGCACATTGCTGCTCTCGCTGCAGAACGGCGTGGAAAACGCCACGCAGCTGCGCGCGCTGCTGTCGCAGGACGTCGCCGCGGCGGTGGTCTATGTCGCCGCCGAAATGGCGGGCCCGGGGCATGTCAGGCATCGCGGCCGGGGCGAGCTGATCATCGAGCCGTCGCGCGGCAGCGAGGCGGTCGCCCGGGTGCTCGTCACGGCGGGGGTGCCCACGGAGATCTCCGACAACGTGCGTGGCGCGCTGTGGGCGAAGCTGACGATCAACTGCGCGTACAACGCGCTGTCCGCGATCGCGCAATTGCCGTACGGTCGCCTCGTCGCCGGTGACGGCATCCCGGATACGATCGACGGCATCGTTGCCGAATGCCTGGCCGTCGCGCGGGCCGAGGGCGTGGCGGGAATCGGCGATGTGGCCGAGGCCGTGCGTCGCATCATCGATACCATGCCTCTGCAATATTCGTCGACCGCGCAGGATCTCGCGCGGGGCAGGCCCACCGAAATCGATCATCTCAACGGCTTCATCGCGCGCCGCGCCCGGGCGTCGGGCATCGCCGCGCCGCTGAACAGCCTGCTGCATGCCCTCGTCAAATTGCTGGAAAGCACACGCCACGGCTGCGACTGAAGACCCTTGGCAAATCGGCAGGAATCCGCGAGCAATCCGGCAGGGCGCCGGCGAGAAGGCAGCAAGACACGAAAACAGGGGAGAAATAGCAAGGACAGCGAGAGATAGCGGGAAAAAACGGTCTTTTTCGGACGATGAAAGTTACTGCTTGCCGGTAATCTGGCGCTAGGAAATTTTCCCTGGTTTTCGCGACACGCGGTTTGTGGAATTCATCGACATCCGCTGAAATTTCCACGCGCACCGGCGTGAGCCGGCTTCTGCCACCGGCGCAGTGAAACTGCACCGAGGATTTCACGCTGGATATCCCGTTCATCAATGTTGCCGACTTCTCGCTTGCTGAAACGAATTCGGGCCGTTACCGCGCGCCATCCGCGACGCACGCTCGTTTTTTCGGCGAGTCTTTGCATCATCATGGCATTGCTGAGCGTACTGACGCTCTGGCAGCAATGGCTGGATGCGCGCAATCACGCGGTCGAGACGTCATTGAATGTCCTGACGATCATCCAGAAAGACATCGAACGCAACATCGAGCTGTATGACCTGTCGTTGCAGGCCGCGGTGGCCGGCGTGAGCGATCCCGAGGTCATGCGGCTGCCGACCCGCCTGCGCGACGCCATCCTGTTCGACGCCTCGACGCGCGCGTCCGATCTGGGCAGCCTGTTCGTGCTCGACCGTCGCGGCAATTTCCAGGTGGATTGCAAGAACGATCCACCGAAAAACATCAATCTCGCGGACCGCGATTTCTTCAAGATCCACGTGGCGGATGCCGACAGGGGACTGTTCGTCAGCCAGCCGCTCGTATCGCGCAACGCCGAGGGGCAACGCGTGATCGTGCTCAGCCGTCGCGTCACGGCCGCCGACGGGTCGTTTGCCGGAGTCGCCGGCATCGGCGTCAAGTTGAGTTATTTCGCCCGGCTGTTCTCGAGCGTCAATCTGCACTCGACCAGCGCGATCGCGTTGCTCAACGACAAGGGCGTATTCCTCACGCGCATGCCGGCTCATGTGAATATCACGCCAGGGCAGGCAAGCGTCGGCCCGGCGCTGCTCGCGTCGATGTCCGAGCACAGCGAAGGTTCGATCACGCGCACGGCCGCGATGGATGGCGTCGAACGGCTGTACGTCTTTCGTCATCTGCCGCAATTCGGCATGATCATCGTGGTCGCGCCGTCGACCGACGATGTCTTCGGCGCCTGGCGTTCGCGCGCCGCGGTCATCGCTGTTCTGATGCTGGTGTTCAGCGTGGCTCTGCTGTTCGTGTCGGTTCTGTTGTCGGTGGAACTGCGCGACCGGATGGTCGGTGAAGCCGCGATGCGCGTCCTGGCGCGTACCGACAGCCTGACGGGACTCGCCACGCGTCGGGTGTTCGACGAGACGGTCCGCCGGGAGTGGGCGATCGCGCAGCGCAGCAGCCGGCCGCTGACACTGGTGTTCATCGACGTCGATCATTTCAAATCGTACAACGATACCTACGGACACATGGCGGGCGACGAAGCGCTGGTCAGGATCGCGGGCATTCTCGCGGCGGGGCTGCGCTACGGCAGCGATATCGCGACGCGCTACGGCGGCGAGGAATTCGTCCTGGTGCTGGCCGACACCACGGCGGAGGTCGGCGCATTGATTGCGGAGCGGATCCGCGCGACGGTCGAGGATTGCGGGATCGCGCACACCGGCTCGCCGCTGGGGCATCTCACCGTCAGCCTGGGCATCGCCAGTTACAGCAATACGTCCATCTGCAGGACCGAGGAACTGGTCATGCGGGCGGACCGGTCGCTGTACCGGGCGAAGCAGAACGGCCGCAATCGGGTGGCGTCCGAGCTGCTGCCCGTCGCGGCATGATCTGCTGCGGGCGGGAAGGTGAACGCGGCACAGGCCGGGACGGCGCGCAGGGCGCGTCTTTCTCGATTGACCTTGCAACTAACAGTCTGACTTGTACAAAAGCACACGTCCTACCCTAGCCGTTCAATCGCCGTGTGACGATCTCTATCACGTCATGGCCGAGAGCTATATTGTCGAGGTCATCGATGAAAAAGGCCGGCGATGTCGTGAAGGCGAATTCGGCAGGCTCATCGTCACGGACCTCCAGAACTTCGCCATGCCGTTGATTCGATACGACACCGGGGACTATGCCGTGGCGGGATCGCCGCTGCGCGGTGGCGAAGGCTTGCCGACGTTGCAGCGCATTCTGGGCCGGGAACGCAACATGGCGGTGATCGACGGAACGAAGCGCTGGCCGACGCTGGATTCATACCGGTATCGCGGATTCGGACCGATCAGGCAATACCAGTTGATCCAACATACCGAGCAGTCGTTGGAAGTCAAGTGGGTCGTCGAGCCGCTGGCACCCGACAAGGAAGCGGCGCTGCGGGCCTTCATTTTGGAACGCCTCGAGTTCCCCTTTGAGGTGCGTTTCACCTATCTGGCAGACCGGCTGCCATTGGGAAAAACCGGAAAATTCGAAGAATTTCTGTGTCTGGTGGGATAGCTCGTCGGCAGTCCGCACCGGGGGAGGGTTCAATGGGTATATTCTGCCAAGCGATTCACCGACAGCGTACTGCTTTCGGTTTGCGATACCGAATGGTGTGACCTGAGTATCCGGTTCGCCAAAATCGTTTTCCCCCTATCGAGGTGCTCTGCTGGAATCCGGGCGATCCGTGTCCCGCGTTCGTCGACCGATGGGAGGGCGACTGGCTGGTCTCGTTCTGGGGGGACTTCATCTTTCCGGAAGCCGTCTGCAAACGTGCGCGCAAAGGCGCCATCAACTTTCATCCTGCAACCCCGGCATATCGTGGGATCGGTGGAATGGTTTATGCGATTTACAACGATGATGAAATGTACGGTTCGTCATGTCATCACAGGGTGCCGGTGGTCGACGACGGGCCCATCATCGATGTCGCCGATTCAGGATTGCGATGAACGAGACAGCCTCGTCCTTGCGCCTGCATGTGGGAGCCTACAGCCTGCAGCAATTCCTCCATGTAATGACGGAGTGCCTCCTTCAAGGAGAACCGCTTCCGACATCGTGCGAGCACTGGGGAGCGCATCTGTACACCCACGCGGAATTGCGGTCATGGACGGCACGGACGCGTCAGCGCGAACCCGACCATTCCTGCTTCAAGTAGACTTGGACGTTACAGCGGCAATGGCTTGGGTGACCTCGCGTTTCCGCATGTGCGAACCCGTCATCCATTCCCAGATCATCGCGCATTGCGCGGTGATTTCCCGAAGCAACCGGAACATGCCCGATGCCCACCGATCCCGTAGGTTTCACCGCCGTCTCCCGCACCGCATTCCTGCCCCGTGCCGTCGCGTTCGACATCATCGAAACGGTTTTTCCGCTCGAACCCTTGCGCGAACCTCTGACCGCATGGGGGTTGCCGCCCGAAGCGTTGGACACCTGGTTCGCGGCGGCGCTGCGCGACGCGTTTGCTCTGGCGGTCGTCGAGGATTTCAAGCCTTTCCAACAGGTCCTGAAGAGTGCTCTGAAACAGGTCCTCGCGATCCACACGCTGGACGTACCGGAGGACCGGCAATCCGCCTTGATTCAACGCATGGCCAGCCTGCCATGCCGGCCGGACGCGATGCAGGCATTCGCCCTATTGCAGGCGCGGGGCGTCCCCGTCATTGCCCTTAGCAACGGTTCCGCAACAACGACCCGGGCCATGCTGAAAGGCGCCGGGCTCGCCGATTTCGTCGCGCATGTCATCTCGGTCGACGACGTGCAGCGCTCGAAACCCCACCAGAAAGTATATTGGCACGCCGCCCGGATCGCGGACATCGCGCCGGCCGATCTGGCGTTGATCGCGGTGCACCCCTGGGACATCAATGGTGCCAGGGCGGCGGGTTTGACGACGGGTTATGTTTCGCTGGGGCGACCGTTCTCCGATGTCATGAACGCGCCGGATGTGGTCGGCGACGGACTGAACGATGTCGTGCAGGCGCTTTTATCCCTTGCGCCCAGGTCGGCGCCGTAAGCCGTATCCACTTCATGCGATGCCGGCATGGATTGATTGAAAGCGCGGCAAACCTCGTCCTCCAGGAAGGTCTGTGTGCAACGCCTCCCACCTGCGTCGCGTGCGCCGATGCAGCCAATGCCGATCGCGTCGGCGCGGTCAGTGTTGTAGCGGCAGGGCATGCCGTGTTTGCCTGTGGAGGGAGGGCGCAGTCAGGCTGCCCGGTGAAGCAGGAACCCACCAAAGCGATTACGCAGCGCATCGCGTGGCGTTGTAGGAGTCCCCTTCCTTCAGGAAAGGAGAGAGGCCAGGTTTCTCGTATCCCCGAGCCGTTTGACCTGACCGGATCATCCGCGATGGGGAAGCCGCCCATGCCCTGGACGGTGAAAGCGGCAATGACAGGGTCTTCCTTAAAAAATGCAACTAACAAACATAAAAGAAATAAAAAATACTTAAGAATCAAAATCCTGCCAAAAGAAAGGACATATCGACTCCAAACCCTTATGGCGATTCCGACAGGATACGAAAAGTGAAACGCCATCGTGAGGCCGGCAATTCATGACCTTAAATCCCATCCTGATAATAGGAGTTATCAGGATAAAGAGGCAGGCTTCGACGAGCGAGTGTTTGAGCCAGAGTCGGCACGAGGCACCCTCGAAATGAACGCGGTAACCGCGTGCCTTGCGCTTCAAGCGCAAGGGTACGGGTGATTCGTTTCGCTACGATGTGCACCGAAAGGTCAGGTGGTCGAGCCGCGAGGCTGGACGATCGGTGCGTCCGTCGATTCCGCGGATACGCGTGCGGATGGCGGAATTCCTGCAGACGGTCGTCAGCGCACGGTGGCCCGCAATGACATGATCGCCGGAGCGAGCAACTGCGCGAATACCGTCGCCACCGCCAAATCGACGTTCGCGTACCATCCGGCCGTGTGCAGCAGATTGGCCGTGGCGATCGTTTCGCCGTTCCAGCGAACCGGTATGTTCAACACGCTTTCGCACCCCAGCGAGCGGATCAGTTCGTGGTCGGAGAAGACCAATTTCAGGTCCTCCGCCGTATGGCCGACGAAGGGCAGGCCGTCGTGAAACAAGCGGTCCTTCCATTGCGCCGACACGATTTTCTTGCGGCCGCCCAGGGGGTAGTCGCCCACGAGATTGGCATAGACGCGAATGGACTCGGTGACGGCTTCGTCGTACATCAGTACCGTGAAGAGCTTGTGCCCGAAAACCTGCGCGAGCGCACGGTCCATCGTCTCGAACGTCGCCGTCGGCTGATCCGGGCTAGCGTGCGCGGCCGCCAGCGATTCGATCTGGGAAAGGATGTCCCGGGTCATGCGTCCAGCTCCTTGACGGCGATATCCTCCAGGGAAAGTCCCTTGGTTTTGATGCCCATCACTAAAACGGCCAGCGCGCCGGCCAGCAGGACGGCCGTGGTCACGCCGAACACGCCGCCGAAGCCGAAGGCGGGGAAGATGTAGCCGACGAGAATCGGCGAAACGATTGCGCCGATGCGGCCCACGGCGGAGGCGATGCCGACACCCGTGGTGCGTATCGCGGTGGGAAAGACTTCCGACGTATACGCGTAGACGCCGGCGTAGGTGCCGTTCATGAAGAAGGACAGACAGATGCCGGCAACCATGATGGCCGGATTGCTGTGCACGGCGGTCATGGCGAGCGCGGAAGCGCCGCCCAGCACCATGTAGCTGGCGATGGTGGCCTGCCGCCCGATTTTCTCGTTGAACCACGCCGCGGAAAAGTAGCCCGGTACCTGCGCGACGTAGATCGCCAGCGAATAGGCGAAGCTTTTGGTGATGCTCATGCCGTGTTGCATCAGCAGGCCGGGAATCCATGTGAAAAACGAGTAATAGCTGAAGGTGATCGCCAGCCACATCGCCCAGGTCATCGCCGTGACCTTCGCCTGCTTGCCGATCCACAGCGCCTTGAAATTGGCGGTGAACGATCCTGCCGCGGGTGCCTCGTGCAACGCGGCCTCGGCGGCCGCGTCCGGGCCGGCCGTGTCCAGCCGATGGCCCGATGCGATCAGGCCGCGCTCGATCTTCTCGACCACGGCCCTGGCTTCCGCGTGCCGGCCACGGCTTTCGAGCCATCGCGGCGATTCGGGCAATGCCCGGCGCCACTACAGCAACATGACGACGGGCAGCGCCGTCAGCACCAGCAGGTAGCGCCACCCGCTCGGCGCGGCGGGTACGATGAGGCTGCCGAGCAGCGCCGCCGCCACGAAGCCGAACGAAAAGAAGCCGGCCAGCGAACCGACGAACGTGCCGCGGTACCGGCGAGCGACGAACTCGGAAAGGTAGGGCGCGATGATCGCGCTCTCGGCACCGGTGCCCAGACCGGCGAAAATGCGCGACGTGAGAAACGTCGGCCACGTATGCGTGGCCGCGCTGACGATGGACGCCACCGAATAGATCGCCAGCGCATACATCATCACCCGCCGCCGGCCGATCAGATCGCCCATGGCGCCCGCCAGCAAGGCGCCGAAAAAATAGCCGATGTAGGTCGCGCTGCCCAGCACGCCGGTCTGGACGCTGGTCAGGCTCCATTGGGCACGCAGCACCGGGAGTATGAAGGCCAGCACCGCGGCGTCCATGGCGTCGAAGGTATAGCCGAGTCCGCCTATGAGCAGCAGGCGGCGATGGAACTTCGAAAAAGGCCAGCTTTCGATTCTGGACGAGATGTGGGACATGGCGGTTCAGACTCCTGATCTGGGAAAGGCGATGCCGTGAATCAGATCGCGGGCGCGCTTGAGATCAGATCGTTGCGATAGAAGCGGCCGCCCTTCATCACGGCGCGCAGGTTCGTCGGATCGTTGAACACTCGCAGATCTTCCAGCGGGCTCTTGTCCAGCACGATCAGGTCGGCATGCGCGCCTTGCGCGATCACCCCGATACGCCCGGTCTGCTGCATCATTTCCGCATTGACCCAGGTGGCGCTGCGCAGGATGTCCGCCGGCTTCATCACGGCCTGACGGATCACCAGCTCGTCGTATTGCGAGCTGTGCATGTCGCCCAGCAGGTCCGAGCCCAGCGCGATCTTGACGCCCGCCGCCTGCGCGATCTTCAACGCCTCGATGCCCTGGTTCTTGACCCGGTCGGTCTTTTCCAGCATGTTCGCCGACCAGCCCAGCTTCATCCCGTTGCGTTCGATCGCGGCGTAGGTGGCCAGGGTGGGCACCAGATAGGCGCCATGCTCGGCCATGAACGCCGCGCTCTCTTCGTCCAGGAGATTGCCGTGCTCGATGGAACGCACGCCGCAGCTCACCGCGCGCACGATGGCTTGCGGCGAATACGCATGCGCCATCACATAGGTTTTCGCGGCGCGCGCTTCCTCGACGATGGCGGTCAGCTCTTCGATGGAATACTGGGTGCCGTCCAGCGGGTCGTTCGGCGTCGAGATGCCGCCCCCGGCCATGACCTTGATGTGGTTGGCGCCGTTGCGGATCTGTTCCCGCGCCGCGCGACGCACTTCGGGAACACCATCGGCCACCAGGCCGAGCAGGCCGACCGCGCCGCAGCAGGCGCAATTCAGGCCGCTGTAAAACGCCGGCCGGGCATCCCCGTGACCGCCGGTCTGCGTCAGCGCCTGTCCCGCGATGAAGAGACGCGGGCCCGCGAAATGGCCCAGTTCGATCGCCTGCACGAGACCGGAATCCGCGCCGCCGGCGTCGCGCACGGTGGTATAGCCGCGCGCCAGCATCGCTTCGACGATATCCTTCGATTGCGCCGTGATCAGCGACTGCGGCTGCATCGATAATTTGAAGAAATCCGGAATCGTGGCGGTGACATGGACATGGGCATCGATCAACCCTGGCAACACGACGCGGCCGTCCAGGTCGAAGTCCTGCGCGTCGTCGACCTCCAGCGCGCCGAACGTGACGGTGTCGACCAGACCGTTTTCGACCACGATGGTCGCCCCGGCCTGGATCGTCGCGCGCTGGCTGTCGAAAAGTTGGGCATTGCGAAATACGATGCGTGGCATGAGCGGCTCTCCTGGAATGATGGGCCATTCTCGCGAACCAATTTATTGACTACAATGACACCGGATTTATTTTTTCGTTGCTTTCAGGGCAACAAGCATGCAGTGATTCGATGCACCGGAGGATACCGGCGCCGACATTCGTGGAGAGGGCATGAGTGAATTGACGACCGCTCGCCTGCGCTACCTTTTCGAGGCGGTGCGGCTGGGCGGCATCCGCGCGGCGGCCGATTTTCTGAATGTCGCGCCCTCCGCGGTCAGCCGGCAATTGGCGCTGCTGGAGAAAGCCGCGCGCACGCCGTTGCTGGAAACGAACCGCAGAGGCGCGAAACCGACCGAAGCGGGCTTGCTGCTCATCGATCACTATCGAAATTTCCGGCTGAGCGAGGAAACGTTGGTGTCAAAGCTTGCCGGCATCCATGGCATGGAATACGGCAACGTCGCGATCGGCGCGATCCAGGGCTTCACCGATGACCTGATGCAGCATGCGCTGCGGGAATTCAACGCAGGCCATCCCAATCTGACCATTTCGCTCAGGCTGGGCGGCGTCAATGATGTGCTGCACTGGCTCGAGGACGACGAGGTGCATCTGGGGCTCACCTATGGTCCGGGCCTCGACCTGCACAGAACGCGCCTGCGGACGATCGCATCCGTGGTGCAACCCATCTGCGCGGTGGTGCCTCCCGGGCATGCGCTCGAACGCATGCCGAGCGTGCAGGTGCGCGATCTTTTCGCGTACCCGCTGGCGCTGGCCCGGCCCGGTTACGGCACGCGCGACATGATCGACAGAATCGAGCTCGCGGAGCAACGCAAATTCAATGTCGTCCTGGAAAGCGATCACCTGATCGCCCTGACGAGTTTCGTCCGCGCGGGAATGGGCATCACGTTCCTGCCCGCGTTCGCGGTCCACGATCACGTCGAGCGTCGCAGCCTGTGCACCGTGCCCGTGCGGCACGATTGGATGCAGGAGGTGAGGGCGGACCTGCTCTGTCGGCGAGGCCGCGAGCTGCCCGCCGGCGCGGCGCAGCTGCAGCGTCTGCTGGTTGCCAATACGCTCGCGTTCAAGTCTCTGGCGATCTGAGCGCCGCCGGCGCACGTTCGACGTCATCGATGTGCTGAAGACGGTCGCCGCGCGTCATGACACCAGCGCGGCGCGCTCCCGTGGCTGCTGACGCAGCCCGCGGTGACGAGCGTCCTATCCGGGGTGACACGCCCGGAACAATGGGTCGACAATCCTGCCGCGCCGGAGCTCGTGCCGAGCGAGGCGGACATGGCGCAGCTCGACAGTGTCAGCTGGGGTGGGCGAGCAGCCGACGCCATGCCGTGGGGAGCCCCTCTTCGAAAGGAAGGAGATGCGCGCTGTCGCCGATACCGCCGATTCCGCGCGCCCGGATCAGGTCGATGTGTCGCGCGTCATGGTTGACGGCTCCGGGTTCACCATTCCGTTATGCCGCTGGAAACCAGCACGCACACGAGACCGACAACTGCCGACGCGGCGACGATGCGCGCGTGAAGTCGGGAATCTTCGCCAGTCGGTGGATGCGCCGCACGTCCGGCGAAGCGTTCCAGCGCCATCGGAAAACCCAGGTATGCAACGGCCATCAAGGCGGTCACGATCATCGTGTCGCGATCCGTGCACGCCCGGGTGCTCCAGAAAAACGCCGCCGCGTCTATTCCCATCGATGCCCACTTCAGTCGGGGGGTCCCGGCTGCCGGCGATGACATCGGGTTCGCGGCCTGGGCCTTCGTCAGCACGCCGGACGCGCGAACCGAGACGACGCAAGCCAGCAGGGATGCCGCGGAAAAGACGCTCGCCCATTCCCGCCGTATCGGATTCACCGTCGCGATGGGTACCCAGTGGGGAAAAAACAGGGAGAGCAGGCCACTGATGGCGAACAAGCCCAGCAGTTGGAAGCCGGTCAGTGCCTTTTGCCTGTATGAGTATCGAGCGGGTCTCACGGATGCCTTTCAAAGCGTGCCGGACGGTTTGCCACGGCAGCAGGGGGGCGCGGATGCGCCCCTGGATTCTATACAATTCCGGAAAGGCGCCGGCGGCATCGTCGAGATCGCGGGTTGCCGCGCCGTCCAAATGGCGAAAACGGCCACCATCGTCATCGCCAACGGTGCTGCGGCGCCGCCGCGCAATCCGCGTCCAGATTGCTTCGCGCGGTTTCCGGCTGGCCAGGCTGCCGGTGTTCGCGCGCAGCGATGCGGCCAACGCCTCACGGCGTCCCGAACCGACGCAGTGACGCATCATGCGCCGGGCTGGCGGCTTGTCCGCTTTCGGCCGGGCAATCCAGCATCGCGATCAACGCGGCAACGAACGTTTCCGTGACGGGCGGTAGTGTCCGGCCCCTTTTCTTGATCAGCGCCACCGGCCGCAGCAGCTCCGGGTCGTCGATGGGAAGGACGAGCAGGTCCGGCTCCAGTCCGGCCTCGCGCGCGGAGGCGGGAAGAATCGTCACGCCGAGTCCCGCCCGCACCATGGCGACCGCCGTCATCATGTACGTGGCCTCGCAGGCAATGTCCGGCACGCGACGGGCGGTGGCGAACGCGGTGTCGAGCACCGCGCGCACGCTCGTGCCTTGCGCCATCAGTACGAGCGGCACGCCCGCGAGGTCCGCGAGCGCAAGACGCTTGCGCCGCGAGAGGGCATGCCGCTTCGTCAGTACCGCCATCAGCCGGTCGGCCCCTGCATGCAGAATCTCGAATTCCGGATCGGCAACGTCGCCACCGGTCAGGCCGATATCCACTTCCTGATTGCGCACCAGCGCATTCACCGTGCTGGCCACCACGTCGCGAACCTCGAAGCGGGCCTTGGGCACCGCTTTCCTGACCTGCTGCACGAGTTCGGGCAACACGCTTGCCGCGAACGTCGGCAGACAGGCGATCCGGACGACGCCGCTCGACCCCTGCCCATGTGCGCGCGCATCGATCAGCACATGCTCCATGTCGTGCAGGGTCTTCTGCAGCGAGGGCAGCAGTTCGTGGCCGGTCGGCGTGAGGGCGACCTTGCGGCTGTTTCGATCGAAAAGTCGCGCGCCGATGGTCTCCTCCAGCCGCTTGATCTGCACGGTGAGCGCCGGCTGCGAGAGATGCAGCCGGGCCGCCGCGCCCGTGAAGCTGCCGGTCTGCGCCACGGCGATGAAGGCACGGATTTCGCGAAGGTTCAGATCCATAACGTTCCGTAATTGCTGCGATCAAATCATTTCAATTGTTTCATGACGATATCGCACTTACGCTGGACCGCATTAAAACAAGATATCGGAGACAAGCATGCTGCCACTGCTGGGGCTTGCCACCATCGTCGTGCTGCTGGCGGCCATCCTCTCGAAAAGGATGTCGCCGCTGGTGGCGCTGATCATCGTGCCGATAACGGCCTCCCTGATCGGCGGCTTCGGCTTCCAGACGAGCAAGTTCGTGATCGACGGAATCAGGAGTCTGGCGCCCGTCGTCGGCATGTTCGTATTCGCGATCCTGTATTTCGGCACGATCACCGACGCCGGCACGCTCGACCCGATCATCGACCGTATCCTGCGGGCGGTGGGGACGCGACCGACGCGCATCGTCATGGGCACGACGCTGCTTGCCCTGCTGATTCACCTCGACGGCTCGGGCGCGGTGTGTTTTCTCGTGACGATTCCGGCCATGCTGCCGCTGTACGACCGCCTGAAGATGCAGCGCCGCGTGCTGGCCGCAGCCGTGTCGATGGCCGCCGGGATCAATTTCCTGCCATGGACCGGACCGATGATCCGCGCGTCCGCGTCGCTGCACCTCCCCATCGCGGCCCTGTTCACGCCGTTGATTCCGGTGCAGTTGATCGGTCTCGTGTTCGTCTTCGGCGCGGCGTACCGCCTCGGGCGGGGCGAGGAGAAACGTCTGGGTCTCACGGGGGCGTCGGGTTCGGTGCCCCAGCCGAAAAGGGAATTGACGTCCGAGGAGCAGGCGATCCGGCGCCCGCAGAACTTCTGGTTCAATCTGCTGCTGACGGCGGTCGTGCTGGGAACGATGGTCGTGCTGGGCGAGAAGATTCCGCCGGCGATCATGTTCATGGTCGGGCTGTGCGTGGCGCTGATGGTCAATTACCCGAACGTCGACATGCAGCGCAAACGCATCGACGCGCATGCACGGGCGGCCCTGATGATGGCCGGCATCCTGCTCGCGGCGGGGGTCTTCACCGGCGTCATGCAGGGCAGCGGCATGCTCAAGGCCATGGCGCAGGCGGCCGTCGGTTTCGTGCCGGCGGGGATGGCGGGTCATATTCCGGTTGCGCTCGGCATCCTGTCGATGCCGTTGAGCATGCTGTTCGATCCCGACTCGTTCTATTTCGGCGTGTTGCCCGTCATCGCCGAGGTGGCCGGCCAGCTCGGTGTGCCGGCGGTGCATGTCGGGCAGGCGGCGTTGCTGGGCCAGATGACCACCGGCTTCCCGGTCAGTCCGCTCACGCCTGCGACGTTCCTCGTGGTGGGCCTGTGCGGCATCGATCTGGCCGATCAT
>JBPBQT010000502.1:0-23957 GCA_050955065.1 Janthinobacterium lividum | reverse complement strand
GCACCGATCAACCCGGTCTTCGCCAGCACGTCGACGACGATGTCGTGCGAATTGTTCGCGATCTCCACCCGGCCGAGCTGCTGCACCAGCTCGTATTGGAAACGCGGGAATTCGCCCCAGCCCACGCCCAGCCAGGGATGGGTCCTGAACATCGTCCAGCCGTAACTCCACAACGCCAGACGCGGCGAGATCTGGCCGGCATCCTTGAAGCGGTCGGCGGCGGATTCGGCGAGATGCAGGTCGAACGCCAGGTTCAGCCGCCGCACCAGCACGTTCATCGCGCAGAAGATCACCACCGTGAGCACCGGCACCAGCCAGCGCCGGCTTTTTTGCCAGCCGCGCACCAGCATCGCCGTGCGGGCGTCGGACCAGGCCATCGCCAGGCCGACGACGAAGATCACGGCGGTCTGCAGCCAGGGCGTGCGCGACACCGTCAGCGCGAGGCCGATCGAGTACAGCGCGGCCAGCACGATCCACACGGGCAGCGGCAGACGGCGCGTCTGCACCAGATAGACGGCGGCGGCGAACGCAAAGGCGATGTAGGTCGCCAGATGATTGGCCTGCGCCATGTTGCCGAACGGCCGGCGGTCGGCGGGGACGCCGTACGCGACGACGAACGGCGCGAAGCGCGCCTCGGCGTGAAACAGCTGCACCACCTGGCAGAACAGCGCGAAGAGTCCGCCCGCGATCAGTCCCCATGCGATCCAGCGCAGCGCCTCGTCGCCGAGCTGCAGACGGCTGGTCCAGTATCCCGCGTGCACGGCCAGCGCGGCAACCAGCAGCGAACCGGCGCCCAGCAGGTTCATCGACGGCTGCTGCGTCGGCAGGATCAGCGTCTGGGCCACCAGCACCGCCGCGAACGCGAGCGGCACGATGGCGACGCGCGGCGAGGCGGCGCGGCGCAGCGCGGGCGCGCCGGCCGTCAGCACGCCGACCGTCGCGCCGATCAGCACGAACAGCCCGTAGGCGGTGTATTCGGCGTAGAAGGTCGGGACCGGATAGGTATGCGCGACCACCGCGTAGGGTACCGTCCAGGCCAGCACGAGCAAGGCAAACAGGAAGATCGACGTGTTGCGGGGAGACAGGGTGGGCATGGGCATCAAAGTGGTCGCAGCAAGCGGCGACTATACACAAAGAAACCGGCCATGTAACCGCCAGCCAGGCTTTGGTAGCGATCCGTTCGATGGGCGCGACAGGTCACGGCCCGAACGCGGGCGGGAACGCGGGCGGGAACGCCGGCAAGGCGCGACGGCAGGCTGGTTCGAACTGTCCGGACCGTCCGTGCGTCAAGGCACGGGGGCCGACCATTGTCCCGATTTACCGCCCTGTTTCTCGAGCAGCCGCACATCGGTGATGGTCATGCCGCGGTCCGCCGCCTTGCACATGTCGTAGATGGTCAACAGGCCGATCTGCACCGCCGTCAGCGCTTCCATCTCGACGCCGGTCTGTCCGGTGGTCTCCGCACGCACGGTGCAGTGCACGCCGGGCAGCGCGACGTCGGTGTCGAAATCGGCGGCGACGCGGGTCAGGGCCAGCGGGTGACACAGCGGGATCAGGTCGGCGGTCTTCTTCGCCGCCTGGATGGCCGCGATGCGCGCGATGCCGATCACGTCGCCTTTCCTGGCGTTGCCGGCCATGATCAGCGCCAGCGTCTCGGCGCGCATGCGGATCGTGCCGCGTGCGATGGCCACGCGGCGCGTGCTCGCCTTGTCGCCGACGTCGACCATGTGCGCCTGCCCGGCGGCGTCGAAGTGGGTCAGCGCGGACGGCGTCGGCTGGTCGGCGGAGGAGTCGTGCATCGTGTCGGGTTTCCCGGAAAAGCGCGCGGTGAGCGCGGGCAAAGGACAAGAATAGCCCGCCGTCGGGGGGCGTGCCGGCGGCGGGGGCGTCGGCGACCGCCCACGCGGGCGCGGAATTCAGATTTCAGGACGCGGGACGAAGCCGAACCGTCCGGCGACGTCGGCCGCGCCGATCGGCGCGAACGGCAGCGATCGGCCGGCGCCCCAGGGTATCGCGCCCGGGGTGGCGCCCGGGGGGATACCCGCGATGGCCTCCGGTGTCGCATCGGCGGCGAGTCGTTCGGCGAACAGCGCCAGATCGTGATCGTGCAGCAGCGCGATCGCCGGGCGGGGCATACCGGCCTCGGGCATACCGGCCTCGGGCGTACCGGCCTCGGGCGTACCGGCCTCGGGCGTACCGGCCTCGGGCGTACCGGCAGCGGCCCCGCCTGCGGTGGAAAAAAGCACGCTGCCCTGATCGTCGAACCACGCGGCTGCGGGCTCGAATGCGTTGCCGCATTCGTCGACGAGTCGTGACGCGCCGCCGTCATCCGCCTCGTCGCAGTGCAGCCGGACGACATGCGGCGTGTAGGCCAGGTCGACGAAGACGCGCTGCGGGCCGTTCTGGAAAAACCAGCGCCCGGTCGCGTCGGCTTCGTAATTGCGTTCGATGAAGCGCTTGAGCGCGGCGTGATGGATCACGTCGCCGAGGTCGCCGGCAGCCTGGCAGGCGTCGTCGCGCATCCGCCACTGGCCGCGCCGGTCGAGCAGCAGCCAGCCGGTGCAGGCAGGAACGTTCGGCCATTTGGCGAGCGCGTCGCGGACGATCTGGTCCATGTCAGGAACTCCAGTGGGGGGCCAGAAACGCGAGCAGGCGGCGTGCCAGCCAGTCCTCGTGCAGGGGCGCGCGCCCGGCTCGCATGAAACCGACATGACCGCCCGTCGGCGGGTACTCGAGCGTGACCGCCACGGAGACCTGCCCGGCGTACGCCAGCGCGGCGATGGGCAGGAAGGGGTCGTTCAACGCATTGAGCAACAACGTCGGCACGACGATCCTGGGCAGGATGGGCTTGGCCGACGCGCGTCGCCAATAATCGTCCGCATCCCGGTAGCCATGCAGCGGCGCGGTGACGACGTCGTCGAAATCGTGCAGCGTGCGCGCGGCCAGCATGCGTTCGCGGTCGAACAGCGCCGGATACTGGGTCAGCTTCAGCAGGGCTTTCTTCTTCAACGTGTTCAGGAAGTGCCGGGTATAGAGGCGATTGATGCCCTGCGCCAGCGCGTGACCGCCGATGGCGAGGTCGATCGGCGCGGACACGGCCACGGCCGCCCGCACCCACTGGCGCGATTCGGCCGCATGCTCGCCGAGCCAGCGCAACAGCGCATTGCCCCCGAGCGATACGCCGACCGCGAAGACCGGCGTGTCGAAACGCTTCAGGATCCAGTCGATCTCCGCCGCGTCGCCGGAGTGGTAAAAGCGCGGCGCGCGATTCATCTCGCCGCTGCAGCTGCGAAAATGCGGAATCACCGCGCGCCAGCCGCGCAGCCGCGCCGCGTGCATGATGGCGCGCGCGTAATGGCTGTTCGAGCCGCCTTCCAGGCCATGGAAGAGCACCAGCAGCGGCGCGGCGGGGTCCGGCGCGACGCCGTCCTCGGCCAGCCAGTCGAGGTCGATGAAATCGCCGTCGGGCGTGTCCCAGCGCTCACGCCGGTACGCGACCGCCGGCAGGCGCGCGAACAGCGCGGGCACGATGGTCTGGAGATGCCCGCCAGGCAGCCAGGACGGTGCGACGTAAGGCGAGGTCGATTCGGACAGTGTCGTTTCGTCCCACCCCACGTGCAAGGATATCCGGTTCAGTGCAGCGGCCCGCGCCCGCGTCGCATCTTCGCGACGAACTGGCCGGCGGTCTCTTCGGGCATCACACTGGCGTGCACGTGCGCGATGCGCCACTCGCCGCGCTCGTGCACCATCACATAGGTGGAGAACACCATGGTCTCGCTCTGGTCCGCACGACGGTGCGCCTCGGCCGCGGCGTAGACGACCGTGCCGAGACTGTCGTAGACGCGCACATCGAGGGCTTCGATCGTCGTGCGGCCGCGCTCGAACTGCTGCGCCAGACCGGCGCGGATGCGCTCGAGACCATGCAGGTGCGGGCCATCGGCACGAATGTAGGAGACGAATTCCTCGTCGATCCACAAGTCCATCGCCGTTTCGAGATTGCTCTCGGCAATGGCGGCGTAGAACGCATTGAGCGTGTCGGCGGCGGCTTCGAAAAGGCGGGCGAAACGTGGCATCTTGGCTTCGGCGGAAGACGATTGGAAAGGGTTGAACGACGTTCAGCGACGGGCGATGAGCTGCTGTCGGGCGGATTCGAACACCTGCTCCGGTGCAAGCTGGCGCAGGCAGTTCAGGTGGCCGAGCGGGCATTCGCGCGCAAAGCAGGGACTGCATTCGAGATGCAGCCATTGTACCTGCGCGCTGTCCGAGAGGGGCGGGGTGTGTCGCGGGTCGGTGGAACCGTACAGCGCGACCAGCGGCCGGCGCAGCGCGGCGGCCACGTGCATCAGCCCGGAATCGTTGCTGACCACCAGCGCGGCGCGCCCGATCAGCGCGCAGGCCTCGCCCAGCGCGGTCTGTCCGCACAGGTTGCGCACGAAGGGCGCCTGGTCGACGATCGCCTGCGCGATCGGCGCATCCTTCTGCGCGCCCAGCGCGACGAACTGCGCGTAGGGAAACGACTGCCGCAGCAGGATGGCGAGCCGCGCGAAATGCTCGGGCGGCCAGCGCTTGGCCGGGCCGTACTCGGCGCCCGGGCAGAAGACCACCAGCGGCACACGGGTGTCGAGCGTGAAACGGTGCGACACGCGCGCCCCTTCGTTCAGATCGAGATCGAGCCGCGGCGTCGGCAGCGTCTCGGGCAGGGTCGCGCCGGGCGCGTAGGCCAGCGCGGCGTACTGCGCGACCATCGGCGGGCGCTCGCGTTTCTTCGACGGCGCGGCGTGAATGACATTGAGCAGGCCGTAGCGGTGTTCACCGCGGTAGCCCACGCGCAGGCGGACATGCGCGAGCCACGGGATCAGCGCCGACTTGAACGAATTCGGCAGCACGTAGGCCACGTCGTACGCGTTGTCGCGCAGCTCGGCGGCAAGATGGCGGCGCGCCATCCATTGCAGGCGCCCATGGGCCAGGTCGGTGCCGTGCACCGTGTCGACCTCGGGCATCCGTTCCAGGACCGGCGCGACCGATGCCGGCGCGACGACATCGAGCGTGAGCTTCGGATGCAGTCGTTTCAGCAGCGAGAAAAGGGGCTGGGCCATCAGCGCATCGCCGATCCAGTTGGGGGCGATGACGAGCGCTCGACGCATCGAGTAGAAATCCAAAAAAAACCGGGCGGCCGGTGCCGTCCGCCGGTGTCGGACGGTCCGGGCCGCGCTGGGCGCGCCAAGGCGCGGGGTGAAAGGTCAGCTGCGCCGGGGCGATGCCGGGGCGCCGTGCTGGCGAACGGCCGGGGGCCGGGGCCCCGCATGGCCCGCTCGGGCAGGTGTCAGACCGTATGGCCCTTGAGCACTTCGCCGGCGCGCAGCTTGTAGCGGGTGCCGCAATACGGGCAGCGGGCCTCGCCGTGGGTCACATCGATGAACACCCGCGGGTGCATGCTCCACGCCGGCATGGTGGGATTCGGGCAATGCACCGGCAGATCCTTGGCGCGGACTTCGACCAGCGGCATTTCACTCATGTTCGACATCTCTCGACCCTTGCTGCGAGGTTTGCGGGGGTGCACGTAAAGCCGGGCGTATCTATTTAAAACCGTCTGCAACCGCGTATTGTAAATCACCCGCTCCGCGCGCGGCGGCCTCTTTGCACCGGCGCGCGCGCCGGACGGTTCACTGTGTATGGAAGTGTTTCGGCGCATTGCCGTGCGCCGCCATCGGGGTAGAATGCTTGCCTGTCGCCGGTCCGTGGGCCGGTCCATCCGCTTTCGCGCCGATCCACCCTTTCCTGCGCTGCCCGCATACGCCCATGACACACGTTCTCCGCCTTTCCGACCTGATCGCCGATGGCAAGCTCGCCGGCAAGCGCGTCTTCATTCGCGCCGATCTGAATGTTCCGCAAAACGATCAGGGCGACATCACGGAGGACACGCGGATCCGCGCGTCGGCCCCGGCCATCCGGGCCGCGCTCGACGCCGGCGCGGCGGTGATGGTGACGTCGCACCTGGGCCGCCCCACCGAGGGCCAGATCAAGCCGGCCGATTCGCTCGCGCCGATCGCCAGGCGCCTGGGCGAACTGCTCGGCCGCGACGTGCCGCTGATCGGGAATTGGGTCGAGAACGGCGTCGAGGTCGCGCCGGGCGATGTCGTGCTGCTGGAGAACTGCCGGGTCAACGTCGGCGAGAAGAAGGACGACGACGCGCTGTCGCGCAAGATCGCGGCGCTGTGCGACATCTACGTGAACGACGCGTTCGGCACCGCGCACCGCGCCGAGGCGACCACGCATGGCGTCGCGAAATACGCGCCGGTCGCGGTGGCGGGTCCGTTGCTCGCGCAGGAACTCGACGCGCTGGGCCGCGCGCTGCACGCGCCGCGCCGACCGCTGGTGGCGATCGTCGCCGGCTCGAAGGTGTCGAGCAAGCTGACGATCCTGAAGTCGCTCGCCGACAAGGTCGACCAGCTGATCGTCGGCGGCGGCATCGCCAACACCTTCCTGCTCGCGGCGGGTCTGCCGATCGGCAAATCGCTGGCCGAGGCGGATCTGGTCGACGAAGCGAAGGCCATCATCGAGATGATGAAGGCGCGTGGCGCGTCGGTGCCGATTCCCACCGACGTCGTCACCGCGAAGACCTTCAGCGCGAGCGCCGAGGCGACGGTCAAGCCGGTCGCGGACGTCGCCGCCGACGACCTGATCCTCGACATCGGACCGGACACGGCGCGCGCGCTCGCCGAACAGTTGAAGTCCGCCGGCACGATCGTCTGGAACGGCCCGGTCGGCGTGTTCGAGTTCGACGCGTTCGGCAACGGCACGAAGACGCTCGCCGAGGCCATCGCCGCATCCGACGCGTTTTCGATCGCGGGCGGGGGCGACACGCTCGCGGCGATCGCGAAATACGGCATCACCGATCGTATCGGCTATATCTCGACCGGCGGCGGCGCGTTTCTCGAATTCCTCGAGGGCAAGAAGCTGCCCGCGGTGGAAGTCCTCGAATCGAGGGCATGATCATGGTGACGCGACGCGAGGACACGGGAGATCACATGGCGGACGGCGGCAAAGCGGGCATGGACGCAGCGGATACGACGGCGGATACGGCTGCGGTAGGTACGGTTGCCACGGGTACGGTTGCCACGGGTACGGTTGCCACGGGTACGGTTGCCACGGGTACGGGCGCGGCGGTTCCGGTCGGCAACAGCCCGCCCGCGCACTGGATCGCGCCGCCGCAGGCCGAGCCGGTGAATGCATTGCCCGCGGGCAGCCGGCGCCGCGCGACGAAGATCGTCGCCACGCTCGGGCCGGCGTCGGACGACAGCGAGATCCTGACCCGCATGATCCGCGCGGGGCTCGACGTCGCCCGTCTGAATTTCTCCCACGGCACCGCCGACGACCATCGCGGCCGCGCCGACCGGGTGCGCGCCGCGGCCCGCTCCCTGGGTCGCGAGGTCGCGATCATGGCCGACCTGCAGGGGCCGAAGATCCGGGTCGGCAAGTTCGCCAACGGCAAGACGACCCTGGTCCCGGGCCGCCCCTTCATTCTCGACGCCACCTGCGCGCTGGGCAACGACGAGCGGGTGGGGCTCGACTACCCCGATCTGCCGCAGGACCTGTCGCGCGGCGATGTCCTGCTGCTCAACGACGGCCTGATCGTGCTGGTGGTCGACAGGGTCGTCGGCCCGGCGATCCACACGACCGTGCGCATCGGCGGCGTCCTGTCGAACAACAAGGGCATCAACCGGCAGGGCGGCGGCCTGTCGGCGCCGGCGCTGACGGCGAAGGACATGGAGGACATCCGCACCGCGATGGACATCCAGGCGGACTACATCGCGGTGTCGTTTCCGAAGAGCGCGACCGACATGGCGATGGCGCGGCAGCTGGCGATCATCGCCGGCGCGGCCCACGGCATCAAGCCGAAGATGATCGCGAAGATCGAGCGCGCCGAGGCGATCCCGGCGCTGGCCGAGATCCTCGAGGCGTCGGACGGCATCATGGTCGCCCGGGGCGACCTGGCGGTCGAGGTCGGCAACGCCGCGGTGCCGGCGCTGCAGAAACGCATGATCAGGATGGCGCGCGACGCGAACCGCCTGGTGATCACCGCCACGCAGATGATGGAATCGATGATCCTCGCGCCGGTGCCCACGCGCGCCGAGGTGTCCGACGTCGCCAACGCGGTGCTCGACGGCACCGACGCGGTGATGCTGTCGGCCGAGACCGCCGCGGGCAAATATCCGGTCGAGACCATCGAGACGATGGCCGCGATCTGCATCGAGGCGGAAAAGACCCAGGAAGTGGCGTTCGACCGCGACATCGTCGACCGCACCTTCAATCGTATCGACCAGTCGATCGCGATCGGCGCGATGTTCACCGCCTACCATCTGGGGGCGAAGGCGATCGTCGCGCTGACCGAATCCGGCGCGACCGCGCTGTGGATGAGCCGTCACTGGACCCAGGTGCCGATCTACGCGCTCACGCCGCGCCTGCGCACCCAGCGCGCGATGGCGTTGTACCGCAACGTCACGCCGCTCGCGGCCGAGGCCAGCACCGACCGCGACACGATGCTGGCCGCGGCGCTCGACGCGCTGGTCAGCCATGGCTACGCGGCGGCGGGCGATCAGGTCGTGCTGACCGTCGGCGAACCGATGGGTCAGGCGGGCGGCACGAACGCATTGAAGATCGTACGAGTGGGCGAGCACTGAACGGAATATTTTTTTGCGTTCCAATGGCCGGCATCGGTGACCGACATCGATCTCGGCCATTTGTCCTGGCGCCGCCCGCGGGCGGCGACGATGCCCGGAACGTATTGCACGCTATCGTTTTAATCTAAGGAGTTTTGAGATGCCTATCGTATCAATGCGTCAACTGTTGGACCACGCCGCCGAGAACGGCTACGGTCTGCCCGCGTTCAACGTGAACAACCTGGAGCAGGTGCAGGCGATCATGGAAGCGGCCGACCAGGTCAACGCGCCGGTCATCATGCAGGCGTCGGCAGGCGCGCGCAAGTATGCCGGCGAGCCCTTCCTGCGTCACCTGATCGAGGCGGCCGTCGAAGCCTATCCGCACATCCCGGTCGTGATGCACCAGGATCACGGCCAGTCGCCGGCGATCTGCATGTCGGCGATCCGTAGCGGCTTCACCAGCGTGATGATGGACGGCTCGCTGGAAGCGGACGGCAAGACGGTCGCGTCCTACGAGTACAACGTGGCGACGTCGAAGCAGGTCGTCGACTTCTCGCATTCGATCGGCATCACCGTCGAGGCCGAGCTGGGCGTGCTGGGCTCGCTCGAAACGATGAAGGGCGACAAGGAAGACGGGCACGGCGCCGAAGGCACGATGACCCGCGAGCAGCTGCTGACCGACCCGGAGCAGGCGGCCGACTTCGTGCGCCGCACCGGTTGCGACGCGCTGGCGATCGCGATCGGCACCTCGCACGGCGCGTACAAGTTCACGAAGAAGCCGACCGGGGACATCCTGTCGATCGAGCGGATCAAGGAAATCCATCGCCGGATTCCGAACACTCACCTGGTGATGCACGGTTCGTCGTCGGTGCCGCAGGAACTGCTCGCCGAGATCCGCGAATTCGGCGGCGACATGAAGGAAACCTACGGCGTGCCGGTCGAGGAGATCCAGGAAGGCATCCGCAACGGCGTGCGCAAGATCAACATCGACACCGATCTGCGTCTGGCGATCACCGGCGCGATCCGCCGGTACTTCGCGGAAAACCCCTCGAAGTTCGACCCGCGCGATTTCCTCAAGCCCGCGCGCGCCGCCGCCAAGCAGGTCTGTCTCGACCGCTATGTCGCGTTCGGCTGCGAAGGCCAGGCCGGCAAGATCAAGCCGATGTCGCTCGAAAAGATGGCCGAGCGCTACAAACGCGGCGAATTGGCGCAGGTCGTCAAGTAAAGCGCCGCGCGCCGCGCGTGCTCCGGCGGGCTTCGGCCCGCGCGACGCGCGCCGGGCCGGGCGTCGCGGTCGACGTCACGTGTCGCCGGCCTGCGTCGCCGGCCTGCGTCGTCAGGCCGTGTCGTCAGCCCGTGTCGCATGCCGCCGTTGTTCATCCTGGATGACCGGCGGCTTTTTTTCGTCCATGATTATCGAAAAACGGGCAGGGTGGACGCCAAAAGTATTAAAATCCCCGCTTTTCCGTGCCACGCCGGCGCGCGGCCGACCACAGGATGCCCCTCCATGTCATCGACGCTCTATGAATCCACTCTTCGCTCCCTGCCGCTGCTGGGCCGCGGCAAGGTGCGCGACAACTACGCGGTGGGCGACGACAAGCTGCTGATCGTCACGTCCGACCGGCTGTCGGCCTTCGACGTGGTGCTGGGCGAGCCGATTCCGGACAAGGGCCGGGTGCTGAACCAGATGGCCGATTTCTGGTTCGACCGTCTCGCCGCCATCGTCCCGAACCATCTGACCGGCATCGCGCCGGAAACCGTCGTCGCCGCCGACGAGGCCGCGCAGGTGGCCGGGCGTTCGGTGGTCGTGCGCCGCCTGCAGCCGATCATGATCGAAGCGGTGGTGCGCGGCTATCTGGCGGGCAGCGGCTGGAAGGAATACCAGGCGCACGGCGCGGTCTGCGGCGTCGCGCTGCCGCCCGGCCTGCGCAACGCCGAGAAGCTGCCCGAGCCGATCTTCACGCCGGCGGCCAAGGCCGAGCTTGGCGAGCATGACGAGAACATCAGCTTCGACGACGCCGCCGGCCGGATCGGGCGCGAGCTCGCCGAGCGCATCCGCGCGATCAGCATCCAGTTGTATACGGAAGCCTCGAAATACGCGGCGACGCGCGGCATCATCATCGCCGACACGAAATTCGAATTCGGTCTCGACGACGCGGGCGAACTGTATCTGATGGACGAGGTGCTGACCGCCGACTCGTCGCGTTTCTGGCCCGCCGACGCGTATCGGGTCGGGTCGAATCCGCCGTCGTTCGACAAGCAGTTCGTGCGCGACTGGCTGGAGACGCAGGTCTGGGACAAGACCCCGCCCGCGCCCCGGCTGCCGGCCGACGTCGTCGCCAAGACCGCCGAGAAGTATCGTGAGGCGCTGACCCGTCTGACCGGCGCGACGCTTCGCTGAGCCTGTCCTTGCCGGCCGTGTCGTCCGTGTCCGTGCGCCTGCCCGTATTTTCGTCGCTGTATCTGTCCCCGTGCCTGTCCTCGTTCGCCTCCGCGATCGAACAACCTGATGGAAGCTGATTGTCCGCAATGATCGATCAACACAAGGGCGCCGCCGCCGGCCTGCGCATGCCGACCGAACAGGACGGCCCGAAGATTGGTGTCTTGATGGGGTCGAGTTCCGACTGGGACGTGATGCGGCATGCCGTCGCGATCCTCGAGGAATTCGGCATCGCGCATGAGGCGAAGGTCGTCTCCGCGCACCGGATGCCCGACGAGATGTTCGCGTATGCCGAAAGCGCGCGCGCGCGTGGTCTGCGCGCGATCATCGCCGGCGCCGGGGGCGCCGCGCATCTGCCGGGCATGCTCGCGGCGAAGACCACGGTGCCGGTGCTGGGCGTGCCGGTCGCCAGCAAATACCTGCGCGGCGTCGACTCGCTGCATTCGATCGTGCAGATGCCGCGCGGCGTGCCGGTGGCGACGTTCGCGATCGGCGAGGCGGGCGCGGCCAACGCCGCGCTGTTCGCGGTCGCGCTGCTCGCCGGCGAGTGCCCGCACACCTGCGCGAGGCTCGACGCGTTCCGCGTGCGGCAGCGCGAGGCCGCCGAGGCGATGGTGCTGCCGCCGCCAGCCGGAGCGGAGGCGGCGCACGCCGCGCCGGCCGGGCAGGGCGCGGGCGGAGCGGTCGCGTGAGCACCCCGGCGAGCGCCGCGGCGAACCCGGGCATGGCGGCATCGACGTCCGCGTCGCAAAGCGATCCCGTCGCCCACGGTGCGCGCCTCGCGCACGCGGGCGGTCCGCCGATCCTGCCGGGCGCGTGGCTCGGCATTCTGGGCGGCGGCCAGCTGGGCCGGATGTTCTGTTTCGCCGCGCAGTCGATGGGGTACCGGGTCGCCGTGCTCGACCCCGACCCGCACAGCCCGGCCGGCGCCGTGGCGGACCGCCAGTTGCGCGCCGCCTATGACGATCCGGCGGCGCTCGCCGAACTGGCGGCGCTGTGCGAGGCCGTCACGACCGAATTCGAAAACGTCCCGGCGGCCAGTCTCGACGCCCTGGCGCGCACGGTCCGGGTGAGTCCCGCGGGATGCGCGGTCGCCGTCGCGCAGGACCGCATCGCCGAGAAGCGTTTCCTCGCCGACTGTGTCGGCGTCGCCCCGCATCTCGTCATCGAATCCGTCGAGCAGCTCGACCGGTTCGACGACGCGGCGTTCGCCCCCGTGCTGCCCGGCATCGTCAAGACCGCGCGGCTGGGTTACGACGGCAAGGGCCAGGTGCGGGTCGCGACCGCCGACGAGGCGCGACAGGCGTTTCGCGCGTTCGACGGCGCGCCGTGCGTGCTCGAGAAACGCCTGTCGCTGGCGTTCGAGGTGTCCGCGCTGGTGGCGCGGGGCTTCGATGGCGAATGCGTCGTCTATCCGATCGCGCAGAACGTCCACCGCGACGGCATCCTCGCCGAGACCGTCGTGCCGGCGCCGTCGCTGGACCTGGCGCTGACGGCGCGCGTGCGCGACGAAGCGCGTACGATCGCCGCCGAACTCGATTATGTCGGCGTGCTGTGCGTGGAGTTCTTCGTGCTGCACGACGGCTCGCTGGTCGCCAACGAAATGGCGCCCCGGCCGCACAATTCGGGTCATTACACGATCGATGCCTGCGTGAGCAGCCAGTTCGAGCAGCAGGTGCGGGCGATGACCGGGCTGCCGCTGGGCGACACCAGCCAGCACTCGGCCGCGGTGATGCTGAACGTGCTGGGCGATGTCTGGTTCGCGCCCGCATCGGGGAATGCCGAAAGCGCTCATGTCCGTTCCGGCAGCTCCCTTATCGCCGTCGAACCGGCCGTCGGGGCACCGGTGGCGCACACGCCGGCCTGGGATGCGGTCGTGGGCGTGGCCGGCGCGCATCTGCATCTGTACGGCAAGGAAGACGCGCGGCAGGGGCGCAAGATGGGCCACATCACCTGCACCGCGCCGACGCTCGAGGCCGCGCGCGCCGCGTCGCGCACGGTCGCCGCGCAGCTGCATATCCCGCTCGACCGATGACATCGTCCCGGCCCCCGGTCGCCCCGTCCGAGGCCGCCCGCCTGCCGGCCGGACCGGCAGGCATCGCCGCGGCCGCCGCGTTGCTCGCCGCGGGACATCTGGTGGGGTTTCCGACCGAAACGGTCTACGGGCTGGGCGCCGACGCGGCCGATCCCATCGCGGTGGCGCGCATCTATGCGGCGAAGGGCCGGCCGTCGAATCACCCGGTGATCGTGCACCTGCCGCCGGGCGGCGACCCGCTGTGGTGGGCTGTGGCTCTGCCGCCGGCCGCGCAGGCGCTGATCGACGCGTTCTGGCCGGGGCCGCTCACGCTGATCCTCGGGCGCGCCGCGCGCATTCCGGCCGCCGTGAGCGGCGGACAGGATTCGATCGGTCTGCGCTGCCCGTCGCATCCGGTCGCGCAGGCGCTGCTCGAAGCCTTTTCGGCGTTGCGCGGCGGGCACGGCGGGGTCGCGGCGCCGTCGGCGAACCGGTTCGGCAAGGTGAGCCCGACCGCCGCGCGACACGTGATCGACGAGTTCGGCGGCGCGATCCCGGTACTGGAGGGCGGGGACAGCATGGTCGGCATCGAGTCGACGATCATCGACCTGTCGCGGGGGTTTCCGGCGCTGCTGCGGCCCGGGCACGTGACGCCGGAGCAGATCGCCGAGGTGCTGGGCGTCATGCCGTCGATGGGCGCGGCGCGCGCCGCGGCGTCGCCCGCGCCGCGTGCGTCGGGCACCCTGCGCGCGCATTACGCGCCGGCGACGCCGCTGGCGCTGCTGTCCGCGCGGGCGATCGCCGCCGCGCTGCACGCGCGGGCGCCGGGCGTGCGGTACGCGGTCGTGACACACAGCGCGCAAGGCGCGGCGGCGCTGGACGGCGCGCGCGACGTGGAGCGCGTGCGGGCGCCGACGGATGCCGCCGGCTACGCGCGCGTGCTGTACGGGATGCTGCGCGCGCTGGACGGCGCGCACGTCGCGCGCATCCTCGTCGAGGCGCCGCCGGACGCCGCCGGGTGGCACGCAGTGGCGGACCGGCTGGGACGCGCCGCGGCCGCTTTCATACCCGAAGCGGGCAGCGGCGCGGCCTGAGCGCTCCCCGGCAGGTTCGACGGCAGGCAGGTTCAACGGCGGACAGCTCCAGGGCCCGGGACCCGGATTCCCCGCCCGGGCTCACGGCTGGTTGTACACCCAGTTCAGCAGCGCATCGTGCGCGGCGCCGCCGGCCGACGAGCGCGGGTCGTTGATGAAACTCACCACCGCGTAAGGATGGCCGTTCGCCGCGAACACATAGCCGGCGATCGCCCGCACGTTCCCCAGCGTTCCGGTCTTGATCTGCGCGTGGCCGGCGATGCCGCTGTTCGTCAGCCGGCGGCGCATCGTGCCGTCGACGCCGACGGTCGGCAGCGAATCCATCAGCGGCTGCGCCACCGGGCTGCGATACGCGGAGTTCAGCAGTTCGCCCATCGTCTCGGCGCTGATGGCCGCGTCGCGCGCCAGGCCCGAGCCGTTGTCCACCACCAGGCCTTGCGCGTCGATATGGTTGCGCTTGAACCAGCGGTTCATCATCCGCTCGGTGCCGTCGAGCGTGGCCGGCGGTTTGAAGGTCACCGCGCCGATGGTCAGATAGATGTTGCGCGCCATCGCATTGTTGCTGAACTTGTTCATGCTGCGGATCACCTCGCCGAGCGGCGGGCTCGCATGCACCGCGATGCGTTGCGCGGCCACCGGCACCGGCGCCTCGCGCACGGTGCCGGTGAACGTGCCGCCGGCCTGCTGCCAGAGCGCAAGAAAACCGCCGGAGAAGAAGCGCGTGTGGTCGAGCACCGCGATGTTCGTCTGCTGCGTGCCGCAGCGCGTCGACAGGCTGCCCGTGAAGCGCAGGTTCAACGTGCCGTCGGCGCCGTTGCTCAGCATCGGGTTCGCTTCCCCGCCGCGACACGCGCCGTTGGTCATGCGGATGTCGTTGACGATGCGCAGCTGCGCGAGCGGAGGCTGGACGTCGATCTGCGCGGCGCCGTCGGCGCCGGGCGAGACGTCGATCGTCAACGCCTTGAACGCGTAGAGCAAGGGGTCCGGGCCGACGTTGTAGGGAGCGGACGCGGCGTCGTCGAGCGGCGGCGCATCGCGCGTCGACGGGTCGAAATAGCCCTTGTCGAGCACGAGGTCGCCGGCGATCTGCGTGATGCCGGCGCGGCGAATCTGGGCAATCAGATCGCCGAGCTGTTCGGGCACGAGGAAGGGATCGCCGGTTCCCTCGATGTAGAGATTGCCGTGCAGCACGCCATTGGCGAGCGTGCCGTCGGCGAAGGCCGAGGTCTGCCAGCGGAAGTCCGCGCCGAGCATCGACAGGCCGGCATAGGTGGTGACCACCTTCATCGTCGAGGCGGGCGTCATCGGACGGCGCGCGTTGACGGCGAGTATCTGCTGGTCGTCGTCGAGACGCATGACCAGCGCGCTGATCGACGCGCGCGGGATGTTGGCGCGCGTGAGCGCCGCCATCACCGGCCCGGGCAACATGGCGTTGGGCGCGTCGCCGGCGTCGTCGGTGTCGACGGCGCCTGCGGCGGAAGCGCGGCGTGCGGACAACGCGGCAAGCGCGGCGGACAGCGCGGCGGGGCGGGCCGGGGCGATGCGTGCGGCAGCGGCGGCCGGTGCCGGCGCGGGGCCGGCGGCGCGTTCCGCACGGGAGCGGGCGGCCGCCGGCGTGAGCGCGCGCGCGGTCAGGCGCGCGGTCGCGTCGCTCGCGTCGGCGCGCTGTCGTTTCCCGGCGGCGCGGCGCTCGGCGAGCGCGGCATTTTTCGCAGCGTTCGCGGCGGCCTTGTCGCGTCGCTCCTGCGGACGCGCCTTCGCGCGAGCCGCGGCGCCGGCGCGCGTGGCGTGGGCCTCCTGCGCGACGACGGCCTGTGGCCAGGCGAGCGGCGCCATGCCGAGCACCAGCGCGCAACCGGCGAGCGCCCTGCGCACGCGTCGCGGCAGCGCGGTCTCGCGAGCGGCGGCGCAGCGGACGAGCGGAAGCGGCGCAGACGAGGACGGCGAAGCGGCGGATGGCGAAGTAGCGGACGGCGAAGTAGCGGGCAAGCGGGTAGCGGAAGACGGAGCAGCAGACGATGCGGAATCGGGCGAACGGGCAGAAGACCTGGCGCGGACAGCAGCTCGGGAGGCGTGCGAGGAAGGCAAGGAGCGGCTCGGGGAACGATGGGAATCGCCCATTCTAGTCACATTGCGGCGGCCTGCGTCATGCCGGCGGCGCCGATCGTCGGGAATCGTGCGCAGTGACGCGGGCGCGCGACGGCGGCGCACGGCGCGCGCGGATCGGGCAACGGACATACAATGCGCGAAGGCGCAAGCGTGTCGCCGCGGCGCGCCGCCCTGTGCGTCGGCGCGCCGCCTTTCACTCCTTTCCTTGTGGCCTGCCATGCCATCCGTACCGATGTCTCCGAGGGTGTATCTCGCGGGTCCCGACGTGTTCTTCCCGGACGCGCCCGCGCGCGGCGCGGCATTGCGCGCGCTGTGCGCGGAATTCGGCTTCGAGGGCCTGTTTCCGCTGGATGCGCCGCTACCGGCCGACGCGGCGGCGCCCGCCGCCTTCGCCCGCCGGATCTTCGAGGCCAATCTGGGACTGATCCGCCGCGCCGACGCGGTACTCGCCAATCTGCAGGATTTCCGCGGCCACGAACCGGACTCCGGCACCGCGTTCGAAGTCGGCTTCGCCACCGCGCTCGGCATCCCCGTCTGGGCGTACGGCGCACCGGTCGTGCCGATCATCGAGCAGGTGCGCGGCGCCACGGACGGGCGTGACGCGCAGGGCTATCTGGTCGAGGACTTCGGCATGTCGCGCAACCTGATGCTGGCCTGCGCGGCGCATGTGGTGCCGGGCGATGTCCGCGCCTGCCTGGCGCGGATGCGCGCCGCGTGGCCGAGGGACGGCACCGGGCACGAGGCGAAACATGCGCATCCTGCTCGTTGAAGACGACCGGATGATCGCCGAAGGCGTGCGCAAGGCATTGCGCGCCGACGGTTGGGCGGCCGACTGGGTCGCCGACGGGGCGGCGGCCCTCTCCGCGCTCGCGCTCGAGCAGTACGATATGGTGCTGCTCGATCTGGGCCTGCCCAAGCGCGACGGCCTGGACGTGCTGCGCCACCTGCGCGCCGCCGGCCAGCGTCTGCCGGTGATGATCGTCACCGCGCGCGACGCGGTGGCCGACCGCATCAAGGGGCTGGACGCCGGCGCCGACGATTATCTGGTCAAGCCGTTCGACCTCGACGAACTGGCCGCCCGGATGCGCGCGCTGCTGCGCCGTCAGGCGGGACGCAGCGATCCGGCGGTCCGCATCGGCCGGCTGTCGATCGATCCGGCCGCGCGCGCGGTCGCGCTCGACGGCGTCGCGGTGGCGCTGTCCGCACGGGAGTTCGCGTTGCTCGAAGCCCTGATCGCGCGTCCGGGTGCGGTACTGTCGAAGGCGCAACTCGAGGAGCGGATCTACGGCTGGGGCGAGGAGATCGGCAGCAACGCGGTCGAAGTGTATGTCCACGCGCTGCGCAAGAAACTCGGCGCCGACGTCATCCGCACCGTGCGCGGCCTGGGCTATGTCGTGTCGGGCACCTAACACTCTCCAGGAACCCCATGCGTTCGATTCGCCGCGTCCTGCTGGCCTGGCTGCTGGCCATCGTCCTGATCGGCGTCGTGCTGGCGGGCATTCTGATCTATCGGCAGGCGCGCGCCGAGGCGAACGCGCTGTTCGACTATCAATTGCAGCAGACCGCCGCGGCGTTGCCGTCGGAGCCGTTTTCATCGGTGCTGGGCGGCCATGCAAGCCAGGGCGAGGGCGTCGTCATCCAGATCTGGAGCCGCGATGGCGCGCAGCTCTACTATTCGCATCCGCGCGCACCGCTCGCGCCGCGCGCCGAACTCGGTTTCTCGACCGAACATACGCCGGTGGGAGAGTGGCGCGTCTACAGCGCGATCGTCGGCGATAACGTCGTGCAGCTCGCGCAGCCGATGGCGATTCGCGACCTGCTGGCCGCGGAAACCGCCTGGCGCACGGTGTGGCCGTTGCTGGTGCTGTTGCCTGTGCTGGGACTGGGCGTGTGGTTGATCGTCGGCCGCGGCCTGCGGCCGCTGTCGCGCCTCGCGCACGCACTCGAGGCACGCCGGCCCGAGGCGGTCGATCCCTTGCCCGACCGCCGGCTGCCCGGCGAGATCCGGCCCGTCGTGCATGCGCTGAACGGCCTGCTGCAGCGGCTGAGCGGCGCGCTCGATACGCAGAAGGCCTTTGTCGCCGATGCCGCGCATGAACTGCGCACGCCGCTCGCCGCGCTGCGCATCCAGGCGCAACTGCTCGAACGCGCCACGGACCCCGCTGCCCGCGACGAAGCGCTCGCCGATCTGCATCAGGGCGTCGCACGCGCGACCCGTCTGGTCGAGCAGTTGCTGTCGCTGGCGCGGGCCGAGGCGGGCGGCGACGCGGGTGCGCCGGCGCGCGCGGTGCACGACGGAAAGCGCGACGGGGAAGGCGAGATGACGCCGGAGGCGTCCGCCGTTTTGCCATGGGCGTCGGCGCGCGTGCCAGGCAAGGGCGCGCGCGCCGGGAGCGGCGCGTCGGTCGACCTGCTGCCGCTGATCGAGGCGTGCGTGCTCGCGCTCACGCCGCTGGCGATCGAGAAGGGCGTCGATCTGGGGATCGAAGGCGCGGTCGCCACGTCCATTCCCGGCGACGGCGAGGCGCTGCGCGTGATGCTCGGCAATCTGCTCGACAACGCCGTGAAGTACACGCCGCCGGGCGGGCGCGTCGATGTGTCGACCGGCCGGCGCGACGCGCAGGCGTTCATCGAGATCGTCGATACGGGCCCGGGCATCGCACCGGGGGAGCGGGAGCGGGTATTCGACCGTTTCTACCGCTCGCCGGAGCATGGCGCGCGGGGCCAGGCGCCGGAACAGGGCAGCGGCCTGGGGCTGGCGATCGTCAGGCACATCGTCGATCGTCACGGCGCCCGTATCGTGCTGGCCGATGGCGATCCGGACCCCGCACCGGACCCCGCACCGGAGGACCCCGCACCGGGCGCTGCACCGGGCGCGATGTCGGGCGCGATGTCGGGCGCGATGCTGGACGCGACGCCGGGTGCGGCCTCCGGCGCCGGCGCGGCGCGGGCCGTGCGGCGCGGTCCGCCCGGCTTGCGCGTCACGGTCTGGTTTCGCGCGACAGCCTGAGTTCGAGGTTTCGCGTTTAAGGCTCATTTAAGCGGCGCGTCGTAATCTGACGGTCGACAGCGGTCTCATCCGGCCGCGCATCCCGTCATACCGCGAGCGTCGAAGGAGTCCGCATGCAACAACGAACATTCAAACGCAGCGCCATGGCCGGCGTGCTGGCCCTGGCGATCGGCGGCAGTTATCTGGCGGGCGCCCGTCATTACGACACGCATCTCGTCGAGCCGGCCCAGGCCGCGCCGATGATGCCCGCCGAAGCGGCGGCAAAGACCGGCGTGCCGGATTTCTCCGGACTGGCCGAGACCTACAGCCCGGCCGTGGTCAACATCAGCGCCAAGCACGAAGGCAAGGCGTCCTCGCGCGCGCAGGCGCAGCAGCAGCTGCCGGTCAGCCCCGATGACCCCTTCTACCAGTTCTTCAAGCATTTCTACGGCGACGCGCCGCATCAGCAGGACGATGCGCCCAGCACCAGCCTGGGTTCGGGTTTCGTCGTCAGTCCGGACGGCTATATCCTGACCAATGCGCACGTGGTCGAAGGCGCGAACGTCGTCACGGTCAAGCTCACCGACAAGCGCGAGTTCCGCGCGAAGGTCGTCGGCGTCGACAAGCCGACCGACGTCGCGGTCCTGAAGATCGATGCGAAGAACCTGCCGATCGTGAAGATCGGCGATCCGTCGCGCAGCAAGGTCGGGCAGTGGGTGGTGGCGATCGGCTCCCCGTACGGCTTCATCAACACGGTCACCTCCGGCATCATCAGCGCGAAGTCGCGCTCGTTGCCCGACGACACCTACGTGCCGTTCATCCAGACCGACGTGCCCGTGAACCCCGGCAACTCCGGCGGCCCGCTCTTCAATCTCGAGGGTGAGGTGATCGGCATCAACTCGATGATCTACAGTCAGACGGGCGGCTTCCAGGGCCTGTCGTTCGCGATTCCGATCAACGTCGCGATGAAGGTCAAGAACGCACTGATCAGCGACGGACATGTGAGCCGCGGGCGCATCGGCGTGACCATCCAGGAACTCAACCAGTCGCTGGCGAACTCGTTCGGTCTGAAGGACACGAACGGCGCGCTGGTCGCCTCGGTCGATGCGAACGGGCCGGCGGCGAAGGCCGGCCTCAAACCCGGCGACGTGATTCTTTCGGTCAATGGTCAGGGTATCGACGACTCGTCGTCGGTGCCGGCGGCGGTCGCGGATATCCATCCCGGCGCACAGGCGAAGCTCCAGATATGGCGCGACGGCACCAGCAGGACGCTCGACGTGACGGTGGGCAAGCTCGGCGACGAGAAGGCCGTCGCGACCCGGGAAGACGCCGCGGCGCCGCAGGGACGTCTGGGCGTGGCCGCGCGGACGCTGACGCCGCAGGAACGCAGTGCGTCCGGGATCGCCGGCGGTCTGCTGGTCGAGCAATCGACGGGCGCGGCGCGTAACGCCGGGATCGAGCAGGGCGATGTGATCCTGTCGATCAATGGCCAGCCGGTGACGAGCGTGGCGCAATTGCGTGATCGGATCACCCACGCGGGCAACAGCGTCGCCTTGCTGATCCAGCGCGAGGACTCGCAGATCTTCGTGCCGGTCGATTTGGGATCCTGACCCGGGGCGGGACGCCGGACGCGTGGCGTGGAACTTGCATGACGGAGCGTGGCGGAAGAGACGGTGTCCGGCACGTACTCCCCCGTCATGCGCGCGCGCGTCGCGCTCCACTGCCGACAATAAAAGGAGAAAGCCGCAATGCCGAATCTGAACAACCAGCGAATCTCGAACATCGTGCTGGCCGCCGTGACGGCCGCCTTCGTCGCGATGGGAACCGCCACCGTGGCGGCCGAGGCGGCTCCCGAGGTCACCAGCGCCCTGCCGGCCGCGGCCCAGCAGGGCGATGTGCAATTTCTCTCGGGCGGTGTCGGTCTCGACGAGTCGAAAGCCATCCAGACCGCCGCCGCGAAATGGCCGTTGTCGCTCGAGTTCATCGGCGGGGAGCGCGATTTCGTCTCCGACGTGGCGCTGGTCATCACCGACGACAAGGGCGGCAAGATCCTCGAGACCTCGTCGCAAGGCCCCTACATGCTGGTTCGCCTGAAGCCCGGCTCCTATACGGTGCAGGCGACCTATGCCGGTCACGAGCAGAAGAAACAGGTCAAGGTAGCCGGCAACGGCCATGCGAAGGTGCGGTTCAACTGGAAGGCGCAGTAAGCCGGCCAGCGGTGGCGTCTTCCTCCTCGCTTCCGTCTTTTCCCGCGTCTCCGCTCCGCGTTTCTGCCCCGCGTTTCTGCTTCGATATCACACGCTGCAATACGGCGCCGTTCCGGATCGCGGACGCGATTCCCGGACCTGCGCCGGATTCGTCCGGACGTCGGCCGGGTCCTCGGGCCGGGCCAGCGCGGAAAGGCCGCCAGCCGACACGGTCTGATGGACCTGATACCGTACCGCCGTCATTTCCGCGAGAATCGACACGGCGATTTCGGGCGGCGTCTTCGCGCCGATCGCGAGACCGACCGGACTGTGCAGCCGCGCGAGCTGGCTGTCGTCCACATCGAACATTTTCAGGCGCGCCGCGCGCGCCTGGCGATTCGCCCGCGAGCCGATCGCCCCCACGTAGAAAGCCGGCGACTGCAATGCGTCGATCAACGCCAGGTCGTCGAGCTTCGGATCATGCGTGAGCGCGACGATGGCGGTGCGCATGTCCACCCCCATCGACAGCACCACGTCGTCGGGCATCTCGGTCAAGAGGGTGGTGCGAGGCACCGTCCAGCCGCCCACGTATTCCTCGCGCGGGTCGCAGACCGTCACCTGATAACCCAGCGGCACGGCCATTTCCGCGACATAACGGGATAACTGGCCGGCCCCGATCAGCAGGAGTCGGTATGGCGCGCCGTGCACGACGACGAGCGTCTCGCCGTCGAACGAAAAGCCCGCGCGCTGGCCCGCGGACAGCGAGACCATGCCGGTGCGCAGATCGAGATGCCGTGCGACCAGCGTATCGGCGGTGATCGCCGCGAGCAGCGCCGGCAACGCGCTGCGCGCTCCCAACGGTTCCAGCACGAGCTGCAAGGTCCCGCCGCAAGGCAGCCCGAAACGCTGCGCCTCGTCCGCGCTCACGCCGTAGGTCAGCTGTTCCGGCCGTTCGACGGGCAGCGTGCCGGCCTGGGCGCGGGCGATCAGATCGTCCTCGATGCAGCCGCCGGAGACCGATCCGGCGATCCGGCCGTCGGCGCGCACCGCGACGAGCGATCCGAGCGGCCGCGGCGCGGACCCCCAGGTGCGCACCACGGTGCCCAGGACCGTGTGGAATCCCTCGCGCTGCCAATGCGCGGCGCTGTGCAGCACTTCCAGATCGATGTTGTCCATCGCGAACGGGTCCCGGGGTCGAGAAGAGGGGGAGAAGGAAGCGGTCGCCGGCGCTGCGCGCCGACGTCCGTCCCCGTCAGTGTATCGGCGATGGCGCATCGCTGCAGCAGGCGCGCCCGGGCAGGGTCAGACCGGTGCGGCAATGCGCCGCATGGCGGGCGAAAGGCGCAGCATGTCGAGATAGGCGTCGATCAGCCGGGGCGCTTCCACTAGAATATCGAGATGCTCCGACGCCGTCAGGTAGTCCGACATGACGCCGACGATCAGCGCGTGCAGGAACTGGGCGGCACGCTGCGTGTCCAGCGCGGCCGGAAGTTGCGCTTTCGCAACAGCATTGTCGAGGCCGCGCTGCATGCGTTCGATGCTTTGCCGTACATTGATCTGCTTGCGATCGATGACCGGCTGCATATCCTGCGTATGTTCCCATTTCAGCAACAGAATCTCGACGATCGTGCGGCGGCGCGGATTGCGCATCATGTCGCACAGGCAGTCGACGATGATGTCGCGCAGGCGTTGCAGCGGGTCGGGCTCGCGGGCGTCGAACGTGGTGGCGAGCAGTTCGTCCAGCGGCAGCAACTCGCGATCCACCATGGCGCTGAACAGCTCGCATTTATTCTTGAAATGCCAGTAGATCGCGCCACGCGTCAGGCCCGCCGCGGTGGCGATGTCCAGAAGCGAGGTGTGCGACACGCCGTTTTCGGAAAACGTCCGTTCAGCGGTGTCCAGAATCAGACATCGGGTCGCTTGTGCTTCTTCCTTGGTGCGTCTTGCCATGGTGCCGTCTGCGACGCGCTCCGTCCCGGCATGAAACCGGGTGGGAAAACGCCGTCTTGTAAAAATTGGGAAAAACCTGTGGCAAATTGCCGGCGGCGCTTTTAACCGGACGAAATACATACAACAATGAATGTATATATAATAGCATTCACTTTCAATTAGCCGGTTGATTTCGTGGAGAAGTACGAAATTGTCGCCGTCTGGCTATCAAAACAGCATTTTCCAAGATCATTTTTTGTCAGAGGTCGTTCCATGCGCGTTGATCGGGTCAAATACCGTCTTATTTGCGCTGTCTCGGGGGCAGCGTTGCTGACGCTGGCCGCTTGCGGCGAAAAGAAGCAGGCCGCAGCGCCGGCACCGGGGCCGGTGCAAGTCGGCGTGGTGACCGTGCAGCCGCAAAGCGTCGCCGTCAACACCGAATTGCCGGGCCGTACCACGTCGTACCGCGTCGCCGAAGTGCGCGCGCGGGTCGACGGCATCGTGCTGAAGCGCAATTTCGTCGAAGGCAGCGACGT
>JBPBQT010000501.1:0-1505 GCA_050955065.1 Janthinobacterium lividum | reverse complement strand
GGATTGCATAAAGAGGAGCAGCTATGGCCTGCACGAATGCGCAGTAATTCATGCGTTCGACCATGCGTTCTGATGGCTCGCAACTGCAATTCGGTTTCTAACGATTGTCGGCGATAGCCTGTTTGGTCTTTATCCTGACTGCCCCGGGGATAGCCGATACGAGGGCTAGAAGTAGGAGGAATAGCGTGGGAGTCGTTAAAAAGCATCGCGCAATGTGACGCCGAGGAGCCCGCCAGGGCGTCTTTTCGGCGCGTGCTCGCTATGCTCCGCCCTATGTTTGTTGTTGTGCGCCTGTGCAAGCGCAGATCACTATTTCGAAGCCTGATTGGGGTGTTCTAGACCAAAGAAGCCGGTTCTTTCGCTAAACTGTCGGCTTCTTCCTTTCCACGCCCCGCGATGACCCAGGATGAATTGAAACGACAGGTTGGCCAGGCGGCCGTCGACTATGTGCTGGCGCACGCGCCCGAAGGCGTGGTGCTTGGCGTAGGTACCGGCAGCACCGTCAATTGCTTCATCGACGCGCTGGCGCCGCATCGCGACCGTTACCGGGGCGCGGTGTCGAGTTCGCTGGCGTCCACGCAGCGCCTGGAGCATCACGGCTTCACGGTCATCGATCCGAACGAGGTGGACGCCGTGCCGATCTATGTCGACGGCGCCGACGAAATCGACCCGCACGGCAATATGATCAAGGGCGGGGGCGGCGCGTTGACGCGCGAGAAAATCCTCGCATCGTTGTCCGATGTCTTCGTGTGCATCGCCGACGAATCCAAGCGCGTGCCGGTGCTGGGCGGTTTCCCGCTGCCGGTCGAGATCGTGCCGATGGCGCGTGCATTGATCCAGCGTCGCTTGCGGGAATTGGGCGGCGACCCGGTCGTGCGGATGCGCCCCGACGGTACGCCCTTCATCACCGACAACGGGCACCAGGTTCTCGATGTGCGCGGCCTGGTGATCGACGACCCGCTCGCGCTCGAAGCGCGGGTGAACGCGTGGCCGGGCGTGCTGACGATGGGCGTGTTCGCGCTGCAACGCGCGGATATGGGTCTGTTCGCGACGGCTGCGGGCGTCGAGACGACCCGCTTCGGATGAGGACGTCCGGCGGGTGTCCCGCCCGCGTCCGATTGGCATGCGGCCGGTACACGGCGGCGGTTATCCGCCAACGGACCGGTGAGGGCTGCCCGCTCAGCTCGCGCTGGGAGGCGGCACGAAGCCGTTGACCGCGTCGGCGCCGTCGCCGAAAAAGAACTTTTCGGTCTGCTTCATCAGGTACTGGCGCGCGCGCATGTCGGCCATGTTGAGACGGTTCTCGTTGATCAGCATGGTCTGCTGCTTGAGCCAGTCCTGCCAGGCCTGTTTCGACACGCCTTCATAGATGCGCTTGCCGAGTTCGCCCGGAACCGGCGGAAAATCGAGTCCTTCGGCGTCGATGCCGAGCTTTGCGCAATGGACGATGCGAGCCATGTCAATCTCCTTCAAAAGTGGGGGGGGGCGGCAGGCGGCGCGACTTC
>JBPBQT010000500.1:0-1792 GCA_050955065.1 Janthinobacterium lividum | reverse complement strand
CATTTGATCATCGCCAAGCCGTTTGTTTTGGAATGTGCTGTCCGCCCGATAAAGCCGGTGACCTGACCCCCGTCTTTCATCCAGCGGCAGCCGGAGACGAGCCGTTGTTGTCGCGCATGAGCGCAGGTGAAGCAACGGGCGGGGTTTAACCCCGCCCGTTGCTTTTCGAGTTCGGCGGCGAACGCAGCCGGTGTGGCGTAGCCGAGCGAGGAGTGAGGGCGCTCGGTATTGTAGTCGTCGACCCAGCGCGCGAGGATCGAGCGAGCCTGACCGATTGTGAAGAACAGCGTCTCGTTGAGCAGTTCGTCGCGCATGCGACCATTGAAGCTTTCGACGAATCCGTTCTGCGTCGGCTTGCCCGGCGCGATGTAGTGCCATTCCACGCCGGTATCGCCCGACCATGCCAGCACGGCGTTCGAGGTGAGCTCGGTGCCGTTGTCGCTGACGATCATCTTCGGTGTGCCCCGCTCGGCAATCAGATCGACCAGCTCACGGACCACCCGCCTGCCCGAGATCGACGTGTCGACCACCGCCCGCAGGCATTCGCGCGTCATGTCATCGACGATGTTGAGCACCCTGAAACGACGGCCGGTGACGAGCTGGTCGTGGACGAAATCCAGGCTCCAGCGCTGGGTGGGGAGCGCCAGCACCGGCGCGGGCGCCCGCGCGCCAACGGCGCGCTTTCGTCCCTTCCTGCGCCTGACCGTCAGCCCTTCTTCGCGATAGAGCCGCTGGGTCTTCTTGCGGTTGATCGTGATGCCGTCGCGGCCGAGCAGGATATGCAGTCGCCGATAGCCGAACCGCCGGCGCTGCTGCGCCAGCTCGCGTAGCCGCGACCGCAGGTCGCCATCATCCGACCGGCACGAGCGATACCGCATGCTCGTGCGGTCCGCCCCGACGACAGCACACGCCCGCCGCTCGCTTATCCCCAACGTCGCCTGGAGATGCGCGACCGCTTGCCGCTTCGCGGCGGGCGCTACCATTTTTTTGACAGCAGATCCTTCAGACCCGCGTTGTCGAGCATCGTGCCCGCGAGCAGCCGTTTCAGCCGAGCGTTCTCCTCCTCGAGCGCCCGAAGCCGCTTCGCGTCCGATACTTCCAGCCCGCCGAACTTGGCCTTCCAGGCATAATAGGTCGCGCTCGACATGCCGTGCCTGCGACACAGATCCGTCACCACCGCACCAGCCTCGGCTTCCTTCAGGATGCCGATGATCTGCTCTTCCGAAAACTGCTTCCGCTTCATCTGCCCGTCCCTTCTAGGGGCCGGTCTCTAGTTCCAACTGGATGAAGAAACGGGGGTCACGTCAGTCATTCCGAACCTGATCCGGAATCCACGGACGCGGCGCCAAAAGGTCAAGCGCCGCGTCTCTGGATTCCCGCCTGCGCGGGGATGACGGTATCAAAGAGGCGCGCCGCCGCCCTCGACGTGCTGGGCATCCCAGCCTATCTATCGCCGATGTCCGCCGCGCTCTACAATTCGACCATCTTGCGGCTCGCCGCGTCGATCCCGCACGCCGTGCGCCTGCCCGCCGCGCAGGCGACCGCCGAGAAGCGCTCGCCGATCTGCGGAAGCCGCGTCACCGTCGACGTGGCGCTCGACGCCGAGGGGCGGGTCGCGGCACTCGGCCAGGAGGTCCGCGCCTGCGCGCTCGGCCAGGCGTCGGCCGCGCTGATGGGCGCGCATGCGATCGGGCGGAGCGCTGACGAACTCGACACCGCCCGCGACGCACTGACCGCTTATCTGAGCGGCGAACGCGACGATCCCGGCGACTGGCCGGGGCTCGACATCTTC
>JBPBQT010000499.1:0-2439 GCA_050955065.1 Janthinobacterium lividum | reverse complement strand
AGCAGTTTCGTGACCGCGTCCATTTCGACGGCGGGGTCGAAATCGGAGCTGGCCAGCAGCAGCGTGTAGCCCGCCGTGTGGAGCCGCCGTTGAAACGCATTGAGCGAGCGCGAGAACGTCTGCGTCTCGATGGTCGGGACGACCGCGCCGATGGTGAACGTCCGGTTCGACGAGAGCGCGCGGGCGGCCCCGTTCATCACATAGCCAAGCGTGTCGCAGGCCTGGCGTACCGCCTCGCGCTTGTCCGCACGGACCGACTCGGGACGGTTCAGCACACGGGACACCGTGGCAGTCGACACGCCCGCCACGCGTGCGACGTCCGAGACGTTGACGCGGGGTCGGTCATCGAATGCCTGCTGGTCGGGTTCCGTTGCCATGGATTGGCGCCTCCTGGGAGCGATGGATGGTCGTGAGAGCCGTTGGCGTCCAGCCCGGGGCAGCCGGCGGCTCCGTATTATCGCGCAAAACGGGGCCGCGCCGGCGGGCGCCGGGCGCCACGCATGGCGTCGCGATCAACGACGTGCCGCGTGTCCTTGGATCAGGGCCTTCATCTGCAGCACGGCGGCGTCGGGTGCGGTCAGGACCGGCACCGTCGTCTTCTCCCGTACCGTGTCGGCCGCGCGTGAGGTGGAAAAATGCGCGAGCATGATCGCATCGCAATCGCCCAGTTCATGGGCCCGCGCCGCGACGAGCCTGTTGTGCGATTCGACATCGCCCTTGCGCAGCAGATCGATGGCGTCGTCGACGATGATCGTGCGCAGGGTTGCCGCCGCACCCGTTTGCCGCACATACGCGTCGAATTCTTCCGTCATCGTCTTCACGGACGGCCCGAAGGTGGCCAGCATGCCTATCTTCCTGCCGCGCGCGACCGCGGCCTGGAACATCGCTTCGTTCGGTTTGAGCACGGGTATGCCCGCGCGATCGGCAAGTATGTCGATCGCAGGCCCGAACGCGGAGCAGGTGACGAGGATGCCGTTTGCGCCGATATCCTTGCCATACATGCCGAAACGCACGAAGCGGTCGATCGTGCCCTGACTCAGATCCGTTTCGCGTGCGCGATCGATCGTCAGCCCGTCGTCCAGCAGATTGACCACTTCGGCTTCCGGCCAGTTGGCGACGAACGCGGCATGAACGGGCTGCATGGCTACCGGGGTGGCGTGGAGCAGTACGATGCGGGACATGGCGTCTCCTGTCATGGAATAATCGTGAAATTGTAACCGATTACAAAATGGACGGTGGCATGAGCCGGATTTTTCTGTGGAAGCAGGCCTGGCCGCATGGATGGCTGTATTTTTTGGCAGAGGTTTCGGATGGGCGTGCCACAAACCGGGAACGGGCCGGAGGGTATCCGTCGACAAGCGGCCCAGGAACAGAACGACACAGGCGGGTAGCCAGAAGCCGTATGCGACACCTGGCCTGCCTCTTGCATGTAGATCATTGCCATTACAGCGGTAACGGAGATAGAGTACACTGATAAGATAGGCGATAGCCATTACCACAATTAGCGCGCGGTTTAAAGGGATTTGGCAATGTTTGTCGATGCATACTTTTTTGATTCGTTTCTTGCCTCTCCTTCCGCGCCAGCGCTTTGGGTGGACGGCGTTACATATTCTTATACCGAACTTGCCGACAGAGCGTTGTCGGTCAGCCGCACATTGACGGCGGCCTTCGCCGAGCGCCGCGCGAAAGATTCCCGATCCGACGAGAAAACATCCGTACCCAAGGCGTGCCTGCTGTTTGCATTCCGTTCCACCAATGCGTACGCGGGGCTCCTGGGAACATTGCATGCCGGTTACGGATACATACCGTTGAGCCCGAGGGCGCCTTCGACGCGCAATCTGACGATCATTCGCAGCAGCGGCGTGCGTGTGATCTTGGTTGACGGGACATGTAAGGGCGAGTGGGACAGCCTGGTCGAGGCGGCGCCGGAGGGACTTCTTGACGACCTCCTGATCATCCATCTCGATGTCGAAAAAACGTTTGTGGCATCGGCCGACACGACGCTGCGCACCGAGGCGGCGGCCTATGCCGGTCGCGACCCCGGCGACCTGGCCTATGTCCTCTTTACCTCGGGTTCCACCGGCACGCCGAAGGGCGTTCGTATCAGTCACGCGAGTATTTCCGGTTACATCGGCAACGAGTCGGGATTGCGTCCGCACGCCGAGGGTGACCGATACAGTCAATTTTTCGATCTCACCACCGATCCTTCCGTCGAGGAAATATTTTTGTGCTGGGCGAATGGCGCATGCCTCTATACCATGCCGAAAAATGACCCCTTGAGCGTCTCCGCCTTCCTCAAAGAACATCGATTGACGCATTTTTCCTCGGTGCCATCGACGATCGCATTCCTGAAGCAATATCGCAAATTGAAGCCCGGCATGTTTCCGCATCTGAAGCTGTCGATTTTCGGCGGCGAGGCTTTTCGGGGGGAACTGCTGC
>JBPBQT010000498.1:0-2550 GCA_050955065.1 Janthinobacterium lividum | reverse complement strand
GGTGCGTTCGGCCAGGTATTCGGTGTGGCCGGTGAACGGTACGCCGGCGTCGTTGATCGTGCTTTTCTGCAGCGGCGCGGTGACGATCGCATCGAACGCGCCGGTCAGCGCGCCGTCGATCGCCGCATCGAGCAAGGCCAGCACGTACGCGCCGTTGCGCGCGTCGAGCCGCCCGGCGACGACCGGGACCACCGCGGGCACGTCGGCCAGCGCGACCTGCCCGCCCGCCAGTAACCCCGCCCAGTCGACGCCCACCGCCGCGGCGCGCGCCGCCAGCAACGCGCCGTCGCCCAACACGACGAAGCGCGCGCCGGGCCAGCGCCCGTCGGCCCGTCCGTGCGCCAGCACCGCCAGCGTCAGTTCCGGCCCGACGCCCGCCGGCTCGCCGGTGGTGATCGCCACCGTCAGCGGGGCGGGCGGCGCGGTCACGGCCGGTGCGGCCTGTGCCGCGACGGAAGCCCCGGACGCGTCGCTCACGGCGTGGTGGTGTCCAGCATCGTCTTGATATACGCCGCGTCGTACAGTTCACGTAGCCAGTCCGCGTACGCCTGCTCGGACTTGCGCGACCCCACCGCCTGACGCGCCGCGTCCTCCTGCTCGGCCGGCGTCGCCACCGATTCGCGGCGCCCCTGCACCAGGATCAGGTGATAGCCGTACTCGGAACGCACCGGGTTGCTGATCTGGCCCGGCTGCAGCTGATTCATCACGCGCTCGAAGTCCGGCACGGTCTGGCCCGGGTTGATCCAGCCGAGGTCGCCGCCCTGCCCGGCCGAGCCGTCCTGCGAATTGCTGCGCGCATATTCGGCGAACGTGCCCTTGCCGCTCTCGATGTCGCTGCGGATGCGTTGCAGCTTGCTGACCACGTCCGCTTCGGACGAACCCTCGCCCACGCGCAACAGGATATGGCTGACGTGCGTCTGCGTGATCTTGCTCGCCGCCGAACTCGACGCGCGGCGCTCCACCAGGCGGACCACTTCCCAGCCGTCCGCGGTGCGCACCGGTTCCGGCGCGACCTGTCCCGGCGCGATCGTGGCGACCGCGTCGACGAAAGGCTTGGGCAGCGCGTCGGGCGCCTTGAAGCCGAGATCGCCGCCGGTCTTCGCATCGGCCGCCTGCGAATTGGACTTGGCCAGACGTGCGAAATCGCGGCCGTCGCGCGCGTCGGCGATGTATTTCTCGGCGCGTTTTTCCGCCGCCTGCACGTCCGCCTCGGGCGCGCCCGCCGGCACCGTCACCAGCAGGTGCTGCAGATGCAGGTCGTTCGACGCGGACGTGATGCCGTGCTGGCTCGCGATGTAGTTCGCGACCTCGGCATCCGACACCGTGATCTTGCTGTCGACGTCGCGGCGCCGCAGTTCGGCGAGCGTCATCTCGTCGCGCGCGTCGCTGCGAAACGTCGTCCAGGGCACGTTCTCGGCTTCGATCCGCGCGCGGAACTGGTCGAGCGGCAGGCCGTTCGACTGGGCCAGCCGCGTGAGCGTCGCGTCGACCGCCGCATCGTCGATGTGGATGCCTTCGGACTCGGCCTTCTGCAGCTGGATCTCGGTGACCACCATCTGGTTGAGCACCTGCTTGCGCAGCTCGGCGTCGGACGGCAGCTGGCTGCGGCCCTGCAGGCGCCGCTTGACCATCGCGACGCGGCGGTCGAGCTGACGCTCGGTGATGACGCCGTTGTCGACGACGGCGATGATCCGGTCGACCTCGGTCCCCGTCGCCGCGGTTTTCGCCGGCGGCGTGGCGGCCGCGCCGCGCAGCGCCTGCGCCATCGCCGGCGACGCCGACAACAGCGCGCCGGCGAGGATCGTTGCACTGGCCATCGAGGCCAATCGTAAAGTCTTAACCATTGCCAACAGAGACTCCTTCGGGTTGCGGCGCGCGGCGGAAATGCCGGCAATATCAGTCGCGTCAGTCATAGTCGGAGAAACGCGATACCGGATCGGCGGGCGCCGGCGGCGGCACGTAGCCAGGCACGCTGGCCCGGAACGAGGCCACCAGCCCGTTGTCGATGTTCGAGAAACCCTTGAGCGTGAGCTGCGCGAGAAAACGCGTGCCGGTCGCGGCGTTGCCCGACGTCGTCAGCCCGTTCGCGTAGCGCTGGAGCGCCATGCCCAGCGTCCAGCAGGGCGCGTCGTACTGGAACCCCACCAGGCCGTCGACCAGGCGGTGCGAATCGAACGCGTAGTTGACGCGTCCGACCGCGTAGACGTTGCGCATCACCGGCCATTGCGCGGACAGCACCGCCTGCTTGATCTCGCCGCTGGTCTGCGCGAGGGTCGACGTCACGCGCGTGTACCGGTACGCGAGGTTGATCACCTTGCGGTCCTCGGGACTCCACGCGAAACCGGTGTTCAGGCGGTCGATCCGGTTCGTGTCCTGGTTGTACTGGAACGCGTTCTGGGTGGCGAACGTGTCGCTCAGCTTGAACGAGGCGCCCAGGATCAGATCCGTATGCGAGGCGTCGCTGGCCGTGAGGTTCGGCATCGTCGTCTGCTGCATGCGGAAATTGTATTGCTGCGCGATCAGGAAACGCGCCCGCTCGTCGCCGGTGTC
>JBPBQT010000497.1:0-2565 GCA_050955065.1 Janthinobacterium lividum | reverse complement strand
CCGAGCACGAAACCCTCGAGCGCACGGGCAATCAGGATCAGGTGCCAGCTGGGCGCGACCGCCGCCACGACGTTGCAGGCGGCCGCCAGCGCCATCGACGTGAACATCAACCCGCGACGGCCGACGCGTTCGGATACCGCCCCCGCGCACAGTATCGAAAACGCAAGGAAACCCGTGGAGAGCGACAGCGCCAGCGAACTCTGCGCCGCGCCGATGCCGAACTCCACCGCCAGCGCCGGCAGCAGAGGCTGCACGCAGTACAGCAGCGAGAACGTGGCGAAGCCGGATAGAAACAGCGCGATGCTGATGCGGCGGTACGCCGACGAGCCGCGCGTCACCCAGGTGAGCGCGGCGGCCGCGGACGGCGCCGCCGGAGCCGGAGAGTCTCCCTCAATGGTCGCCGGCAGCGGACTGGCAGTGGACTGCAATGCGGCGGCGGGTAACGGTATGTCGGCGACCGGCTGCACGCCGGCAGTCGGTTCCGGAACGGGGGACGTGAAACGGGAGGTCATGACGGATCTCATAAACGATGCCGTATTTTCCCGCTGTCCAGATGTGCTGTCCAATATATAGTATTGCGTAACGCGATATCCGGAACCACTATCATGGAATTGCGCCACCTGCGTTATTTCCTGGCGGTCGCACACGAAGCGAGCTTCACGCGTGCCGCGTCGCGCCTCGGCCTGGGTCAGCCGCCCTTGAGCCAGCAGATCAAACAACTCGAGCAGGAGCTCGGCGTGCGTCTGTTTCGGCGCACCTCGCACGGCGTGGTGCTGAGCGACGCCGGTCGCGCGTTCGAGCCCGAAGCGCAGCGCGTGCTCGACGATACGCGGCGCGCGATACGCACGGCGCAGCGCGCCGGCCGCGGCGAGACCGGCGTCCTGCGCGTCGGCTTCACCGGCTCGGCCGCGTTCAATGCGGTCGTGCCCGATTCGATCCGGCGTTTTCGTACGGCGTATCCCAAGGTGGAACTGACGCTCGAGGAAGCCACGACCGCGCACCTTCTGCAGAGCCTGCAGGAGAGCCGTCTCGACGCGGCCTTCATCCGTCCCGGCGCGGCCCTGACCGCGGAGCTGACCGCAGAGCTGAAACTCCACCACTTTCCCGACGAGGCGATGAAAATCGTCGTTGCGTCCGATCACCCACTGGCCGGGCGCACCCGCGCGGCACTCGTCGAACTGACGAACGAACCGTTCGTGCTGTTCCCCCGCGAAATCGGCCTGTCGATCCGCGAAACCGTCCTCGAGGCCTGCGTCGCCGCCGGCTTCACGCCCCGGCTCGGGCAGGAAGCGCCGCAGATCTCCTCGGTCATCAATCTGGTCGCCGCGGCGCTCGGCGTCTCGATCGTCCCGGCGGCGATCGCGAAGGTCCGGGTCGACGGCGTGCGCTATCTCGATATCATCGGCGACGCGCCCCGCGCCCGGCTCGCCGTCGCCAGCCGCATCGGCGGCGCGGAGGCGACGGTCGCGAATTTTCTCTGCCTGCTCGACTGAACGGGACACGTCGCGACATGTTGCCGCGCCCTGCAGACACCGTCGCGGCCGCTCCCGAGCGCGCGGCGGCCACACGTCACGCCGCGCGCTGCCAGCATGATGGCGTGCGGGATTAGCCCGGAGCCAGCGCCGTTTTCTTGCTATACTCGAAGGCGCCCGTCGGCGCTGTTGGCGTTCCCCGTCGGCGTCCCGAATCGACGCGGGGCTCATGGTATGCGACCCACCCGTCACGTTGCGGCCCATGCAGTGGCTTCCGGAGCGGCTTCTTTGACGAGAGGCCGCCCGGCCGCCGCGACGCACGAAGTACACGAAACCCCTTCCACAAGGCTTTCGCGTCCCCCTCCGCCGCCATGCCCCCGTCGTCGGTTCCACACCGGCTCCGTGTCCTGCACGCCGCCCGAGATTTCCGCCATTTCCGTGATAGAGCGAGGTTAACGAGAAACATGTCCACAACGTCGAAGATCATTTACACCCTTACCGATGAAGCCCCCGCGCTGGCGACCTATTCGCTGCTGCCCATCGTCAAGGCGTTCACGCAGTCGTCGGGCATCGCGGTCGAGACGCGCGACATCTCCCTCGCCGGGCGCATCATCTCGCTGTTTCCCGAACACCTCGAAAGCAATCAGCGGATCGCCGACGACCTGGGCGAACTCGGCCAGCTCGCGACCACGCCCGAGGCGAACATCATCAAGCTGCCGAACATCAGTGCCTCGGTGCCGCAGTTGAAGGCGGCCATCAAGGAACTGCAGGCGCATGGCTACACGTTGCCGGATTACCCGGACGACGCGCAGACCGACGCGGAAAAAGACGTCAAGGCGCGCTACGACAAGGTCAAGGGCAGCGCGGTGAACCCGGTGCTGCGCGAGGGCAATTCGGATCGCCGCGCACCGCTTTCCGTGAAGAACTACGCGCGCAAGCACCCGCACAAGATGGGCGCCTGGAGCGCGGACTCCGCCTCGCATGTCGCGCACATGTCGGAAGGGGATTTCTACGGCAGCGAGCGTTCGGTGCTGATCGAGACCGCCGGCAGCGTCAGGATCGAACTCACCGCCAAGGATGGCGCGGTGACCGT
>JBPBQT010000496.1:0-2724 GCA_050955065.1 Janthinobacterium lividum | reverse complement strand
GCCGATCGCCGCCACGTCGTCGTCGACCAGGTGATCGACCATGCCGACCCGGGCGCGCTGCGCACCGCCGATCAGGTCCCAGATCATGCTCCGGTCCGACGCGTCCAGTTCGGCGATGCCGGCCTCCTGCTCGATGACCTCGGGACCGTTCATGCCGAGGCGCGCGGCGCGGGTCACGATCAGATAGCTGCACAACGCCGCCGCGAGCGACATGCCGCCGAAGCAGCCGACCGGCCCCGCGATCACGCCGACCACCGGCACGTGCGGGCGCAGCGCGACGATGCCCGCGTGAATCTCGGCGATGGCCGCGAGCCCCAGGTTCGCTTCCTGAAGACGCACGCCGCCGGTTTCCAGCAGCAGGACCGCACGCGTGGGCGTGCCGTTCTCGCAGTCGCGCAGCGCGAGTTCGAGCGCGCCGGCGATCTTCGCGCCGGCCACCTCGCCCATGCTGCCGCCCTGGAACGCGCCCTCGATGGCCATCACCACGGCCTGCCGGCCGTCGATCGTCCCACGGGCCACCACCACGCCGTCGTCGGCCTGCGCGACGATGCCCTGCAACGGCAGCCAGGGCGACTTGAGCCGGTCGAACGGACCGATCAATTCGCGGAACGTGCCGGCGTCGAGTATCTGCGCGGCGCGCTCGCGCGCGTTCAGTTCGACGAAGCTCTTGCGGTCGATGAACTTCTTCCAGTCGGCGACGGCGTTCATGACGTACCCTCCTCCACCGCCTGTTCGAGACGCAGCAGCACGACGCCCGGCGTCGCGCCGAAATCGTTGATCTCGATGGCGACCTGCGCGTCGAAGCGGGAAAAGAAGCGGTCGATCACGGATTTCCACACCATGCCGAACCCGTCGACGCTGGTGTTGATCACCACGGTGGCGCGGGGGGCATCGGTCGGTTCCATCAGTACTTCGAGATCGCCCGAGCCGACCACGCCGACGTGCACGCGGCGCGGGAAGCGGGCCTTTGCAGGGTAGTCGTAATGGAGTGTTTCCATGGGCTGCTTGCTCCTAGACGGACGACGCGGTGCGCCGTGCGTCGGGTTGAATTCGATCGATGAAGAGCGTGGCCGCGAGCAGATCGGCGGCACCGCCCGGGGAAGCGTTGCGCGCGAGCAGTTCGCGGTCGAGCCGCAGCAGCGCCGCGCGTCCCGCCGGCCGGGCCACGCCGCCCTCGGCCAGAACGCGCGCGGCGCCGCGCCGCGCCGTCGCCAGCGCCTCCGCGCCGCCACGATGCAGCAGACAGGTGTCCTCGAGGACGGCGACGATGGCCACCAGCGCGTTGAGACGCGCGTCGTTCTCGCGTTCGCCCCGCGCACGCGCGGCGCGCAGCGCGGGCAGGCCGACGTTCACCACATGCGGAAAACCGTCCAGCGCCTCGCCGCGCGCGCCCGCCGCGCCGTAGCGCGCCCGCACCCGCGCGCCGTGCGAATCGGGCAGCGTCGACGCCGGCGCGTGGCGGTCCGGATATTGCGCGATGCGCGCGGCGCGCGGCGCCAGGGCAGCCTCGGACGTTTCGCCCGACGCCGCCGCCGCGACCAGCAATCCCAGAATCCAGATCGCGCCGCGATGCGCGTTGCTGCCGGACGTGACGGCCAGCATCGCGCGCTCGGCGTCGCGACCGATCGCGGCGAGCTGCTCGCGCAAGGGCTGGTCGAGTTGCCGTCCCCGCGCGGCGCGCGCCATCGCCACGAAGCCGGGCCGCAGCGCCTGCGCCGAGCGGCGCATCGACGCCAGATCGAGATCGACATGCGCCCCGCTGCCGCGCCGGTCGACCAGCGCCGGCTTCGGCGTCAGCTCGGCCTCGTCGATCAGCGCCGCGACGGCATGTGCGGCAAGCCATTCGGCAGGCATCGCATCCGCATCCATCGCGGCGGCGTGCGTCGCGTCGACATCCACCGCATCCGCACGCATCACATCGGCATGCATCGCATCCGCATCCACCGCATCGACAGTCCCGCGCATCCCGCTCACCAACTGCGGAAACGCGCCGGCGGCGCATACAGTCCGCCGGACCACGCGACCAGATCCTCGATGCTGCGCGCCGCCAGCAGCGAACGCTTCGCATCGGTGCGGCGCACGCCCAGGTCCTCGGGATAGGCGATGATGCCGCGGCGGCGCAGTTCCGCGCTGCGGGCCGGATCGGCGCGGCGGCCGATCTCCGTCGCGCCGGCCACCGCCGCGAGCGCCGCGCGCCGCTCCTCGCCCTGGACCTGGTACAGATAGGCGATGCCTTCCTCGGTCACCACGTGCGTGACGTCGTCGCCATAGATCATGACCGGCGCGATCGGCATGCCGCTGCGCTTGCCGACCTCGATCGCGTCGAGCCGGTCGACGAACGACGGCGCGCCGCCGGCCTTGAAGGTCTCCACCGTCTGCACCACCAGCTTGTGACCGCGCACCACCGGCGCGTGCGAGGTGATCATGTCGAGCCAGGCGGCACTGCTGTGCCGCCGCCCCTTCGGATCGTGCCCCATGTTGGGCGCGCCACCGAAACCGGCCAGCCGGCCCAGCGTCACCGTCGACGAGTTCGCGTCGGCGTCCATCTGCAGCGTCGAGCCGATGAAGAGATCCACCCCGTACTGCCCCGCGAGCTGGCACAGCACGCGGTTCGAGCGCATGCTGCCGTCGCGGCCGACGAAGTACACATCCGGGCGCGCGCGGATGTATTCCTCCATGCCCACCTCGCCGCCGAACGAATGGATGCTATCGACCCAGCCGCTA
>JBPBQT010000495.1:0-3027 GCA_050955065.1 Janthinobacterium lividum | reverse complement strand
TGAGGCCGAAATTCTGCGTGCAGAAGGCGCCGATCGTCGCGCTGTCGCCCGGTTCCTGACGGCCGAACTGGTTGCACGGGAAGCCCAGCACCTCGAAGCCGCTGTCGGCGAAGCGCGCGTGCAGCTGCTGCAGTCCCGTGTACTGGGGCGTGAAACCGCAATGGCTCGCGGTGTTCACGACCAGCAGCACCTTGCCGGCGTAGTGCGACATCGCCACGGACTCGCCGCTGAGCGCCGTGGCGCTGAAATCGTAGAAGTTTTTGTCCACCTTGGCCTCTGGAGGGTGTCTCGCGCTGCTGACGAGCGCCTAGTTTATTGCAGTCCGCGCGGGCGCGCTGCGCCGCACCGCGCGGCACACCGACCGCGGCGCGCGTCGGTGCGCCGGATCGAACATCCGCGCGTGAATCCTCCAGGCGGCTAGAATAGCGGTTTTGCTAGCCTGGCTGCCCTCCCGTGATCCGTTTCAATCAGTTTAGCCTCGCCCGCGGCGTCAAGCCCCTGTTCGAAAACACCACCTTCACGCTCAATCCGGGCGAGAAGGCCAGCCTGATCGGCGCCAACGGCGCCGGCAAGTCGACGCTGTTCAGCGTGCTCCTCGGCCGTCTGCAACCCGATGGCGGCGACGTGTCGTTCCCGCCCAACTGGCAGGTCGCGCATGTCTCGCAGGAAACGCCGGCGATCGAGCGCAGCGCGCTCGACTACACGCTCGACGGCGACGCCGAACTGCGCGCGATCGAGGCCCGCATCGACGCCGCGTCCGCGTCGGGCGACGGCAACGAAGAGGCCGAGGCGCACGCCGCGCTCGCCGACGTCGACGGCTACACCGCCCGTTCGCGCGCCGAGACGTTGCTCGCGGGCCTCGGTTTCTCGCAAGTGGAGATCGGCCGCAGCGTAATGAGCTTCTCGGGCGGCTGGCGCATGCGCCTGAACCTCGCGCAGGCGCTGATGTGCCGCTCGGACCTGCTGCTGCTCGACGAGCCGACCAATCACCTCGACCTGGATGCGATCGTCTGGCTCGAGGACTGGCTGCGGCGCTACCCCGGCACGATGCTGGTGATCTCGCACGACCGCGAATTCCTCGATGCGATCACCGGCACGACGCTGCATCTGGAGAGCCGCCAGATCAAGCGCTACGGCGGCAATTACAGCCAGTTCGAGATCCTGCGCGCGCAGCAGATCGCGCTGCAGCAAAGCGCCTTCCAGAAACAGCAGAAGACGATCGAGCATCTGCAAAGCTTCGTCGACCGCTTCAAGGCGACGGCATCGAAGGCCCGGCAGGCGCAAAGCCGCGTCAAGGCGCTGGAGCGCATCGAACTCATCGCGCCGGTCTACGCGTCCTCGCCGTTCACCTTCGCATTCCGCGAGCCGGACGCGGCGCCCAACCCGATGCTGGTGGTCGACGACGTCAGTTGCGGCTATCAGGGCCGGGGCGGCGTGGGCGACAGGACCGGCACGACGACGATCCTCTCGCACGTCAAGCTGTCGATCCAGAACGGCCAGCGCATCGGCCTGCTGGGCGCGAACGGCCAGGGCAAATCGACGCTGATCAAGACGCTGTTCGGCGAACTCGCGACGCTCGCGGGCGACGTCACGCGCGGCAAGGGCCTGGAGATCGGCTATTTCGCGCAGCACCAGCTGGAGACGCTGCGCTCGGACGACAGCCCGCTGCAGCATCTGTCGCGCATCGCCGGCGGCGCGCGCGAGCAGGAACTGCGCAACTTCCTGGGCAGCTTCAACTTCAACGGCGACATGGCCACCTCGTCGATCGCGCGTTTCTCGGGCGGCGAGAAGGCACGTCTGGCGCTCGCGCTGATCATCTGGCGCAAGCCGAACCTGCTGCTGCTCGACGAACCGACCAATCACCTCGATCTGGAAACGCGGCACGCGCTGACCACCGCGCTCGCGCAGTTCGACGGCACGCTGATCCTGGTCTCGCACGATCGCCACCTGCTGCGCGCCACCACCGACGCGTTCCTGCTGGTGGGCCATGGCGAGGTCAAGCCGTTCGACGGCGACCTCGACGACTACAAGGACTGGCTGCTCGACTCGGCGCGGATTCGCGCGATGGCCGAGTCCCGCGCGGCGAGCGCGGCGGCGACCGCGGCGTACGAGGCCAGCCAGGCGGCATCCGCCGAGCAGGCGCGGGCGCAGGCCGCCGCGCAAGCGGCGCAGGTCGCGCCAGCGGCCGACAAGCCGCGCGCGGCGCCCGAGGAAAGCGACCCGGCGAAGCGCCGCGAGCAACGGCGCCTGGACGCCGCCGCGCGGCAGCAGTCGGCGTCGCAGCGCAAGCCGCTGCAGACGCGCATCCAGACGCTCGAAAAGGAACTGGAGACGCTCACCGCGCAGAAGGCGACGCTCGACGCGCTGGTCGCCGACCCCGCGAGCTATGACGCCGCGCGCAAGAGCGCGTTGACCGACGCGCTGCGCAAGCAGGGCGAGCTCACCGGCAGGATCGCCGACGTCGAGAACGCGTGGCTGCAGGCGCTCGAGGATCTCGAACAGATGGACGCGTGAGGCAGCCGCCCGCAGCGGGACGTCCGAACGTCGTGCCCCCAGCGCGACGCCGTCTCCTTGCAGGGGTCTCCTGCGGACGCAGCGCGCCCGCAACGGCAGCCGGGGACGAGGCGTCGGGACGCGCCGCGCGCGCCATGCTTGGAATGCATGCGCGTTTGGACTAAAATACCGGCGATCGGATCACGCGGGGCCCCCCGCCTGAATTTGCCGAACGGTCGTCGTTCCCTCGCCGCCGAAGTGCGCCGCGCGCGCCGCTACCCGAACACCTCGTCTCCCGCTTCGTCCTGCCTGCCGTCGCGCGCGCGCCCTTGTGTCGCAGCGCATTGCATGGCGTCGCGCGTCATGGCGTCTTGCGACGGGGCACGCCGGCGACGCGCGACGACCCTCATTTTTAGTACGGATAAAACATGTCACTCTCCGAAGTGAACCGGCGCCGCACGTTCGCGGTCATCTCGCACCCCGACGCCGGCAAGACCACGCTGACCGAGAAGCTGCTGCTGTTCTCGGGCGCGA
>JBPBQT010000494.1:0-3036 GCA_050955065.1 Janthinobacterium lividum | reverse complement strand
TCTGTTCGCCGCCGATACCCACCGAGCCGGCGGGGACCTGCAGGCGCGGTGTCGCGTGGCGTGGCGTATGGAGTCGCGGGTCGAGTCCGCCCAGATAGGCGAAACCCGGCTGAAACCCCAGGAAATAGACCGTGTAGCGGCCGGCGGCGTGCAGCGTGGCGACCTCGTGCGACGTCATGCCCGCATGCCGGGCGACCTCGGCCAGGTCCGGCCCGTGCGCGCCGCCGTAATGCACCGGCACCTCGAGCACCCGGCCCGAACCGGCGACGGGTTTCGCCGTCTCCTTCCATGTCTGTTCGAGCTGGCGCGCGAGGGCCGCGGCGTCGGCCGTGAGCGGATCGAAGACGATCGTCAGGTTGTTCATGCCCGGCACCACATCGACGACATGCGGCCAATCGCGGGCCTGTTCGGCGACTTTCCACACGCGTGCCTGGCATGCCAGCGTGGCGGGCGGCGGCGCGGCGACGAAGAAGGCACTGTCGCCAAGCGGCTGGATCGTGGGACGCGACATCGATCAAAAATCCTGTGGAACGGGGAACGGACGAGAGACACGGACACGGCCTGCGAATGCAGGATGCCGTCGTGTCACGAAAACCATTTTACGTTGTGCATAAATTATAGATAAATTATAAATATAGATTCACCATGTTCTTTGCCAGCAGGCCTGCCCGCCATGTCGATATTGCCCGTTCCGATCGTTTCCTCATCCCATCTGCTGTCCGGGGTCAGCGCCGAGTTGTCCGAGCTCGAATACGGTCTGATCATGGCCGGCAACGCCTTCAACAAGTGGATGACCCGCTGCATGGCCGCCGCCGGCGTCGACGACATGACGCCGATGGAGGTGTCGCTGCTGCACCATGTCAACCACCGCCAGCGCAAGAAGAAACTGGCCGACATCTGTTTCGTCCTGAATATCGAGGACACGCATATCGCCAGCTACAGTTTGAAGAAACTGGTCAGCCGCGGCTATCTCGTGACCGAGAAGGTCGGCAAGGAAGTACTGTTCGCCACCTCGGAACAGGGCCGCGTGCTTTGCGCGCGCTATCGCGAGATGCGGGAGCGCTGTCTGATGTCGACGCTCGCCGATGCGGGACTGACGAACCAGCAGATCGGCGACGCCGCGCAACTGCTGCGCACCGTGTCCGGGCTTTACGATACCGCCGCGCGCGTGGCGGCCTCGCTCTGAGGCCCGGCGGCGTCGCGGCGCGACGGCCGTCTTCGCACTTCGCAGGAAGATCGAAGGGGACCGGACGGGAGCGGCAAGGCGGCAAGACCCGGCGCCGCCAATGAAAAAAGCGATGTCCGCGTCGTCATGCGGGCATCGCTTCGATACTGCGGCGGAACGGGATCCGGTCACCGTGCGAAGGAGCGGCCCGGGTGGGGCCGTTCGCCGACATGCGCGGGTTACGCGTGTCGCGCGGCGTCGCAGCCGTTTCGGCGGCGACGTCGGTACCGGGTGCCGGAGGGTATCCGGCGCTGATCTGAAAACATCGCTCGGGTTGCCGTGGCGGCGTGCAGGTGCCGCCGCGGCGAATGGCAAACGTGTGGCGTCAGGCTTCCTCTTCGACCGCGAGCGCGGCGAAGAAACTTGCCCGCGCGTTCACGTCGATGCGCGCATGCACCCGGTTGATGCCGCTGATCACCGAACGAATCGACGCGGTCACCAGGTTCGGATGGACGCCGACGCCGAAGACGGTGCCCGGCAGGGAGTCGGTCGCCATTTCGGCGAAGGCCACCGCGGTGGCGTCGGCGCCCTGGCCGGTGGCGCGCTCCTCGTAATGCTGGATGCGCACCGGCACGCGCAGCGCCTGCATCAGCGCGTCGAGCGGGCCGTTGCCCTGGCCGCGCAGCACGCGCTGCTCGCCGTGGATGCGCACGGTCAGCGCGATCGACTCGCGATCGTCCTGCTCCGCGAGATGATGCTTCACGTATTCGATCGGCTCGGCCACCCGCGTGTATTCGTCGTTGAACAGTTCCCACAGGTGCGCCGCGGTGACCTCGCTGCCGGTGTCGTCGGTGATCTTCTGCACCGCGCCGCTGAATTCCACCTGCAGGCGGCGCGGCATCGCCAGGCCATAGCCCTGCTCCAGCAGATAGGCGATGCCGCCCTTGCCGGACTGGCTGTTCACGCGAATGATCGAATCGTAGGTGCGGCCGATGTCGCTCGGATCGATCGGCAGATAGGGCACTTCCCAGAGGGCGTCGGGCTGCTGCACCGCGAAGCCTTTCTTGATTGCGTCCTGGTGCGAGCCGGAGAACGCGGTGAAGACCAGATCGCCGACATACGGATGGCGCGGGTGGATCGGCAGCTGGTTGCAGTCCTCGACGGTGCGCGCGATCTCGTTGATCTTCGAGAAATCGAGTTGCGGATCGACGCCCTGCGAGTACAGATTGAGCGCCAGCGTCACGAGGTCGACGTTGCCGGTGCGCTCGCCGTTGCCGAACAGGCAGCCCTCGACGCGATCGGCGCCGGCCAGTACCGCGAGTTCGGCGGCGGCCACCGCGGTGCCGCGGTCGTTGTGCGGATGCACGCTGAGCACGATGCTGTCACGGCGTTCCAGGTGACGGTGCATCCATTCGATCTGGTCGGCGTAGTGGTTCGGCGTGCCGACCTCGACGGTGGCCGGCAGATTGAAGATCATCTTGCGCCCGGGCGTCGGGCCCCAGGCGGCGCTGACCGCGTCGCACACTTCCTTGGCGAAATCGAGTTCGGTCGCGGTGAAGCATTCCGGGCTGTACTGGAACGTCCACTCGGTTTCGGGATGACGCTCGGCGATCTCGCGGATCAGCGTCGTGCCCCTGACCGCGAGCGCCTTGACGCTGTCCTTGTCGGTGTTGAAGACGATCCTGCGCCACGCCGGCGCGGTCGCGTTGTAGAGATGGACGATCGCCTTCTTCGCGCCCTGCACGGATTCCATCGTGCGCCGGATCAGGTCCTCGCGCGATTGCGTCAGCACCTCGATGGTCACGTCGTCGGGGATATGGCCGTTTTCCACCAGACCGCGGACGAAATCGAAGTCGGTCTGCGAGGCCGAC
>JBPBQT010000493.1:0-3053 GCA_050955065.1 Janthinobacterium lividum | reverse complement strand
CAGCCGATCGCCGCCATGCAGCGCGGCCTCCAGCGCCTGCTGGAAGAGCGTCCGGTTGGCCAGACCCGTCAGCGCGTCCCGCAACGCCATCTGGGACATGCGCTCCTCCACGGCGCGACGCTCCTCGTCCGCCCGGTGCCGATCCGACACGTCGCGAAAGAAGATCGAGCTGCCGGTGTCGCTCGGAAACACCCGCACCTCCAGCCGCAGGCCCAGTCCGGACATGCAGCTCTCGAACGTCACCGCCGTCCCCTTGTCGCAGGCCTCCTGCAGATGATCCACGAAGGCGCCGCCACCCTCGCCGAACATCTCGAACACCGAGATGCCAGGCTGGCAACGCGACCCGCCGATCAGGCGTGCCGCGTTGTCGTTCACATAGGCGACCCGGTAGTCCCGATCGATCACGACGACGTTGTCGGTCGTGCTCTCGAGCACGGTCATCAACTTGCCCGCGACGATCTCCGCCTCGGCCTTCGCGAGCTCGAGTGCCGCCATCGCATTCGTCTGCTCGGTGATGTCGTGCGCGATCGTCAGGATCTCGACCGGCAGCCCGTCCACGCCCAGGACCGGCGCGACGGTGACGTTCCACCACCGGAACGTGCCGTCGACGGTCGCGCGAATGGTCATCGTGCTGCGGTGACCGGCGGCGGCCCGCTCGATGGCGAGGCTGCCCTCGGCCCAGTACGCTGCCGGCAGATCGTCCTGCCATCGCGCTCCGAGGTTCGCATCATAGGCGAACGTCCGCGCGACGTCCTTCGACATCTCGTTCAGGAAGATCGTCGTGCCGTCGAGCTCGAGCATCCGCATGGAAGCCGGACTGTTCTGCAGGATGCTCAGCGCTCTTTGTTCGCTGTCCTTCAGCGCAATGATCGCGACCTTGCGGTCGTGGATGTTCTCGATGCTCCCGTACCACGCGATGATGTCGTCATGCTCGTCGCGTCTCGCGACCGCGCGCCCGCGACACCACTGAACCACGCCGGATTGCCAGACGCGGAATTCGACATCCAGGGACGTTCCGCTCCCGATCGACACCTGCCACGCGTCCGAAACGACGGCACGGTCCACCGGATCGACGAAGTCGATCCACGAGCGCCCAAGGCCGCGCGCATTCTCCTGGCTGGCGAACCCGCTGACCTCGGCGCGAATGAGCAGCCCGGCGGCATCGGCGATCCATGGCACCAGCGGGCTGTGCTCAAGGGCCGCGCGATAATGGGCAAACGTCGCGAATGCTTCCGGCACGACCCGTGTGATCGTGGTCACGACGTACGAACCGTGATCGGGCGAACAACGGAGCGGCAGCGAGGCCGCCTCAACCGCGACGGGCCGGGCATCCAGGCCGCCCAGCAGCAACTTCTGTCCACGAACCGGGCGATCGCTTCGTGCACACTGGGCGGCCGACGACTGATCGTAGCTCAGACGCGCGCCGTCCGGGGTCGTGATCTCGCCGACCCCGATAAAGCACCGCGCCCCGTCCTGCGGTTTCGCACCCCAAAGACGTTCCGCCGCTTCGTTGTACGCCACCAGCGAACCATCGCTGTCGGTCACGTAGGCCGCGACGTCGATCGCCGAGATGAATCTCCTGATCTGCGCCTCGTCCCGATCAGATGAAGCCAGCATCGTGTTTCCGATATCGAACATGCAAGCGCCATCATTCTTGTTTGTCGTCACGTCGACGTGCCGGTTCGGGAACATGACGATCCGGGACCGTTCCTAATCCGGCTAAGAAACGATGAACATGACAGCAGCGCGTCGTGTCGTATTCAGATTTCTCTGCCATTACACGCGTTCGTCCACGGCCCGGTACCGCGACGCGACACCGGCGGCGGGCAGTTGCATCGACTACCGGCGAGGCCGCGGCCATTCCATGGCCCGACCGTCCGACGCCCGACACCATCCCGGCCATACGCCGCCGTCGGCCATGCCGGTCTTCCGTCGTGGCGGCTTGTGTGCTCCCTGACCGCATGACAGCGGCCCGCCTCAAGATCGAGACCACCGGCCTCACCCTCGGCTTCGGCGCCCGCATCGTGCAGCAGGACGTCGCCCTGCGCGTCCGCGCCGGCTCGATCTTCGCGCTCATGGGCGGCAGCGGCTGCGGCAAGAGCACCGTGCTCAAGAGCCTGTTCGGGCTGCTGCGCCCCTTCTCCGGCGAGGTGCTGGTCGACGGCGTGCCGTACTGGGACGCCAGCGACGACCATCGCATCGCCGTCAACCGGCGCTATGGCGTGCTGTTCCAGAGTGCTGCGCTATGGAGCTCGCTCACGGTCGCCGAGAACGTGGCGCTTCCGCTCAGGCTGTTCACCCGCGCCAAGCCCGCCACCATCGCCGACCTGGTGCGGCTCAAGCTCGCCCTGGTCGGGATGGACTCCGCCGCCAACCTGATGCCGGCCGAGCTCTCCGGCGGCATGCGCAAGCGCGCCGGCCTCGCCCGCGCGCTGGCACTCGATCCCGAGGTGCTGTTCTTCGACGAGCCCTCCGCCGGCCTCGACCCCATCACCTCGCGCCGCCTCGACGACCTAATCCTGGAGCTGCGCGAGGGTCTCGGCACCACCATCGTGCTGGTCAGCCACGAGCTCCCCAGCCTGTTCGCCATCGCCGACGACGGCGCCTTCCTCGACGCCGACACCCGCACCGTGATCGCCACCGGCTCGCCCACCGCACTGCGCGACCATTGCGCCCATCCCACCGTCCAGGCGTTCATGCATCGCGAGCGCCTGCCGGAAACTCTGGCCGGAACGCCCGCCGGAGGAACGGATGCAAGCTAGGCAGACCCTCGTCGGCCTGTTCGTGCTGGTCGGGCTGGGGCTCGCGGTCGGCGCCGTTCTGGTGTTCGGCCGGCTGCATCTGCTGAGCCCGGTCGATCGCGCGGTGATCTACTTCCATGGCGGCGTCGCCGGCCTGGCGCCGGGCGCGCCGGTGACCTTCCGCGGCGTCCGGGTCGGCTCGGTCGAGAGCGTGTCGCTGCACGTGAACCCGGTCGACCTCGCCGCCAGCATCCCCATCACGCTGCAGCTCGATCCCGGTCGCGTGATGCTCGACCAGCCGACCAGCGGCCC
>JBPBQT010000492.1:0-3131 GCA_050955065.1 Janthinobacterium lividum | reverse complement strand
GACGCAAGTACCGTCGCAGCCTGATCGTGCGGCGCGGGCCCGGGACGCCGGCCTGATGCCGGGCGACATCCCCGGTCCCGACGGTGCGCCTAGCGGGTCGCGCGCGGCGGCAGCGCCACGGCGTCGACGGCGATCTTGCCCGCGTGGCTGAAGATCGCCACCGCATCGCTCAGCGCATCGGCCTGCTCGCGCTGGTTTTGCGCGGCGGCCGCCACCTGCTCGACCAGCGCCGCGTTCTGCTGGGTCACGGTGTCGAGTTCGGTGATGGCCGCGTCCACCTGGCCGATGCATTCGTCCTGCTGACGTCCGGCCGCCTCGAGCTGCCGGGTCATCCGCACGGTTCGCGCGAACGTGTCGACGATGCTTTGCATCGCGGTGCCGGCGTCGCGCGCCATGATCGCCCCCTGATCCGCCTGATCGACCGTTCGCGCCACCAGTTCGCTGATTTCGCGTGCCGCATTGGCGCACCGCTTCGCCAGCGATTGCACCTCGCCGGCGACCACCGAGAAGCCCCGGCCGTGCTCGCCGGCGCGCGCCGCCTCGACCGCGGCATTCAAGGCCAGCAGATTGGTCTGGAACGCGATGCCGTCGATCATCGTGGTGATGTCGCCGACGCGCTGCGAGGACTGCGCCACCGATTCCATCGTCGAGAGGACGCGGCCGATCACCTGTTGCCCCTGTTCTGCCGCCTGTGCCGCTTCGGCCGTGCTGTCGGCGGTGCCGCGCGTGTGCTCGCGGGCCAGTCCGGTGGCGTTGCGCAGGGCCTGGACCGTATCGGTGGTGCGATCCAGATAGGCCGCCTGACGTTCGGTGCGCCGCGCCAGATCGCCATTGCCCATGGCGATCTCCGCGACTGCGTGGCGCAGGCCGTCGGCTTGCGAATCGACGTCGGTGACGACCGCCGACAGGTTCGCCCGCAACTGCGTCAGCGCCCGCCGCAACTCGCCCAGCTCGGCGACGGTCGTGTCCGGCACGGACAGCGATGCCGCTGATGTCGTATCGAGGTCGCAGGCGGCCAGCCGGTTGGCGGTTTCGATCAGTGCCGCGACCGGACGCGCGAGGCTGCGCCACAGAGCAACGCCGGCGAGCGTCGATGTGCCGAGCAGCACGCCGATCAGCAAGACGGTCCGGCTGGCGCGATCGGGCAGCGCATCGGTCCACACGGGGAGTAGGGCGCACAGCGTGGTTGCCACCACCGGCAGCGCCAGCGCCAGCGTCACGCGACCGGCGAGCGTGCCGTCGCGCAGGCTCGCCAGCCAGCCCGGGAGGCCGGTACGGCGCAGCTGACCCTGACGCAATGTGAGATGCGTGCGGGGCGGCGCGCCGCCGGTCGCGGCGTCGCGCAACCGCGCGTACGCGGAAGACGCCGCGGCGATTTCCTGCGCCGAGGGTTTGACCCGCACCGACAGATAGCCGACGATCGCGCCTTTCCGGACGATGGGCGTGACGTTCGCCCGTACCCAGTAATGGCCGCCGTCCAGGCGCCGATTCTTGACGATTGCGGTCCATGGCTTGCCGCTGCGCACCGTGGCCCACAGGTCCGCGTACGCCAGGGCAGGCATGTCGGGATGCCGCACCAGGTTGTGCGGCTGTCCGATCAGCGCCTCGCGTGTGAAACCGCTAACCTTGATGAAGGCGGGATTGCAGTAACGGATGACGCCTTGCAGATCGGTGACCGACACCAGTTGTTCGGATGCCGGGTAGTCATATTGCTCGCCGGTGACGGGAAGGTTGATTCGCATGCTGCTGCCGTCCTGGCTGACGCCTGTTGCTTGATACGACCTTGCTCAAGCGCGAGATGCTGACGGATCGGCGTCGTGCTGTCTTTGATGCATATCAAAAAGAGGAGAAAAAATGGGACGTTTCCTGCAACGGTTGACCGTGCATACGCGGGGTCAGGGACTGGTCGAAGTCACCGACCGGATGGTTTCTTGGCTTGACGAGCTGGCGGTGGGCGATGGCCTGCTGACGGTGTTCTGCCGCCACACGTCGGCCTCGCTGCTCATTCAGGAAAATGCCGACCCCGACGTGCGGGCGGATCTGGAGGCGTTCTTCGCGCGCATCGCGCCCGAGTCGCGCACGCTTTACCGGCACGACAGCGAGGGCGCCGACGACATGCCGGCGCATATCCGCTGCGCGCTGACGCAGGTGCAGCTGTCGGTTCCGGTGGCCGACGGCAGGATGGTGCTGGGAAGCTGGCAGGGCGTCTACCTGTTCGAACACCGGCGCGCGGCGCATCGCCGGGAGCTGGTGCTCCACTTCACCGCGACTTAGCGGGGCACCGTTCCCGCCGCGCGCCGGTTACAGTCCCGAGTCCGGTACCTCGTCGTAACGGACCTCGAGCGTCGCGGCATGGCGCACGTCGATGCCTTCGTCGGTCGGCGAATGATTGGGCAGGCTGGTGAACTGCGAATCGAGATAGGCGAAATCGATCTTGCCGCCCAGATCCTTCAACAGCGCCGCCGGCGTTTTGAAACCGCTGCCGGCAATGGCGTCGACATCGAGCAGATACGACCACGTGGTCTTGCCTTCCTTGCCGTCCTGCTTCGCTTCGCCCAGGTCGATCAGCTTGCGATCCTCGTTGCGCGCATAGATGCGCGCGCCGCTGAGCAGGAGGGTAAAGGTCTGCACCAGAGGGTCGGCGGGCGCGCTTTCGCGGCGTGGCGCGGTCTTGGACATAGCGTTCTCCAGAAGCGTTGAGGGACGGCATACGGCACCGCGTGTCCCCTTCGTGCATGAAGCATGCCCGCGTCCGGCGTCGCGCTTCGCCCATGTTTCCTGGGCGCGCCCGTCGAGGGTCATTCCCGCCAGGCTCGATCGATCAGTCTGCCAGCGTCAGCTTGCCGTCGACGCGACGGGTCAGGCCCAATGGATTGCCGGCCTTGAGGGCGTCGGGCAGCAACGCGTCCGGCACGTCCTGATAGCTGACCGGGCGCAGAAAGCGGTCGATCGCCAGGCTGCCGACCGAGGTCGAACGGCCATCGGCGGTCGACGGGTACGGTCCGCCGTGCACCATCGCGTGGCCGACCTCGACCCCGGTGCCGAAACCGTTTATCAGGATCCGGCCGACACGCCGTTCCAGCGTCGGCAGCAGCGCGCGGGCGTCCGCCTGATCGGCTTCATCGATATGC
>JBPBQT010000491.1:0-3181 GCA_050955065.1 Janthinobacterium lividum | reverse complement strand
CCGACAGGCTCAGGGCAGGCGAGGACCACGCACCAATTGCCGACGGACGGCGCTGATTGTAAGAACGCCGGGTAGGCAGCGCAACAACAATTTTCAAATGACGGGATCGCATTTCATCATGCGAAATATCCCGATAAATCAGGGAGAAAGCACTGGGAGAAACCCTTAGTCAGCGCCGACTCCCTTCTCTGTCCTTTTCGCTTCGAGAACAAATCCTTCGCGTTTCCTCCAGTCGGCTGCGCTACAATCCGCCCATGTTGACCAATTGGTTGTTCGCGCGCTTCTCCCAGAGGGCAAAGCCCTCCGAATTCCCGCGTGTCGCGCGAGCGCAGCGGGGTGCGCCGCATTCCTGGTGGTCGAACGCGTATCTCTATACCCCGCTATTGTCGATCATTGTCTTCCTGATCGTCATGAGCCTGATTCTCTGGAGTCTCACGCGACGCGAGCAGCTTCAGCAAGAGGATACGCTGTATCGCAACGTTGCCTGGGCCCAGCAGCAGATCCGCCTGTCGCTGACGGAAGTTCAGGAGCAGCTCGGCGCCCTCTCGCGCGACATCGCCACCGGCCATTCGGATCCGGCGTCGCTGCTGACGCCCACGGCGGAGATCCTCGACAATCATCCGGAAATCCTGGCGCTCGTCTGGCTCGGACAGGATGCCGCGCCGAAATGGACCGCGCCCGTTCCGGCCAACGCGCTGCACCTGAAGCGTCCGGGCGCCGACGCGTTCGCCGCCGCGCCGCGTATCGGTCTCGACGAGGCGCGCGACAGCCGGCGGCCCGTCTATGCGCCGATCTTCTACGACGCGCTGGGCAACGGTTATCTCACGCTGCAGACCCCGATCTTCGCGAACCGCACCTATCTCGGATCCCTCGCCACGGTGTTTTCGATCGAGGGCATGCTGCGCCGCGAATTGCCCGCCGAGCTGTCGTCGAAATACGAGATCTCGATCCTCGACGCCCGCGGCCACGAGTTGTCGCGCTCGTCGTCGCGCCCACGGCTGTCGCGCGACCTGCATCGCGACCTGCCGCTCGACCCGCCCGGCAACGGCTTGTCGGTGCGGGTCTACGCGTATCCGCACAACACGTCGAACCTCTTCAACAACCGGCTGCTGTGGCTGATCGCGGGCCTGTCGTGCTTCGTGCTCTGGAGTCTGTGGAGCGTCTGGAAGCACACGCGGCAGCGCTTCGACGCCCAGCAGCAGCTGTTCGACGAGGCGTCGTTCCGGCGCGCGATGGAAAATTCGGTGCTGATCGGCATGCGGGTGCTCGACCTGCAGGGCCGCATCACCTATGTGAATCCGGCGTTTTGCAGGATGACCGGCTGGGACCAAGACGATCTGCTCCACACGCTGCCGCCCTATGTGTACTGGCCGGCGGAGTCGTTCTCGGAAATGCGGCGCCAGATCGACATGACGCTGCGCGGCAAGGCGCCGTCGAGCGGTTTCGAGATGCGCATCCGCCGCAAGGACGGCTCGACGTTCCATGCCCGCATGTACGTCTCGCCGCTGATCGACGGCAACGGCCGGCAGAGTGGCTGGATGTCGTCGATGACCGACATCACCGAGCCGCGCCGCGTGCGCGAGGAGCTGTCGGCCGCGCACGAACGCTTCACCACCGTGCTCGAGAGCCTCGACGCGGCGGTCTCGGTCCTCGCCACCGACGAGACCCAGCTGCTGTATGCGAACCGGTACTACCGCCACGTCTTCGGCCTGCGACCCGACGGTCACCTCGAACTCGCCGGCGCGCTGCCGGACGCGGCCGACGAGGCGGACGGCGCGTCCGACGCGATCGACATGATCGACACCTACGCGGGCATGCCGTCGGCGACGCTGACCGAAACGGCGTCGGACGCGCAGGAGATCTACGTCAAGAGCGTGGGGAAATGGTTCGACGTGCGGCGCCAGTACATCCAGTGGGTCGACGGGCATCTCGCGCAGATGCAGATCGCGAGCGACATCACCTCGCGCAAGGAGGCGCAGGACCTCGCCCGCCAGCAGGACGAGAAGCTCCAGTTCGCGAGCCGCCTGACGACGATGGGCGAGATGGCGTCGTCGCTGGCGCACGAGCTGAACCAGCCGCTCGCGGCGATCAGCAACTACTGCGCGGGCGCCGCCGCGCTGGTGCGCAACGGCCGCGCGTCGCCCGAGACGTTGCTCTCGGCGCTCGACAAGACGTCGCAGCAGGCGATCCGCGCCGGGATGATCATCAAGCGCATCCGCGAGTTCGTCAAACGCAGCGAGCCCAAGCGCAAGCCCGCGCGCCTTGGCGACATCGTCGCCGACGCGATCGGCCTGGCCGAGATCGAGACCCGCAAGCGGGGCATCCGCATCGTCACCGAGACGCGCGGCCGGCTGCCGACGATCTGGGTGGACACCGTGCTGATCGAGCAGGTACTGGTGAACCTGCTGAAGAACGCGGCCGAGGCGATGGCCGAGTATCGGGCCGAGAAACTGGCGGGCAGGCACGCCGGCAAGCCGCCGCCGGAGAGGGGCGCCCTGCCCGGCAAGCCCGCCGAATACTGGCAGGCGGCGGCCGACCAGACAATTCACCTGGTGGTGGTGAGCGACCCGACGACGGTCTGCGTGTCGGTGGTCGATCGCGGCCCGGGCGTCGACGAGGCGACCACCGAACGGCTCTTCGAGCCGTTCTACAGCACCAAGGCGGATGGCATGGGCATGGGCCTGAACATCTGCCGCTCGATCATCGAATCGCATCGCGGCCGGCTGTGGGTCGAGAACAATCTCGCCGCCGATGGCCGCCGCAACGGCTGTACATTCCACTTCACCCTGCCTGTCACGCCGGAAAAGGTACCAGGTCTCAACCAGGCCGACCCCTATCCTTTATTGAACCCTTCAACGTTACGGGAGAATCATGAGTAGCCAGCCACTCCACGCCGAAACGGTGTTTGTCGTCGACGACGACGAGGCGGTCCGCGATTCGTTACGCTGGCTGCTCGAGGCGAACAGCTATAACGTCCAGTGTTTCGCCAGCGCCGAGGCCTTTCTGGAAGGCTATCAGTCCGCGCAGGTCGGCTGCCTCATCCTCGACGTCCGCATGCAGGGCATGAGCGGGCTCGAGCTGCAGGAGAAGCTGCTTGCGCTGGGTTCGACGCTGCCGATCATCTTCGTCACGGGCCACGGCGACGTCGGCATGGCCGTGTCGACGATGAAGAAGGGCGCGA
>JBPBQT010000490.1:0-3253 GCA_050955065.1 Janthinobacterium lividum | reverse complement strand
CCATTTGCGCGCGTGTCCACCGACAGTCGGACCGTCGGCCCCGGCGACCTCTTCGTCGCGCTGCGCGGCGAGCGTTTCGATGCGCATGCGTTCCTCGACGCCGTCGCGGCGCAGGGCGTCGCGGCGGCGGTCGTCTCGCAGGACATCGCGCAGAACACGTTGCGGAGCCCGTCCGGCCTGCCGCTGCCGCACCTGCGTGTGCCGGATACGCGTCTCGCGCTGGGCGCGCTGGCGCGCGGCTGGCGGCGCCGCTTCGACCTGCCGGTCGTCGCGGTCACGGGCAGCAACGGCAAGACGACGGTCAAGGAGATGATCGCGTCGATTTTCGCGGCGGCGGTGGGCGAGACGGCGCGGCTCGCGACGCGGGGCAACCTGAACAACGACATCGGCGTGCCGCTGACGCTGCTGCGCCTGAACCCGGCGCACGCGCTCGCGGTGATCGAGCTCGGGATGAACCACCCGGACGAAACGCGCTATCTGGCGGAACTGACCGGGCCGACGATCGCGCTGGTCAACAACGCGCAGCGCGAGCATCAGGAGTTCATGCGCACCGTCGAGGCGGTGGCGCTCGAGCATGCGAGCGTCATTCACGCGCTGGGCGCCGACGGCGTCGCGGTGTATCCGGCCGACGACCGTTACACGCCGATCTGGCGCGTCGCCGCGCATCGGCGGCGCGTGCTGGACTTCCTGCTCGACGAGGGTCGACCAGCCAGCGCGTCGGCCAGCGCGCCGCGCGCCGCGGTGACCGGAAAACCGGGTCCCGAGGACGACGGCACGCTGGAGATCGCGACGCCGGCGGGCGATTTCGCCGTGCGGTTGTCGACCCAGGGGCGGCACAATCTGCGCAACGCGCTGGCCGCGACGGCCGCGGCGCTGGCGGCGAACGTGTCGATCGACGCGATCCGCACCGGGCTCGAGGCGTTCGCGCCGGTCAAGGGCCGGCTGCAGCTCAAGCGCGCCGCGCTTGCGCCGTTCGCCGGCGCCCGCGTCATCGACGACACGTACAACGCGAACCCGGATTCGATGCGGGCGGCCATCGACGTACTGGCCGCCGCGCCGTCGCCGCGCGTGCTGATCGTCGGCGACATGGGCGAGGTGGGCGACCAGGAGGCCGCCGCGCATCGCGAGATCGGCGCCTACGCGTATGCGTCGGGCATCGATGGTTTCTACGCGCTGGGCGATGCGTCGCGCGGCGCCTGCCAGGCTTTCGGCACCCACGCCCGGCACTTCGCGGACGCGTCGGAATTGGTGGATGCGTTGCGGACCTCGGGTCTGGGCGCGGACGCCACATTGTTGGTCAAAGGTTCCCGGTTCATGGCGATGGAACGCGTCGTGGATGCGCTGCTCAACGTCGCGACGACGCCCCACTGATAGATAAGGAAGTTTCTCGATGCTTTTGTTGTTGGCGCAATGGCTGCAGAACGAAGCAAGCTTTTTGCGCGTTATCAATTACCTGACGTTTCGCGCCGTGATGGCGACCATCACGGCACTGCTCATCGGGCTGGTTTCCGGGCCGGCGGTGATCCGCAAGCTGACCGCGTTGAAGATGGGACAAGCCGTGCGCAAGGACGGGCCGCAGACGCATCTGGTGAAGACCGGCACGCCCACGATGGGGGGCGTGCTGATCCTGCTCGCCATCGCGGTGTCGACGCTGCTGTGGGCGGATCTGAGCAACCGGTTCATCTGGATCGTGATGCTGGTGACCTTCGGCTTCGGCCTGGTGGGCTGGGTCGACGACTACCGCAAGGTGGTGCACAAGGACCCGCGCGGGATGTCGTCGCGCGAGAAGTATTTCTGGCAATCGCTGATCGGGCTGGTGGCGGCGGTCTACCTGGCGATCAGCATCTCGCAACCGGGCAATGCGCCCGTGTTCGAGGTGATCCTGAACTGGTGCCGCAACGGCCTGCCGACCAATCTGCCGGAAAGCGCGAACCTGCTGCTGCCGTTCCTGAAGTCGATGACCTATCCGCTGGGGCTGTTCGGCTTCATGGCGCTGACCTATCTGGTGATCGTGGGGTCGAGCAACGCGGTGAACCTGACCGACGGCCTCGACGGCCTCGTGATCATGCCGGTGGTGCTGGTGGGCAGCGCGCTGGGCGTGTTCGCCTACGTGATGGGGAGCGCGGTGTATTCGCGCTACCTGCTGTTCCCGCACATTCCGGGCGCCGGCGAACTGCTGATCTTCTGCTCGGCGATGTCGGGCGCGGGACTGGCCTTTCTGTGGTTCAACACGCATCCGGCGCAGGTCTTCATGGGCGACGTCGGCGCGCTGGCGCTGGGGGGCGCGCTGGGTACGATCGCCGTCATCGTGCGCCAGGAAATCGTGCTGTTCATCATGGGCGGCGTGTTCGTCGCGGAGACCGTGTCGGTCGTGCTGCAGGTCGTCTGGTTCAAGGTCTCGAAGCGGTATTTCGGCGAGGGGCGGCGCATTTTCAAGATGGCGCCGCTGCATCATCATTTCGAACTGACGGGATGGAAGGAGACGCAGGTCGTCGTGCGGTTCTGGATCATCACGCTGACGCTGGTGCTCGTCGGTCTTTCCACCCTGAAGCTGCGCTGATATGGCATTCGATCGTTCCGTGCTGTTTGGTGGACTGGACCGGCCGCGGGTGCTGGTGCTGGGCCTGGGCGAGTCCGGGCTGGCGATGGCGCGCTGGTGCGCGCTGCACGGTTGCACGCTGCGCCTGGCCGATTCGCGGCAGGCGCCGCCGAATCTCGCGACCGCGCTCGCGCTCGCGGGCGGGCCGCACGCGTTCGTCGGCGGCCGGACAAGTGTGTCGGATGTGTCGGATGTTCCGGGCGGGTCGAGCGCCCCCGGCGTTCCGGATGTGCCGCATGTTCCTTTCCCGCCGGCGCTGCTCGACGACGCGATCGATCTGGTGGCGATCAGCCCGGGCCTCTCGCCGCTCGATCCGGCGCTCGCGCCGCTGCTCGACGCGGCGCGCGACAGGCGCATCCCGGTCTGGGGCGAGCTGGCGTTCTTCAGCCATGCGCTGCGCGCGCGGGAAGCCGCGCGGGTCGATGACGCGCCTGCCGCGCAGGTGATCGCGATCACCGGCACGAACGGCAAGACGACGACAACCGCGTTGACCGGCCAGCTGGTCGCGCGCGCCGGGCGCAGCGTCGCGGTGGCGGGCAACATCAGCCCGTCGATGCTCGACCGGCTGATGACGGCGATCGACGCGAACGCGCTGCCGCAAGTCTGGGTGCTGGAGCTGTCGAGCTTCCAGCTCGAGACCGCGCAGGATTTCTC
>JBPBQT010000489.1:0-3943 GCA_050955065.1 Janthinobacterium lividum | reverse complement strand
TCCGGTGATCGGATAGTTGGTGACCTGGAGCGAAGAGGTCGTGCTGCCGATTTTCGCGGTGATGGTGTTGCTGCCGGTCACCATGCCGGTGGCCACGCCCTGCATGACCCCCGTGCTTCCGGTTGCCGTGAACATGGACGACACGTCCGTGCCGTTGATCTTGACGATGACCGATTTGCTCGCGGGTGCGTTGGTCGCTATCTGGATCAGCGCACTGCCGCCCGATACATACTGCGGCGGCGACGACAGCGTGGTGACGGCGACGTCATACGTATCTCCGCCGTGAGAGCCGCTGCCGCAGCCGGCAAGCAGCAACGCGGCGGCGCCACTGGCGAACGCGCCGCGCCCCATGAAACGATTCGCGCGACGAACGCCGCGCATGACGGTAGCAAGCATGTCTCCTCCGAGAGAGGTCATTGATTTTTAAGCCCGCGATATCGAGATCGGGCAGACTTAAATCGCAACGTCCATGCCAGTTTCCGTAATGCGCCGTTACAGCGCGTGAGATTTGATTACGAAACGTTTTTTTCTATTACGGATGCAGATCGGCCGACCTGAATCCCGGAAATCCGGGATCGAGACCGTTTCGCATTGCGGTTTTTTGAGATTCTCTGCTGCGGCCGGCCGGCGACCCGTTTCCTTCAGGGCGTGCCGTTCGCGCAATAGGTGACGAATCCCGGACGTTCGCCAAGCCGGTCGAAGTAGGCGTTCAACGCGGGCATCGCCACCTGATCGTGAGGGGTGCACAACCACCGGTTGACCGACAGCGCGATCGGAATATCCGCCAGCGAAAACGCGCTCCCGGCGATGAACGCCCCGCTGCTTTCAAGTTGCCGTTCGATGATGCGCATGTGCTTCTCCCAGTCCGCCAGGGACCGGGCGATGGCGCCATGCTCGGCGTGCGCGGGAGATTTTCTCACGAGCGCCATGAAAGCGTAGGACCACGACCGGTTCAGATCGCTCGCCTGCCAATCGAGCCATTGGTCGACCTTGGCGCGGGCGCGCGGGGACGACGGATAGAGCTCCCCGGAGCCATGCTGCGCCGCCAGATAGCGAATGATCGTGTTCGACTCCCAGAGGACGAAATCGTCATCCTGCAGGACCGGCACCAGGCCGTTGGGATTCAAGGCAAGAAAGGCCGGGCTGTCGAGCGTCAATCCGCCGACGCCCCAGTTCTCATGCGCGAAATCCAGTCCGAGTTCGGCGCAGGTCCATTGCACCTTGCGGACATTGATCGACGTGTCCCTTCCCAGTATCTTCAACATTGGCCGTCTCGATGGTTATCGGAAAAGCCAGTGTAGATCCTTTGTGTAACCTGGAATGCAGTAACCGCGCACCCCGCCGCTCACGCGAACGCGAACGCATCCTCGTTTTCATCCGAGCCGACGTACAGCCCGCAGGCGGTCAGCACCGATTCCAGCGCTTCCCGCCGCACCGGCTTCTCGACAAACGCCACGGCGCCGCTCGCGCGGATCTGCCCGCGCAGGCCGACCGGCGCTTCGTCCGAGACGATGATGACCGTCGTCGCGGCATTGACGCGTTGCAGCGCTTCCATCAACTCCAGGCCCGTCATCCCGGGCAGCATCAAATCGAGAAACAGCACGGACGCCTGCCCCTGGCTGCAGGCGGCCAGGGCTTCGTTCCCGGTGCATGCCTCGGACAGGGTGACATCCCAATGATCCGGCATCGCGGAAATCAGGCTTTCACGGGCGGAGGCGGAGTGATCGGCAATCAGAACAGACAAGCTCATGATGGGCTACCGTTATGGTGTCAGGTAATTGTTTCCAGTATATCGGCGCGCATCGGTATAATTTAACCCTCGTTTTCCCGAGAGGGGTTTACCTTGATGCGGCGAACGCAACACGCGAGGTGCACCGCTATAATGCGTCCGCCGCTGCACGCGGTCCGTCTCTTACCACCCATTGCCCCACTCTTTGCCGGAGTCCGATGTGACCACTCGCTCCCTCGTCGTTTATCCGGATTCCCGCCTGCGGGCCCCGGCCGCCATCGTCACCGCGTTTGACGCGGCACTGGCCGGGCTGGCGGCGGATCTTCTCGACACGATGCACGCGGCGCACGGCATCGGCATCACGGGCCCGCATATCGGCGTGGCGCAGCGTATCGTCGTGCTCGAACTGCCAGAGACACCGGCATCGCAAATCTATGTGAATCCGAAAATCGTCTGGTCATCGAACGAGACGATCCAGCACGATGAAGGCAGCGTCTCGATGCCCGGCGTGCTCGAACGCGTTGCACGCGCCGCGGCGGTCCGGGTGTGCTACAACGACCTCGACGGCCAGGAGCATAGGGAGGAGGCAGAGGGCCTGCGTGCCGTCTGCCATCAACACGAAATCGACCAGCTGAATGGAATTTTCTGGATCGACAGGCTATCCCGGCTCAAGCGCGAGCGCGTGATCGCGCGTTTCGCGAAGCTAGGACGCCGCTAGAACGCCCTGCGTGGGGACGGCTTGCGGCTGCTGGCGCGGACAGGGCGCGGGGCACCTCATCCGGACACCGTGCCGGCGCTCGGCGGGTACGCGGGGCCGCCTCGCGGCGCGGCAGGCCGCCGCTGCAGCCGAGGCGGGATGCAACGGTTCCCGGTGCATTGACTTTGCGGCGGGACGTCTTGCCGCCCGACAACGGGCGCATCGACCGTCCTGGCTTACGCCCTTGCCCGGCAATAGCTCGTCAAGCCGTCGATCGTGCCGGGTATCGCCGCGTGGAGCGCCGCCCCGTGCATCGGAAACACGCATTCCACGTCATATTTCCTGATTTTATCCAGCGCGCGGGCCAGATGATCAAGCGATGGGATATAACCGGATTTTTCAATCGACCGGGCCATTGCATCGACGGTCACGTCGTCGTTTTCCACCGGTCCGAAGCTCATGAAGATGTCCGACGAAAACAGCGCTTTCAGCCTGGGCAGATACACCACCAGCGAATCCCATTGATGAACGTGCTTGACGTGTATCGGCACGATCACCTCGCCGTTGATGGTGACCGGGACTTCGTCCTTCAATATTCGGGTTTTGATCGGGAAAATGTCCGAGAGCGCATGCGCGCATATCGGATGGGCATGCGCCACGAGCGCAGGGTTGTGGGACAGAAAATCGGGAAGCGCGGCCATCTCGTCCGCTTCGAAGTGCGGGACGATCAGCGCGGCGATCGCGGCGACATCCACGCCCACGGTCTGTAGATTGTTTTTCAGCTGCCCGAAGTCGGAACGCATGCCGGCGGAGATCGCCATCAGCGAATTGGACGGCGAGCGCACGACGAATTGCGAAAAAGCGAGATCGAGCTTCTCGATGTAGATGCTGTTTCTGAAAATATCTTCACCGAAGACGTCGATGCGCGCCACGTTCACTTGACGGCCTCTATCGCCTTCTCCAGCTGCCGCAGCGCCGTGATGCCACGGGTGCCGAACTTGTCCAGATACGACGTCAGGAAATCAGGGTCGTAGTGCAGGAAAGCGACGTCCGTGGGAACCATGCTGCGAATCGCGAGCATCGGCACCGGTGTCTGGAGAGGACGGAAATCCTTGTTCCAGAGTCCCGATTCATTGCAATCCTTGAAAAATTGTCCGAGCATCAGATGATGCTCGACGAACAGGGGCTTCAGTTCACGCTGCACGAGTTCCACCGCGCGGTCCGCGTCTTCCAGGCAGGCAGGCATGATGATGCGGGAACGATAGATGTTTGATTTATCGCCCGCATTGAAGTCGAGGAGATGCAGTTTGATGTCTTTTTCGAGATCCGCAACATTTTCGGATGTGTTTCTGAAGAACTCGATCGCATCCTTCGCAACGGCAACCCGGGTAAACGGACAGACATCGCCCGTTCGCCCGAGATCCGGGTGAGGTGCGCATAGAAATCGCTCGATCCACTCGATTATCAAGGAAAATTGAGGATCTGCCGATGCTTCTTGTAACGACAAGCGTTCCGAA
>JBPBQT010000488.1:0-4223 GCA_050955065.1 Janthinobacterium lividum | reverse complement strand
CGAGCATACGGGCGGATCTTGGTTTGAACGCGGTCGGCATGGGCCTGGTGCTGAGCGCCTTCTTCTGGACGTATGCGTTCCTGCAACTGCCGGCCGGCTGGTTCATCGACAAGGTGGGCGTGCGCGCGAGCCTGGCGCTCGCGGTGGGCTGGTGGTCCGTCTTCACGATCGCCACCGGCGCGGCGCGCGGCCTCGGCTATCTGGTCGGCGCGCGGCTGATGCTCGGCGTGGGCGAGTCGGCCGCGATTCCGTCGTTCGCCAAGGTGGCGTTCAACTGGTTTCCGCGCAGCGAGCGGGGTCTGGCGAGCAGCATCTTCGACAGCGGCTCGCGGGTGGGGTCGGCGCTGTCATTGCCGCTGGTCGCGTGGCTGATCGCGCTGGTCGGCTGGCGCGGCTCGTTCGTCGTCACGGGCGGGATCGGCCTTGTGTGGGCGCTCGCCTGGTGGTTCATCTACCGCGATCCGGAACGGTATCGCGCCATCGCCCCGGCCGCGGTCGACGCGTTGCTGGCGCAACGCAGTCCGGCCGCCACGCGCGACGTCGCCGGCACCGCTGGCACCATCTCCTGGCTCGATCTGTTTCGGTATCGCACCGTGTGGGGCATGATGATCGGCCTGTTCTGCCTGAATTTCGCGATCTACTTCTTCATCACGTGGTTTCCGAGCTATCTGTTGCAGACGCGCGGCTTTTCGCTCGCCTCGCTCGGCACGCTCGGCATGCTGCCGGCGCTGCTGGCGATTCCCGGCGGCTGGCTTGGTGGCTATGTCTCGGACAGCCTGTTCCGGCGCGGCTGGAGCGCCACGGCGGCGCGCAAGACGTGCCTGGTCGCGGGCATGCTGCTCTCCTCGTCGATCGCGTTCTCCGCGCTGGCCGAAAGCACGTGGGCCTGTCTCGGTTTTTTCGCGCTCGCCTATGCGAGCCTTTCGTTCGCCGGCGCCAACGTGTGGACGCTCGTCGGCGAGGTGGCGCCGACACCGGCGCACGTGGCCTCCCTCGGCGGCATCCAGAATTTCGCCGGCAATCTGGCCGGCATCTTCGTCACCACGTTCACCGGCGTCATGCTGACGATCACGAAAGGGTCCTTCGTGGTGCCGCTTCTGGTCGCCGGGGGACTGTGCATCGTGGGCGCGCTGTCCTACCTTTTCATCGTGGGCGACATCGAACCGCTCGCACCGAAATAACGGGACGGGCGTGATAACGTGCAGGTGATGCCGGGACAATTCCGTCCAGGTAAAAAAGTCGAACCGTGAACCTCCCTTTCCCGTTGCGCCGCGCCGCCGGCGTGTTCATCACGTCGGCCGCGATGGCCTGTGCCGCGTTCGACACCTCCGCGGCCGCCGCGCCCGCCCCCGCGGTGCAGGGCGACTGGATCGCCCCGTCGTTCACGTTCCACGATGGTGAAACGCTCAAGGCGATGCGTCTGCATTACCTCACCCTCGGTGACCCGGCCAAGCCCGCGATCCTCGTCCTGCACGGCACCAACCAGACCGCGCAATCGATGCTGGCGAAAAATTTCGCCGGCGAATTGTTCGGGCCCGGGCAGCCGCTCGACGCGAACAAGTACTTCATCGTCATTCCCGACGGCATCGGCGCCGGGCAATCCGCGAAACCCTCGGACGGACTGCGCGCGGCGTTTCCGAAATACGATTACAACGACATGGTGCTGGCCGAATATCGCCTGTTGACCGAGGGACTGGGTATCCGCCACCTGCGCCTCGTCATCGGCCATTCGATGGGCGGCATGCAGACCTGGCTGTTCGCCGGCCGCTATCCAGGTTTCACCGACGGGTTCGTCCCCATGGCCGCGCAGCCCATGCAGATGGCCGCGCGCAACTGGGCGCTGCGTCGCATGCTGATCGAATCGATCGAGCAGGACCCCGCATGGGACCACGGCAACTACACGACACAGCCGCCGTCGCTGCAGCTGGCGGGCCTCATGTTCAACTTCGCGACCAACGGCGGCACCCTGGCCTATCTGAAAAACGCGGGAACGCATGCCCAATCCGAAAAGATGGTCGAGGATCGCCTCGCCGTGCCCGTCGCGGCGGACGCGAACGACTATCTCTATCAGTTCGCCGCATCCGCGGACTACGACGCGATGCCGAACCTGCGGAACATCACGGTGCCGGTGCTCGCGATCTTCTCCGGCGACGACGAGCGCAACCCGTTGAGCACGGGAACCGTGCAAGCCGTCGTTCAGCGCTTGCCGCATGCGCAACTGCTGGTGGTTCCGGGCAGCGGGGAAACGTTCGGGCACAACACCACGTTCAACGCGGTGTTCTATGCGGGTCAGCTGCGGCAGTTCGTCGGGACGTTGCCATGATCGATTCGACGCATCGCGAGACCGCCCCTCCTGCATCGCCGATACGTATCGGCTGTGCGGGATGGAGCCTGTCGGCCGAGGTCGCGGCGCACTTTCCCGCGCAGGGCACGCATCTCGAGCGCTACGCGCAGGTCTTTTCCGCGGTCGAGATCAACTCGTCGTTCTATCGTCCGCACCAGCCGAAGACGTACGCCCGATGGGCGGCGAGCGTGCCCGACGCATTCCGCTTCTCGGTCAAGATGCCGAAGCGGATCTCGCACGAGCTCAGGCTGCGCGACGCGGAGGCGGCCCTTGGCGAGTTCATGCGGGAAGTCACGGCACTGGGCGAAAAACTGGGTTGCCTGCTGCTGCAGTTGCCGCCCGGTCTGGCGCTGGACGAGACCACCGCACGGAATTTCTTCGCGCTGCTGCGCGGCCTCACGGAGGTGCCTGTCGTCTGCGAGCCGCGCCATGCGACGTGGTTCACCGAAGCGGGCGCGCAAACGCTGCGACACGCCGGAATCGGCTGCGTGCGCGCGGATCCGGCGCCGGTCGCCGGCGTCGAACCGGCGGGGGACCCGGGCACGCTGTACATCCGCCTGCATGGCTCGCCCAGGCTCTATTACTCGGCATACGGCGCGCCGTTCCTCGACGCGGTGGGCGCGCGGATCGTCGACGCGCGCAACGCCAACGCCGGGGTCTGGTGTGTTTTCGACAATACCGCGCGTGGCGAGGCGGTTCCCAACGCGTTGACGCTGATGGAGACATTGCGGGGGATGGCGGGCTGAGGTAAGTCCTGCGAAGCGATGCCGGTTCGCGCGCTGCGAAGAGGCCGGTCGCGCGAGGGGGACAACGGCTCGGATTACCGCATGTCAAGCCAGGGATTGAAAAGCGGCACGCCGGTCGACTTGAAGTCGGCCGTGTTGCGCGTCACCACCGTCATCCCGTGAACGATCGCGGTAGCCGCGATCAGCGCGTCGCGCTCGGCGCGCGGGTCGGGGACGTGCAGTCTGGCGCATTGGATCGCCGCCGCCCGATCGAATCCCAATATGCGATCGGCGAACATCGGCAAGACCTTGTCGTCGAGCCAGGAACGCAGCACTGCGCCCTGCGCTGCGTCCTTGCGTTCCTTCTGCGACACGCCCATTTCGAGTTCGAGAACCGTGAGTGCCGAAATGAATTGCGCGGCAAGGGGCTGCGACACCGCCCACGCAAGCACGTTCGCATCCGCGCGTTTGGGAACGCGCAGTTCGGATATCACATTCGTATCGAGCAGAAACATCAGGAAAGGTCCGCTTCTCGAAAGAGTCCGCCGACCCGGGGCGCTTCGAATGCGATGTCGCATGCGTTGCATTCGTCGGATTGGGCCAGGGCCTCGGCGAGGGTCATCGTCCCACCTGCCAGTTTCCGGTAGTCATCGATGTTCAACAGCACGTGGGACGGCCTGCCGCGGTCAGTGATGAAAACCGGGCCTTTGAGCGCCGTTTTCTTGGCCTCGCTCGCAGACTGATTGAATTCTCGACTGGTCATGGTCAGCACGCTCATGGCACGCTCCCGTAATTTTGTAGTTATGTTACTACAATTCGTGGCCGCATGCCCGCACGCCGTTGCTAGCGTGACGCCGTGTCCGACGCTTCGGAACGCCACGCCCCTTTCATGGCAGCGCTGCCGCATCGAGAAGGCACGCGAGTGCCTGCTGCTCGTGGATGTCGAGCAAGCCGATGAATACCAGCAGGGTTTCCCGCAGCGCGGGCCCCTGGTACGGGGCCACCTTCCAGCGGTTGCCCACGACATGGATCTCGGCGTCGACGTCGCCGGGAAAACGGATCATGCCCTTGGCGCGGAGGATCCTCGCGGAAAAGCGCACGCATGCGGCCTTGACCGCGCGCCGTTCCAGCCGCAGCGGGCTGCGGTAGGTCCA
>JBPBQT010000487.1:0-4259 GCA_050955065.1 Janthinobacterium lividum | reverse complement strand
GTTTTTAAAGATATATCGTTAACGAAGGATCCTGTCAAGCGTCAGGGATCGCTAGCCCACGAACTGCCACATCAGCATCACCATCCCGAGCCCGACCACCGAGACGATCGTCTGCAGGATCGACCATACCCAGATCGTCTCCTTCAGTTCGAGGCCGAAGTACTCGCGCACCATCCAGAAGCCGGCGTCGTTGACGTGGCAGAAGAACACCGAGCCCGCGCCGATCGACAGCGCGATCAGCGACGCATGGGCCGGTGCAAGTTGCGTGGCGAGCGGCGCGACGATGCCGGCGGTCGTCGTCGTGGCGACGGTCGCCGAGCCGGTCGCCTGACGCAGCGCGACCGCGATCAGATACGCGAGCAGCAGCAGCGGCAGGTGCGAGCCGGTGGCGATCTTGCCCACCGTGTCGCTGATGCCGGCCAGCACCAGCGTCTGCTTGAGGCCGCCGCCGGCGCCGATGGTGAGCAGCAGGATCGCGATCGGCGGCGCGCTGCGGCGCAGGATCCTGCCCACCTCCACGCGGCTGCGCCCGGTCGACCAGCCGAACAGCACGATCGCGAGCAGCACGGTCAGCGTCAGCGCGATGAGCGGCTCGCCGAGGAAATCCAGCACCTCCGCCGGCATCGAGCCGCCGGGCAGCGCCAGCCGGGCCACCGTGCGGCCGAGCATCAGGATCACCGGCATCAGGATCGTCGTCAGCGCGGCGGCGAAACTCGGCTGCCGCCAGGCGCGCTGTTCGGCCGCGCCGGGCGTGTCCGTGTTCCCGGCCGCCGCGGCGTCGCCCTGCGCCGGCGGCCCTTCGGTGCTGAGCGACTCGCCGATCGATTCGACGATGGCGCCGCGGGGACGATTCGCCAGACGCGGCGCGAGCCACATGCCGTACAGCGGCCCGGCGAGGATCACCGCCGGAATCGCCGCGACGAAGCCCAGCGCGAGCGTCAGGCCCAGGTCCGCGTGCAGCGCGCTCACGGCGATCAACGGGCCCGGATGGGGCGGCAGCAGCGCATGCAGCGTCGTCATGCCGGCGAGCGCGGGAATCGCGATGCGCAGCACCGGCTGGCCCGAGCGGCGCGCCATCACGAAGATGATCGGCACCATCATCACCAGGCCGACCTCGAAGAACAGCGGCAGCCCGATGACGATCGCCACCAGCGCCATCATCCACGGCAGCATGCGCTTGCTCGAATGCCTGAGCATCGCGTCCACCAGCCGCTCGGCCGCGCCGGACTCGGCCATCAGCGCGCCGAGCATCGCCCCGAGCGCGATGATGATGCCGACGTCGCCCAGCAGCGCGCCGGCGCCGCGGCTGAACGCCGTCGAGACCTTCTCCAGCGGCAGGCCGGCCGCCGCGCCGGCGACGAACGTGCCGACCAGGATCGCGAGATAGGGCGCGATCTTCAGCGCGGCGATCAGCGCGATGATGGTCGCCAGCGCCAGCGCGCCCGCGACGATGAGCTGCGTGTCGTGCGGCAGCCATCCTGCCGCCGCGAGAGAGTGGTTCATGGTGGAACGTTCCGATGGAGGGTCGAGGAGCGGTACCGACGCGCGCCGCAGGGTCCCGCCTGCTGCCGAAGACAGGGGCGCCGGCGTCGTCCGCGCGTCATTCTGCGCTAGATCGCGGCTTGTTGTTAGTGCAATCGATTTCCGGCCGTACAGCGCTCACTTGCCGCTCACCTGCCGCTCATTCGCCGTTCACTCACCGTTCACTCACCGTTCACTCGCCGGCCCAGCCCTGTCCCAGCCCCGGCCGAGCCCTGGGCAAGCCATCGACCGATCACCGGCATGCGGCGCCGGGCGCCGCGTCCCGCGCGCGCCGCCGCCGTGCCCCTGGCAGCGGCAAAAGCCGCTAGACTGACGCCTTGGCCGGTACCTGGCGCACCGCACGCGGTCCGCCGCGCCACGCGCCGGCACCGCTTTTTCCGCTTCCTTACGAGTCCTGTCGCATGTTCCAGCACGTCGATGCCTACGCGGGCGATCCGATCCTCTCCATGATGGAGACCTTCCAACACGATGCCCGGCCCGACAAGGTCAATCTGTCGATCGGGCTGTACTACGACGCCGAGGGCCGCATTCCCCGGCTGGACAGCGTGCTCGAGGCGCAGCGTCGCGTCGACGCGAACCCGGCGCCGCAGACCTATCTGCCGATGGAAGGGCTGGCCGCCTATCGCGCCGGCGTGCAGCGCGTGGTGTTCGGCGCGCACAGCGCGGCGGTGGCGGCGGGACGGGTCGCGACGATCCAGTCGATCGGCGGCTCGGGCGCGTTGAAGGTCGGGGCGGACTTCCTGCGCCGGTATTTCCCCGACAGCGCGATGTGGGTCAGCGACCCCACCTGGGACAACCACGTCGCGCTGTTCCGCGGCACCGGCTTCCAGGTCAACGCCTACCCGTACTACGACGCCGCGACCGGCGGCCTGCGCTTCGACGCGATGCTCGCGACCTTCGCCGCGCTGCCGGAGAAAAGCATCGTGCTGCTGCACCCGTGCTGCCACAACCCCACCGGCGTCGATCCGACCCGAGAGCAGTGGGCGCAGATCATCGCGGTGCTGGCCGCACGCAACGTGATTGTCTTCGCCGACATCGCCTACCAGGGCTTCGACGTCGGACTGGAGGAGGATGCCTGGCCGGTGCGCGCGATGGTCGACGCGGGATTGCCGCTGGTGGTGGCCTCGTCGTTCTCGAAGAATCTCTCGCTGTACGGCGAGCGCGTCGGCAGTCTGTCGGTGGTGTGCGAGACGGCCGCGGCCGCCGACGCGGTGCTGGGCCAGATGAAGGCGACGATCCGCGGCATCTATTCCAGCCCGCCGCGGCATGGCGGCGAGCTTGTGGCCACCATCCTCGACGACGCGGCGCTGACGGCCTCCTGGCACGAGGAAGTCGCGCCGATGCGCGAACGCATCCGCGCGATGCGCCAGCGCCTGCACGACGTCCTGTCGGTGCGCCTGCCGGACCGGGACTTCTCGTATTTCCTGACCCAGCACGGCATGTTCAGCTACACGGGCCTGACGGGCGTGGAAGTGGACCGCTTGCGCGAGGAATTCGGCGTGTATCTGATCCGCTCGGGACGCATGTGCGTCGCCGGCCTGAACGAAGCGAACGTCGACCATGTCGGCGCGGCGTTCGCGCAGGTGCTGGGCGAACGCGCGGCCTGAGGCGGGAATTGTCGCGCCCGACCAACGTCGGGCAGGACGTGCGCAGGTGAAAGCTTGTCATTTGTCGCATGACGGCTTAGATTAGGGATAACCCCTAGGGACGATCCCTGGCCAATTCCCACGAGCCTGTCATGACCACTCTCGCCAAATTCTTCTCGCACGAGGACGGCGCCGTCGCCCGCGGTCTCGCGACGCTTCGTCAGCAATGTCGTCTCGCCTTGCGTCAGCACCTCGCGCTGTGCCAGGTGGTCGCGGAAGCGGCGGCGGCCAGCGGCAAGCGCTGATCGCATGCTGTGGTGACGGGAGGTTGCCGGGGCAATTGCGGTGGCGCCCGTCCCTTGTGTCATCCAGCGGTGAAAAGCCGGCATCGGTCCATGATCGATGCCGGCTTTTTTGCGTTCGGCGAATGTATAGTATCGGCGTTTTGCAGGGACAAGAATCGATACGGTGAGGCCATGAAACACACTCGGGAAGGCTGGGCTGAATCGAGCAAGGCGCTGGCGGTCCATGGCGATGACGCACTCGTGATGGGCGAGTTCGGCAATGCCGATGATGCAAGGGAAGGAGTCGTCGTGGGAAAAACGCTGCGGGTCGGTTATGCCCGAGGGCGGGCCCATCCCGCCGGACCGTCCCCATCGTTTCCGACAGCCAAAAAAAAGCGCGGCTCGGGGCCGCGCAAATGAATGGAGACCCCGATCGTGCCAAAGGTCAACTTCTCGCAGGACCCATTCTAGTCGACGTTCTCCGTGAAGACAGGTCGCATTGGAACAATGGATTATTGCGTTCCGGAGAATAGTTGACCTATCCTCGACGCTTGTTCCCTCCCATCCCTTCGAAAAGGTGCGCCGATGAGCTGGCAGAATGTCGCATTGTCGTGGTTCCTGCGCAGGCGCATGAAAGGCAAGGGGCAGGGCGAGATCGACGTCGCCGAGGCGCGGGCGCTGGCCGACAAGCTCTGGGCGCCGCGTCGCGCGCCGCGCGACTGGCGGATTCGCCCGGTACCGGCGCGCGCGGCGTCCGAGGGGCATGCCGCGACGGTCGCCGCGGAATGGATCGAGCCCGCCTCGCCGGACCTGATCCCCACGCTGTCGCGCACGGTCCTGTATCTGC
>JBPBQT010000486.1:0-4354 GCA_050955065.1 Janthinobacterium lividum | reverse complement strand
GGCCCGTGTATCGCGACGTGCTGCTCGCGTCGCTGCTGGCGAATCTGCTGGCCGTCGGCACCTCGCTGTTCTCGATGCAGGTGTACGACCGCGTGCTGCCGAACGCCGCGTACGACACGTTGTGGGTACTCGCCGGCGGCGTCGGGACGGCGATCGTGCTGGAGTGGGTGCTGCGGATCATGCGCGCCCGGCTGATCGATCACGCGGGCCGCGCGCTGGACATCCAGTTGTCCGCGCAACTTTTCGAGCGGGTGGTGCACATGCGGCTTGCGTGCCGGCCGACGTCGATCGGCGTGTTCGCGAACCAGGTGCGCGATTTCGCGAGCGTGCGCGACTTCTTCACCTCCGGCACGCTGGCCACCCTCTGCGACCTGCCGTTCATGTTCGTGCTGCTCGCATTGGTCGCGTTCATCGGCGGCTGGGCGGCGGCGGTCGTGCTGGCGGCGGCGGTCCTGATCGTGCTGCCCGGCCTGCTGATGCAGGGCAAGCTCGCCACGCTGTCGCGCCGCAACGCGAAGGAAAGCGCCGCGCTCAACGGCCTGTTGCTCGAAGCGGTCGACAACCTGGAGAACGTGAAGGCGACCCGCTCGGAAGCGCGGCTGCAACGCGCGCACGCCAGTCTCACCGCGATCATGGCCGTGTCGGGCACGAAGACGCGCGACATCACGGGCCTGCTGCAGCTGCTGGGCAGCAGCACGCAGCAACTGTGCTACATGGCGGTCGTCATCACCGGCGTCTACCTGATCACCGCGGGGGAGATGACCACCGGCAGCATGGTCGCCTGCACGCTGTTGTCGAGCCGCGTGCTGATGCCGATGAGCCAGGTCGCGGGCCTGCTCGCGCGCTGGCAATTCGTGAAGGCGGCGATGGAAGGGCTCGACCGCATCATCGCGCTGCCGGTGGAGCGTCCCGCCGACCGGCATTTCGTGCGCGCCGAGCAGGTGCGCGGCGCGTACCGGCTCGACAACGTCCAGTACGCGCATGACGCCGACAGCGCGCCGGCGCTGCAGATCGCGCGTCTTGCGATACAGGCCGGCGAACACGTCGCGCTGCTCGGCGGCAACGGCGCCGGCAAATCGACGCTGATGCGGCTGCTGGCCGGTCTCACCGACGCGCAGCAGGGCAACGTGCTGCTCGACGATCTCGCGCTGTCGCAGATCGATCCGCTCGACCGCCGGCGGCAGATCGCGTATCTGCCGCAGTCCGTCGCGCTGTTCCAGGGCACGCTGCGCGAGAACCTGACGCTGGGTCATGCGCTGTGGACCGATGCGGAACTGTTCGCCGCGCTCGACGCGGTCGGCCTCGGCGCGTTCGTGCGCAAGCACGTGCGCGGGCTCGATCGGGACATCCTGTCGATCGGCAACGTCTCCGGCGGCCAGAAGCAGGCGATCGGCCTCGCGCGCGTGATCCTGCAGGACCCCCGGATCGTGATCCTCGACGAGCCGACGTCGGCGTTCGACCAGGCGAGCGAGGCGCACGTCGTCCATTTCATGAAAACCTGGCTGCGGGGGCGCACCGCGATCATCGCCACGCACAAACGCGAACTGCTCACGCTCACGCAGCGCGCGGTCGTGCTGCGCGACGGCAAGGTGGTGCACGACGGCGAAGTCGGCAAGCTCGTCGAACTCGCCGGCGCGCAACGGGCGGAACGCTTAAAACCCACGCCCGGCGCCACGCCCGGCGCTCCCGACATCAAAATCGTCTCGGAAAACGCATCATGAGCAGTCATCCCCTGCTTCTCGACGTCGCCGACGGCGGTCGCCTGCAGCGCGCGCGGGTCAGCCGCACCGTGTGGACCATCGCGGCCATGCTGGTTTTGCTGATCGGCTGGTCCACCTGGGCGCAGGTCAACGAGACGACGCGCGGCAAGGGGCGCGTGACGCCGTCGTCGCGCCTGCAGTCCGTGCAGAGTCTCGAAGGCGGCATCCTGACCGAACTGCTCGTGCACGAAGGCGACGTCGTGCACGAGGGCCAGCCGCTCGCGCGCATCGACAGCACGCGCTTCCAGTCCGCGTACAACGAAACGCAGTCGCAGATCGAGACACTGTCCGCCGAGGTGAGCCGTCTCGAAGCCGAGGTCAACGAAAAGTCCGCACCCACCTTCAACCGTCAGCAAGACGAGAAGGTTCGACAGTCCGAAACGAATCTGTTCAACGCGCGGCGCGCGCGGCTGAACAAGTCGATCGGCGCGCTGCAGGAGGAGGACGGCATTCTTCGACAGCAGATCGCGATGGTGCAGCCGCTGGTCGACAAGCAGTCCGCGCCGCGCTCGCAGCTCCTGCAACTGCAGCAGCAGTCCGCGCAGCTGCACGGCCGCATCGGCGAATTGCGCAACCAGTACGTGCAGGATGCGTACAGCAACATGGTCGACAAGAAGGCGAAGCTCGCCGAACTGCAGCAGGGCATGTTGCAGAAGAAGGACCAGTTGAACCGCACGCTGGTGACCGCGCACATCGCGGGACTCGTCAACAACGTGAAGATCAATTCGGTCGGCGGCGTCGTGCAGCCGGGCGAGACGATCATGGAAATCACGCCGACGCACGGTCCGCTCGTGGTCGAAACGCTGGTCGAGCCGAAGGACGTCGCCTTTATCGCGCCCGACATGGCGGCGAGCGTGAAGATCTCCGCGTACGACTACGCGGTCTATGGCGACCTGCGCGGCAAGGTCACGCAGATCTCCGAGGACACCGTGAAGGAAGATACGCCGCACGGTCCGCAGGAGTACTACCGGGTCATGGTGACGGCCGACCGCTCGTCCCTGCAACGCCACGGCGTGACGTTGCCGATCCGCGCCGGCATGGTGGCCGAGGTGGATATCGAGACGGGACGCCGGTCGATAGCCAGTTACCTGACCCGCCCCCTCATGAAGGCGCGGTTGCGGTAGCCGCCCGACGGCAAGACAACGAAGTACCGATTGATGATTTTCACGGCACACGACAAGCCGGTGCGGATTCGCGCCGGCCTTGTATACATCCATAACTCACGGCGGGGAGCCAAAAAATGGACAAGCGGATCGATGTAAAGGCGCATGCGGGCACGGTCGGGAAACACACGGTGGCGCAAAACGCGCGGAACGCCACGATCCCGATCCACGGCGACGCGGAGATCCGGCTGTTCGCCGCGCAGGGGGACATCGCGTCGATGCAGCGTGACGGTCACGATCTGATCATCAAGTTCAACGACGGGACGGTGGTGCGGCTGGCGAGCTACTTCGATGCGCCGGCGGATGCGTTGCCCGCGCTGGTGCTCGATGACGCGGGCGCCGCCGGCGGCGCCGAGCATCTGTACCGGGCCGACCTCGATCCGGCCGCTTACCCCGCCGCGGACGACGCGTCGGGCGGTGCGGTCGCTTTCACATGGTCGGCGGTGGCTGCCAACGCCGATGCCGGCGCCGGCCTGCCGATGCCGCTGTTGCTGGGCGGGCTCGCCGCGCTTGGGGTCGGGATCGGTGTTGCGGCGGCGGGTGGTGGGGGTGGTAGTGGCAGTAGTGGCAGCAGTGGTGGTACCGGTGTCACTGTTGGCGCTGGCGCCGGTAGCGGTGTTGGGAGCGGCACGCCGACTGATCATGGTAATGTCGCCACGACCCAACTCGCTGCGCTGACCGGCCATTTCAACGCGGATGGCACCGCGCTCGTCGGCCATGGTCAACCGAGCGCGACCATTCTGGTCACCGACGCGTCGGGCAGGACGCTCGGCACCGGAACGGCCGATGCGCAGGGCGACTTCACGGTGCCGCTTTCCGAGCCGCAGATCAACGGCCAGCACGTCGAGGTGACGCAAAGCACCTCGGGGGAAACATCGGTACCGACTGAAGTGACGGCGGCGGACCTGACCGCGCCGGACGCACCGACGGTGAATTCAAGCGACGGCACGGCGGGCTCGGTGCTGTCCGGTACGGCCGAAGCGGGTTCGACGGTCGCCATCGACGTGAATGGCGACGGCTTGTCCGACTACACGCTCACCGCGGACGCAAGTGGTCACTGGTCGGTGCATCTTGGTTCCGCGTTGCCGAACCACACGGTAATCAGCGCGACGGCGACCGATGCGGCCGGCAATACGAGCGCGCATGGAATGACTACCGTGGATACGGGCAGCACGGACACGACGGCGCCTGTCACGACGCCGACGGATACCGCGCCGACGGACACGACGACGCCAACGGACACGACGACGCCAGTAGACCCGACGACGCCGGCTGATCCAACGACGCCAGTAGACCCAACCACGCCGGCGGACCCAACCACGCCGGCGGACCCAACCACGCCGGCGGACCCAACCACGCCGGCGGACCCAACCACGCCGGCGGACCCAACCACGCCGGCGGACCCAACCACGCCGGCGGACCCAACCACGC
>JBPBQT010000485.1:0-4379 GCA_050955065.1 Janthinobacterium lividum | reverse complement strand
GGCGTCCTTGTTTTAATGCGCATCAACCAATAAGAGGATTGCCGTGAACCTCGCGCCCTATTATCCCGTCCTGCTTTTCATCATCGTGGGCATCGGTCTGGGCGGCGGCCTGATAGGCGTCGGCAAACTCCTCAGTCCTCACAAACCCGACTCGGAAAAGAACGCGCCGTATGAATGCGGCTTCGAAGCGTTCGAAGATGCACGGATGAAGTTCGACGTGCGCTACTATCTGGTCGCCATCCTCTTCATCATTTTCGATCTTGAAACGGCTTTCCTGTTTCCGTGGGGCGTCGCGCTCCGGGATATCGGCTGGCCGGGCTTTCTCGCGATGATGGTCTTCCTGCTCGAGTTCGTGATCGGTTTCGCCTTTCTGTGGAAGAAGGGCGCGCTCGACTGGGAATGATTCCTTGATGGACGACGCCCGTGCGGCCGGCCATGGCCGTGCATATCGGGCTTCCTGTCCGGCAGTACCTGGAGCGTGAGCAAATGAGTATCGATGGGGTCTTGAAAGAAGGGTTCGTCACCACTTCCGCCGACAAGCTGATCAACTGGACGCGGACCGGTTCGCTGTGGCCGATGACGTTCGGGCTGGCCTGCTGCGCGGTCGAGATGATGCATGCGGGCGCCGCGCGTTACGATCTCGATCGTTTCGGCGTCGTGTTCCGGCCGAGTCCGCGCCAATCCGACCTGATGATCGTCGCCGGGACGCTGTGCAACAAGATGGCGCCCGCGCTGCGCAAGGTGTATGACCAGATGGCCGAGCCGCGCTGGGTCCTGTCGATGGGATCGTGCGCGAACGGCGGCGGCTATTATCACTATTCGTATTCGGTGGTGCGCGGTTGCGACCGCATCGTCCCGGTGGACGTCTATGTACCGGGCTGTCCCCCGACCGCGGAAGCGCTGATCTACGGCATCATTCAATTGCAGGCCAAGATCAAGCGGACCACCACCATTGCCCGGCAATAAGGCTGCACTTCCACTATGGCAAGCAAACTCGAGACACTGAAGGCCGCGATCGAGGCGGCGCTGGGCGAACGCGTCTCTCACCTCGCTGAATCGATCGACCAGCTCACATTGACGGTGAAGGTAGAAGACTACCTGAATGTGATGACGACGCTGCGCGACAATTCGTCGCTCCGCTTCGAGCAGTCGATGGATCTCGCCGGGCTCGATTATTCGACCTATGGCGACGGCGCGTACGAGGGCCGGCGTTTCGCCGCGGTGTCGCAACTGCTGTCGATCACGCACAACTGGCGTCTGCGGGTGCGCGTGTTCGCCGAAGACGACGACATGCCGGTGATTCCGTCGGTGATCGAGATCTGGAACTCGGTGAACTGGTATGAACGTGAAGCGTTCGACCTGTTCGGCATCATCTTCGACGGTCATCCGGACCTGCGTCGCATCCTGACGGATTACGGGTTCGTCGGACATCCGTTCCGCAAGGACTTCCCGGTGTCCGGCTATGTGGAAATGCGCTACGACCCCGAGGAAAAAAGGGTGATCTACCAGCCGATCACGATCGAGCCGCGCGAGATCACGCCACGTGTGATCCGCGAGGAATCGTACGGCGGGCTGAAATATTGATGCCGGGCGATTCCACCGCGGCGCGGCGCCCAGGCGCGCGCACGATCGGCGTGGTCTGCCCGGGGCAGGTGGGTGTTGACGACATTTGTTGGGGCTTCTGATGGCGGAAATCAAGAATTACACGCTCAACTTCGGACCCCAGCATCCGGCCGCGCACGGTGTGCTGCGCCTGGTGCTGGAGCTCGACGGCGAGGTGATCCAGCGGGCCGACCCCCACATCGGCCTGTTGCACCGCGCCACCGAGAAGCTGGCGGAATCGAAGACGTTTCTGCAGTCCGTGCCATACATGGACCGTCTCGACTACGTGTCGATGATGTGCAACGAGCACGGCTATGTGCTCGCGATCGAGCGGCTGCTGGGCATCGACGTGCCGGAGCGCGCGAAGTACATCCGCGTGATGTTCGACGAGCTGACCCGTTTGCTGAACCACCTGATGTGGATCGGTTCGCACGGGCTGGACGTGGGCGCGATGGGCGTGATGCTGTACGCGTTCCGCGAGCGCGAGGACCTGCTCGACATGTACGAGGCGGTGTCGGGCGCGCGGATGCACGCGGCGTACTACCGGCCGGGTGGCGTCTATCGCGAACTGCCCGATTCGATGCCGCAGTACAAGCCGTCGAAGATCCGCAACGCGAAGGCGCTGCAGCGGATGAACGACGCGCGCAGCGGCTCCCTGCTCGATTTCATCTCGGACTTCACCGACCGTTTCCCGGGCTGCGTCGACGAGTACGAGACGCTGCTGACCGACAACCGCATCTGGAAGCAACGCCTGGTGGGCATCGGCGTGGTGTCGCCGGAGCGCGCGCTGCAGATGGGCTTCAGCGGCGCGATGCTGCGCGGCTCGGGGATCGAATGGGATCTGCGCAAGAAACAGCCGTACGAGGTCTACGACAGGATGGATTTCGACATCGCGGTGGGCGTCAACGGCGACTCCTACGACCGCTATCTGGTACGGATCGAGGAGATGCGGCAGTCGAACCGCATCATCCGGCAATGCGTCGACTGGCTGCGCCAGAACCCGGGCCCGGTGATGATCGACAATCACAAGATCGCGCCGCCGGCCCGCATCAACATGAAGAGCAACATGGAGGAGCTGATCCACCATTTCAAGCTCTTCACCGAAGGCTTTCACGTGCCGCCGGGCGAGACGTACGCGGCCATCGAGCATCCGAAGGGCGAGTTCGGCATCTATCTCGTGTCGGACGGCGCGAACAAGCCGTACCGCCTGAAGATCCGCGCCGCGGGCTTCGCGCATCTGGCGGCGCTCGACGAGATGGCGCGCGGCCACATGATCGCCGATGCGGTGACCATCATCGGCACGCAGGATATCGTTTTTGGCGAGATCGATCGCTGAGCGCCGCTCATCAGCGCCGGGTCTGTCGTGGAGCCTATGTCGTTGCCATGGCAGGATGCCAGTCGGTAGGAATTGAAAGGGTCGTGTTTGAAAATGCTCTCTGCTGAAGCTTTGAAGGAAATGGATCGTGCGGTGGCGAAATACCCGCCCGACCAGAAACGATCGGCCGTGATGGCCTCGCTGGCGCTTGCGCAGGACGAGCTGGGATGGGTGTCGCCCGAGGCGATGCAGTTCGTCGCCAACTACCTCGGGATGCCGACGATCGCCGTGCAGGAAATCGCGACCTTCTACACGATGTACGAGACGCGGCCGCCGGGCAGGTACAAGCTGACGATCTGCACGAACCTGCCATGCCAGCTGCGCGACGCGGAAGTGGCCGCCGACTATCTGAAAGAGAAGCTCGGCATCGATTTCAACGAGACCACGCCCGATGGCCGGTTCACGTTGAAGGAGGGCGAGTGCATGGGCGCCTGCGGCGACGCGCCGGTGATGCTGTTGAACAACCACAAGATGTGCAGCTTCATGAGCCGCGAGAAGATCGACGCGCTGATCGGCGAGCTGAACGCCCGTCTCGACGGGACGATCGGCGCTCCGGCGCCCGGCACGCTGGTGACCGGCGCGCCGGTGGCCGGCATCGCCCGCGTGGCGGCCGCCCCGGTCGGCGGCACCGCGCCCGTCGCGGTGTCCGAGGTGGCATCCAGCCCGGCGCTCCGCCCGGCAACCGACGAGGACGTTCCGCAATGACCAGCCTGCACGATCGACACATCACGCCGCTGATCCTGGCGGGGCTGACCGGCGACAACTGGGACCTCGACGGCTATGTGGCGCGCGGCGGCTATGCGCAGCTGCGGCGCATTCTCGAGGAGAAGATCCCGCCCGAGCAGGTGATCGCCGACGTCAAGGCCTCGGGCCTGCGCGGCCGGGGCGGCGCGGGTTTTCCGACGGGCCTGAAGTGGAGCTTCATGCCGCGGCAGTTCCCGGGGCAGAAATACCTGATCTGCAATTCCGACGAGGGCGAGCCGGGCACGTTCAAGGACCGCGACATCCTGCGCTACAACCCGCACGCGCTGATCGAGGGCATGGCCATCGGCGCGTACGCGATGGGCATCACGGTCGGCTACAACTACATCCACGGCGAGATCTTCGAGCTGTACCAGCGCTTCGAGCAGGCGCTCGATCAGGCGCGCGCGGCCGGATATCTGGGCAACAACATCCTCGGCACCGCCTTCTCGTTCGAACTGTACGCGCATCACGGGTACGGCGCCTATATCTGCGGCGAGGAAACCGCGCTGCTCGAATCGCTCGAGGGCAAGAAGGGCCAGCCGCGCTTCAAGCCGCCGTTCCCGGCGAGCTACGGGCTGTACGGCAAGCCGACGACGATCAACAACACGGAAACGTTCACCGCCGTGCCGTTCCTGCTCGCGGCCGGTCCGCAGCGTTA
>JBPBQT010000484.1:0-4429 GCA_050955065.1 Janthinobacterium lividum | reverse complement strand
TTCCCCGACCCGATGCCGGCGAACGCCTCATTCATCCGTTCCGTTCTTTTACCACGGCGCGCCGGCGCGTCAATAATATCCGGCGGCCCGTCATCGCCGGCCGCGTGGCGCGGCCGGTGTCATCGGCACCCGCTCGCCCCGCCCGGCGCGGTCCACCGCGCGCAGGCCGGCCCCTGCGCCTCAGGCCGAGAACGACCGGATCATCCCCGCCGCGACCGTATGGAACGTCGTCTCGTCGATCAGCACGAACGCGCCGGTCGCCGGCTCCTTGTCGTACGCATCGCAGACGATCGCCTTCTGCAGATTCAGCGACACCGCGCCGATATCGTTCATCCGCAGCGGATGGCTGCCGAGCGTCTCGGACAGCGTGCGCACGTCCAGCGTGTGCCGCACCGCCGCCACCCGGGCGAACACCGTCGTCGTGGTCTGCTTCAGCAGGTACTTGCGCTGCGTCGACAGCGGCTCCTCGTCGAGCCAGCACAGGTCCGCCTCCAGCTTGCGCGCGGTGATGCCGTTCGCCGGGTCGGCCAGCGCGTCGGCCAGCGGGTCGACCAGCATGTCGCCGCGCGACACGTCGACATCCTCGGTCAGCCGCACCGTCACGCACTGTCCCGCCACCGCGCGGTCCACCGCTGCGGTGCCGCCGGTCACCGGCGCGACGATCTCCGCCACCTCGGCGTCGATGCCGCGCGGCAGCACGCGGATCGCCTGGCCCACGCGGATCTCGCCCGACTCGATCCGGCCCATGTAGCCGCGGAAATCGTCCGCCTGCGAGCCGTCCTGCCGCGCCACCCACTGCACCGGCAGACGCAGCGCGCCGACCTTGCGGGTCACCGGCAGCAACTCCAGCGTGGTCAGCAGCGGGCCGCCCGCGTACCACGGCATGCGCTCGCTCGGGTCGACGACGTTGTCGCCCTTCAATGCCGACACCGGCACGAAGATCACGTTCTCCAGGCCGATGCGCGTCGCCAGTTCCCGGTACGCGTCGCGGATCCGGTCGAACACCGTCTCGCTGTAGTCCACCAGGTCCATCTTGTTGATCGCGACGATCACGTGCTGGATGCCCAGCAGCTTGACGATCGCGCTATGGCGCTTGGTCTGCGCCAGCAGCTCGGTGCGATCGCCATCGAAGGTCACGCGGGTCGCGTCGACCAGGATGATCGCCGCATGCGCGGTCGACGCGCCGGTCACCATGTTGCGCGTGTACTGCTCGTGCCCCGGCGTGTCGGCGATGATGAACTTGCGCCGCGCGGTCGCGAAATAGCGGTAGGCCACGTCGATCGTGATGCCCTGCTCGCGCTCCGCCTCCAGCCCGTCGGTGAGCTGCGCGAGATCGATCTCGTCGCCCGCGGTCCGCTTGTTCTTCGCGCGCGACAGCGCGCCCAGCTGGTCGGACAGCACCGCGCGGCTGTCGTACAGCAGACGGCCGATCAGGGTGCTCTTGCCGTCGTCGACGCTGCCGGCCGTGATGAAGCGCAGCACGCCGAGGTCTCGTATCGTGTTTTCGGTCATGGAACTCTCGTTTGCCAGCATCAGAAATAGCCCTGCTTCTTGCGCTGCTCCATCGCCGCCTCGGACGCCTGGTCGTCCATCCGCGTGGCGCCCCGCTCGGTGACGTCCGACACCGCCGTCTCGGCGATGATCGTCTCGAGGTCGGCCGCGTCGCTTTCCACCGGACAGGTGCAGCTGATGTCGCCGACGGTCCGGAAGCGCACCGTCGTCGTCTCGGGCGTCTCGTCCGCCAGCGGCGGCGTCAGGCGCGTCACCGGCACCAGCAGCCCGTTGCGGCGCACGATCTCGCGCGAGTGCGCGTAGTAGATCGACGGCAGTTCGAGCTTCTCGCGGGCGATGTACTGCCAGACGTCCAGTTCGGTCCAGTTCGAGATCGGGAACACGCGCAGGTGCTCGCCCTTGTTCAAACGGGTGTTGAACAGGCTCCACAGCTCCGGGCGCTGCGCCTTCGGATCCCACTGGCCGAACTCGTCGCGGAAGGAGAATATCCGCTCTTTCGCGCGCGACTTCTCCTCGTCGCGCCGCGCGCCGCCGATCATCGCGTCGAAATCGTGCTCCGCGATGGTCTCCAGCAGCGTCACCGCCTGCGCCGCGTTGCGCGAATCGGTCTCGCGGCGCAGCCGCACCGTGCCGCGCGCGATCGACGACTCGACGTGACCGACGATCAGCTCCGCGCCGATCTCCGCGGTACGGCGGTCGCGGAAATCGATCACTTCGTCGAAGTTGTGCCCCGTATCGATGTGCACCAGCGGAAACGGCAGCACCGTCCTGCGGTTCGCGCCCAGGCCGAAGGCCTTCAGCGCCAGGTGCAGCACCACCACCGAATCCTTGCCGCCCGAGAAGAGCAGGCCCGGCTTGCGGCATTCCGCCACCACTTCCCGCAGGATGTGGATGGACTCGGCTTCGAGCCAGTCCAGATGATCAATGGCGATCGCCGGATCGGCGACGTGCGTGTCGGACGGTAGTCCCATGACAGATTCCTCGATGACTGCGTGGCGGCCCGCGGCCCGGCGCGTCGCGGTGGCGACGCCGTCGGCAGGCGCGGGCGCGCCCTTGCTAAGAGTGATGACCGTTGCCGCCGGCCGGCAGGATGCTCTGCGGCACGATGCCGTCCGTATCCGCCGGCGCCGACGCGACATGCAGGCCGCATTCCTTCGAATCGCGCGATTCCCACCACCAGCGCCCGGCGCGGCTGTCCTCGCCGGGGCGCACCGCGCGCGTGCACGGCTCGCAGCCGATGCTCGGGTAGCCGCGCGCGTGCAGCGGGTTCACCGGCACCGCGAAATGGTCCAGATAGGCCCAGACATCGGCCTCCGTCCAGTCCGCGAGCGGATTGTATTTCTCGATGCCGCGCGCCGCGTCGTGTTCCGCATGGTCCAGCGCGGTGCGCGTCACCGACTGCTCGCGCCGCTGCCCGGTCACCCAGGCCTCGACGCCGGCGAGCGCGCGGTTCAGCGGCTCGACCTTGCGGATCCCGCAGCAGGCCTTGCGCAGCGCGACGCTTTCATAGAACGCGTTCAGACCGTAGCGCTGCACGTATTCCCGTACCGCCTGCGGCTCCGGATGCAGCGCCTCCACCTCGTAGCCGTAACGCTCGCGGATCACCGCCAGCATGCCGACGGTCTCCGGGTGCAGGCGTTCCGTTTCCAGCGTGAAGATGCCGATGCCCACGCCGCGCGTGAGGATCGCGTGCGTGAGCACCATGTCCTCGGCGGCCAGGCTGCTCGCCAGCTTCACGCGCGCGTGCGCCGCGGCGATGCCCGCCAGCCGGGCATCCAGCTCGGCGACGAGCATATCCAGCGGCTGCGAGACCGGGCCGCGACGCAACGCGTCCAGCGCCGATACGCCGGCCGGCGCCAGTGTCGACGCGGCACTCATCGCGGCACGTCCGCATATGCCGTTGCTTCACGGGTGCTGCCGTCGGTTGCGCCTTCGGGCACGGCCACCCGCTCGACCTGCCGGAACAGCGGCCGCGGGTCGTGCACGTCGCCCTGGTAATGCAGCGTCAGCTCGCCGAACGCGTTCAGCGCGTCGTGGATGTCCTTGTCCGCGCGCACCGCGAACGTATCGATGCCGCAGCGCGCCATGTAGCCGAGCTGATCGCGCTGCACGTCGCCGATCGCGCGGATCTCGCCCTTCCAGCCATACCGCTCGCGCAGCAGGCGCGCGAGGCTCATCCCGCGGCCGTCGCGAAACACCGGGAAATCCACCGCCAGCAGCGCGACCGCGTCGAATTCCGGCACCGCGTCCGCCGGCTCGTCGTCCGGCGCCAGCCAGATGCCCAGTTCGCTCTTGTCGCGCAGCGCGCGCAGCGTGTCGCGCGCATCCTTCCAGTACGCCAGCGGCACGATGACCTTGCCGGCCGGCAACGCCTCCGGCAACGGCAGGCCGCCCGCGGGATTCGTCGCGATCACGAGCCAGTCGTCCTCGACGACTTCCCGGTTTTTGATGATCAATGTCATTCGTCACTCCGTTGCCGGCCGCCCGGCATCCTGTGCCCCGGCTGGCCGGCTGTCATTTCCGCGCGTGTCGCTGGTTGGGCAACCGCGCTTTTCATCGAACTTGTCGTCCCGCCCGTGGCCGCGCCTGCCGCCGCGCCTGCTACCGCATTCGGCGCCCCGCCCGTCACCGCGGCGTCCCGCATCACGCCGTCGCCTTCGGCCGCGCCGCGTAGACCCGTTCCTTGAACGGCGCCACGCCGATGCGCGTGAAGGTCTCGCTGAAACGCTCCTCGTCGATCCGATGCGCGACGAAGGTATCGACGATATGGCCGATCACCTCCGGCACTTCCTCCGCCGAGAACGACGGCCCGATCACCTTGCCGATGCGCGACGCATTGCCCTGCTCGCCGCCCAGCGACACCTGGTACCACTCCGACCCGTCCTTGTCGACGCCGAGAATGCCGATGTTGCCGATA
>JBPBQT010000483.1:0-4622 GCA_050955065.1 Janthinobacterium lividum | reverse complement strand
ATGGCAGGCCCATCGGGGCGCCGCACCCCCTATCGCAGAGGAATCGATTCATGACGAGTGTTCGTCCCAGCCCGGTGCCCGCAACCGGGCGCACCACGTTTCTGCAGCTGGAAGGCATCCACAAACGCTATGGCGGCGTGCATGCGCTGCGCGGCATCGACCTGCGCATCGAAGCCGGGGAGATCTACCATCTGCTGGGCGAGAACGGCTGCGGCAAGAGCACGCTGATCAAGATCATCTCGGGGGCCCAGCCGCCGACCGAAGGCCGGCTGGTGGTGGGCGGCGTCACGTACGGCGAGTTGACGCCGCTGCAGGCGCTGGCGCTCGGCATCGAGACGGTCTACCAGGATCTGTCGCTGCTGCCGAACCTGAGCGTCGCGGAGAACGTCGCGCTGAGCGGGCAATTGGTGGCCGGCAACGGCAGGCTCGCGCGGCGCTTCGACCGCCGCGCCGTCGACGCGACCGCCGCCGTCGCGCTGGCGGCCATCGGCTTGCCGACCGATGCCCATTTCCTGTCCACGCGCGTGGACGAATTGCCGATCGCGACGCGCCAGCTGCTGGCCATCGCGCGCGCCATCGCCACCCGCGCGCGCATGGTGATCATGGACGAACCGACCACCGCGCTCACGCAGAAGGAAGTCGACAACCTCGTCGTCATCATCGAAGGGCTGCGCAAACAGGGCGTGGCCGTGCTGTTCGTCAGCCACAAGCTCGACGAGTGTTATGCGATCGGCGGCCATGCCATCGTGTTTCGCGACGGCGCCAAGGTGACGCAGGGACCGATCCAGGATTTCACCAAGGCCGAGCTGGCGCATTGGATGACCGGCAAGGACCTCGACGGCGCACGATACCGCAGCCGCTCGCACGGCGACGGCGAATTGCTGCGCGTGCAAGGCCTGGGGCGGCGCGGCCGCTTCAGCGACGTGGACTTCGCGCTGCACAGGGGAGAAATCCTGGGCATCACGGGCCTTCTCGACTCGGGCCGCAACGAACTGGCGCTGGCCCTGGCCGGCGTGCAGGCGGCCGACAGCGGCGCGATCTTCCTCGACGCGCAGCCCGTCACGCTGCGCAAACCGGGCGACGCCATCCGCCACGGCATCGGCTACGTCCCCGAGGACCGTCTCAGCGAAGGCCTGTTTCTCGACAAGTCGATCCGCGACAACATCGTCACCACCGTGCTCGACAAGCTGCGCAGCCGCTTCGGCGCGCTCGACGCGCGCCGCGCGCAGGCGCTCGCCGACGCGACGGTCAAGGACCTGCAGATCGCCACGCCCGACGTCGATCGCCCCGTGCAATCGCTCTCCGGCGGCAACCAGCAGCGCGTGCTGATCGGCCGCTGGCTGGCGATCCATCCCCGCATGCTGATCCTGCATGGTCCGACCGTCGGCGTCGATGTCGGCTCGAAGGACATCATCTATCGGATCATCCAGCGCCTGGCCGAGGAAGGACTCGCCGTGGTGCTCGTCAGCGACGACCTGCCCGAACTGCTGCAGAACTGCGACCGCATCCTGTTGATGCGCAAGGGTCGCATCGCGCAGGAATACGACGTCGACGGCCTGCGCGAAGACACCCTGTACCAGGCCCTCATTTCCGACCCTACCGGCAAAGCGGCTTCATGAATACCTCCGTCACCCCCTCGCCCCCTGTCGCCACCTCGCCCACGGAGGCGCTGCGGCGGCGCCTGGCGCGCCAGCCGCACCTGTTCACGCTGGCGCTGATCGTTCTGGTCAGCATCGTCATCGGGACGCTCAACCACGATTTCCTGCAGCTGGCCATGCTGTTCGATATCGTTCGCGCATGCACCGTCCTCGGCCTGTTCGCGCTCGGCGTCATGATCGTGCTGGCGGCCGGCGGCATCGACGTCTCCTTCGCCGCCATCGCGGCGCTGACCATGTACGGCATCACGAAACTCGTGCTGACCCGGTTCCCGGACACGAGCATGCCGGTCATCATGGTGGCCGGCGCCGCTGGCGGCACGGTCCTCGGCATGCTGAACGGCTTGCTGGTCGACTGCCTGAAAGCGCCCTCGTTGATCATCACGATCGGTACCCAGTACCTGTACCGCGGCATACTGCTGACGTTCATCGGCACCGTGTTCTTCATGAACATTCCGCATTCGATGGACGCGTTCGGCAAGCTCGCGCTGTGGCGCCACGACACCGCCACCGGTGTGCACGCCGTGTTGCCGGCCACCGTGCTGGTGCTGGTGGCCGCCGCGCTGCTGACGTGGTGGCTGCTCAACCGCACGCTGATGGGCCGCGCCGTGTACGCCATCGGCGGCAGCCTGGCCATCGCCGAACGGCTCGGCTACAACCTGCGCACCGTGCACGTCTTCGTGTTCGGCTACGCGGGCTTCCTGTCCGGTCTGGCGGGCATCGTGCATGTGTCCAGCACGCGCCTCGCCAATCCATTCGACCTCGTCGGCAGCGAGCTCGATGTGATCGCGGCGGTCATCCTGGGCGGCGCGCGCATCACGGGCGGCAGCGGCAGCGTGGTCGGTACCTTGCTGGGCGTGCTGCTGGTCACGTTGATCAACAACGTCCTGATCCTGGCCGGCGTGCCGAGCACCTGGCAAAAGGTCATCGTGGGTATTTTCATCGTGATTGCGGGCACGGTGTTCGCCAGCAAGCGGACCGCGTGAAGACGGCGCCACTGCTGCCCTCCGCGGTCGCTTCATCGGGCGGCAGGGCGGCGTTTTCGCCATTCGCCACGAATAGCGCAAACCATGCGATTTCGAGAGCATGTAGAAAAACGGCGTGAGTTGCTGTATGTGGAAACGAGGCACGCTCACGTCCAACTTGCCTAAAAACCACGTATGACCGAAACTGGCGGGTCGAGAGAGCATTTTCCCACCCTGCGATTCAACGGTTTTTCATCATGTCCACGATTCTTGAAAGTCTCCCCACCGGCCAGAAGGTCGGCATCGCCTTCTCCGGCGGCCTGGATACCAGCGCTGCGCTGCATTGGATGCGCCTCAAAGGCGCCTTGCCTTATGCGTACACGGCGAATCTGGGCCAGCCCGACGAGGACGACTATGAGCAAATCCCGAAGCGGGCGATGGAATACGGCGCAGAAGGCGCGCGACTGATCGATTGCCGCGTGCAACTGGTCAACGAGGGACTCGCGGCCCTGCAGTCGGGCGCGTTTCATATCTCGACGGCAGGCGTGACGTACTTCAACACGACGCCGCTGGGTCGCGCGGTGACGGGCACGATGCTGGTCGCGGCGATGAAGGAAGACGGCGTCAACATCTGGGGCGACGGGAGCACCTACAAAGGCAATGACATCGAGCGTTTCTACCGATACGGCCTGCTCGTCAATCCGGACCTGAAGATCTACAAGCCCTGGCTGGATCAAAGCTTCATCGACGAACTAGGCGGCCGTTCTGAGATGTCCGAGTTCATGCGCGCGGCGGGTTTCGCCTACAAGATGTCGGCGGACAAGGCGTACTCGACGGATTCGAACCTGCTGGGCGCGACGCACGAGGCCAAGGATCTGGAGAGCCTGGAGAGCGGCATCAAGATCGTGAATCCCATCATGGGCGTGGCGTTCTGGCGCGACGACGTGCAGGTCGCGGCGGAAGAGGTGACCATCCGTTTCGAGGAAGGCCGGCCGGTCGCCTTGAACGGGGTGGAATTTACGGATGTCGTCGAGATGATGCTGGAAGCGAACCGCATCGGTGGCCGCCACGGTCTGGGCATGAGCGACCAGATCGAAAATCGCATCATCGAAGCGAAAAGCCGCGGCATCTATGAAGCGCCGGGCCTCGCCCTGCTGAACATCGCCTACGAGCGGCTGGTCACGGGCATTCACAACGAAGATACGATCGAACAGTACCGCGAGAGCGGCCGCCGACTGGGCCGCCTGCTGTACCAGGGCAGGTGGTTCGACCCGCAGGCCATCATGCTGCGCGAAACCGCGCAGCGCTGGGTGGCGCGTGCCGTCACGGGCGAGGTCAAGGTCGAACTGCGTCGCGGCAACGACTACTCGATACTGAGCACGAAGTCGCCCAACCTGACGTATCAGCCGGAACGGCTGTCGATGGAGAAGGTGGTCTCCACGTTCTCGCCGCGCGACCGCATCGGCCAGCTGACGATGCGCAATCTGGACATCACCGATACCCGGGAAAAGCTGCGCATCTACTCCCAGGTCGGGTTGCTCACCCCCGGCGACACGTCGGCGCTGCCGCAATTGAAGGACGACCGCGAATAACCGCCTGTTCCCTCCTTGAGGGTGACATATCAAAGACCGGGCTGGCTTCTGCCACCGTGCCGCGAGGCGCCGCCCCGGCGATGGACGCCGACACGACGCCGCCAAGCGTGGGCGTGCCCTGGTCGCCAAAGCTGGTAAAGGAAAACGCGTGACGGCCCGGGGACAGGGAAGGCGCCTGGCGGCGAGGTCATCCCAGATCAAGCGCCCCGGTCAGATCTCCCATCGGCGCCTGCCCGTGTGCCACCATGGCCTCATCCCGCAACGCCAGCCCCTCCAGCGTTTCGAGGTCGAACACGCGGGTGATCAGGCGCAGGATCGATCCGGTGTCGTATATCGTATGGTCGACCGTGCCGCGTCGGGCAAAAGGGGAAACGATCAACGCCGGTATGCGGGTCCCGGGTCCCCAACGG
>JBPBQT010000482.1:0-4758 GCA_050955065.1 Janthinobacterium lividum | reverse complement strand
GGCCAGGCCCTCGACCGCGGCACGCGCGCCGGAGATCGTCGTGTAGTACGTGACATTGTTTGCCAGCGCGCTCATGCGGATCGAACGCGAATCGGCGATCGCCGTGCGGGTCTCGTCGACGGTCGTCAGCACCAGCGAGATCTCGCCGTTCTTGATCATGTCGACCACGTGCGGGCGGCCGTCCTTGACCTTGTTGACGACCCTCACCGGCACGCCCGCGGCGGCGATCGCGGCGGCGGTGCCGCGCGTCGCCACGATCGCGTAGCCCAGTTCATGCAACCGGCCGGCGATCTCGGCCGCGGCCGGCTTGTCGCCGTCCATCACGGTCAGCAGGACCGTGCCGGATTCCGGCAGGCGCGAACCGGCGGCGAGCTGCGACTTGAACAGCGCCTCGCCGAAGGTGCGGCCCACGCCCATGACCTCGCCGGTCGAGCGCATTTCCGGTCCCAGCACCGGGTCGACGGTCGGGAACTTCGTGAACGGGAACACCGCTTCCTTGACGCTGAAGTACGGCGGCACCACCTCCTTCTCGATGCCCTGCTCGCGCAGCGTCTGGCCGACCATCGCGCGCGCGGCGATCTTCGCCAGTTGCAGGCCGGTCGCCTTCGACACGTACGGCACCGTGCGCGACGCGCGCGGATTGACCTCGAGCACGTAGATCACGTCCTTCATCGCGCCGTCCGCGTCGCGTTGCTGCTGGATCGCGAACTGCACGTTCATCAGACCGATCACGTTCAGGCCACGCGCCATCGCCGCGGTCTGCCGCTTGAGTTCGGCGATCGTCGCCTCCGACAGCGAATACGGCGGCAGCGAGCAGGCCGAGTCGCCCGAATGCACGCCCGCCTGCTCGATATGCTGCATCACCCCGCCGATGAAGACCGCTTCGCCGTCGGCGATGCAGTCCACGTCGCATTCGATCGCGTCGTTCAGGAAGCGGTCCAGCAGCACCGGCGAGTCGTGCGACACCTTGACCGCCTCGCGCATGTAGCGCTCGAGGTCGCGCGGCTCGTGGACGATTTCCATCGCCCGGCCACCCAGCACGTACGACGGCCGCACCACCAGCGGATAGCCGATTTCCTCGGCCAGCGCGAGCGCCTCGCTCTCGGCGCGCGCGGTCCGGTTCGGCGGCTGACGCAGTTCCAGATCCTGCAGCAGCTTCTGGAACCGCTCGCGGTCCTCGGCGGCATCGATCATGTCCGGCGAGGTGCCGACGATCGGCACGCCGTTGGCTTCCAGGTCGAGCGCGAGCTTCAACGGCGTCTGGCCGCCGTACTGGACGATCACGCCGACCGGCTTCTCCTTGTCGACGATCTCGAGCACGTCCTCGAGCGTCAGCGGCTCGAAATACAGGCGGTCGGACGTGTCGTAATCGGTCGAGACGGTTTCCGGGTTGCAGTTGACCATGATCGTCTCATAGCCGTCCTGGCGCAGCGCCAGCGCCGCGTGCACGCAGCAGTAGTCGAACTCGATGCCCTGCCCGATCCGGTTCGGACCGCCGCCCAGCACCATGATCTTCCTGTTGTTGGTCGGCGCCGCCTCGCATTCCTCCTCGTACGTCGAGTAGAAGTAGGCGGTGTCGGTCGAAAATTCCGCCGCGCAGGTATCCACGCGCTTGTAGACCGGACGCACGTTCAACGCGATCCGGCGCTCGCGCACGGCGGTCTGCGTGGCCGCCAGCAGGCGCGCGAGGCGCCGGTCCGAGAAACCGCTGCGCTTGAGGTGCCGCAACTCGTCGTAGCTCAGGCTGTCCAGCGTGCGGCCGTCCAGCGCCTTTTCCATCTGCACGATCTGTTCGATCTGCGCGAGGAACCAGGGGTCGATCGCGGTCTCGGCGTGGATCTCCTCGACGCTCATGCCGATGCGGAACGCGTCGCCGACATACCAGATGCGGTCCGGACCGGCCGCGCCGATCTCCTGGACGATCTCGTCGCGGTCGGTGGTCTTTTCGTCGAGCCCGTCGACGCCGACTTCCAGCCCGCGCAGCGCTTTCTGGAACGACTCCTGGAACGTGCGGCCGATCGCCATCACCTCGCCCACCGACTTCATCTGCGTGGTCAGGTGCGAATCCGCCTCGCGGAACTTCTCGAACGCGAAGCGTGGCACCTTGACGACGACGTAGTCGATCGACGGCTCGAACGACGCGGGCGTCGCCCCCCCGGTGATCTCGTTGCGCAGTTCGTCGAGCGTGTAGCCCACCGCCAGCTTCGCCGCGATCTTCGCGATCGGGAAGCCCGTGGCCTTCGACGCCAGCGCCGACGAGCGCGACACGCGCGGGTTCATCTCGATGACGATCATCCGGCCGTCGACCGGGTTGATCGCGAACTGCACGTTCGAGCCGCCGGTGTCGACGCCGATCTCGCGCAGCACCGCCAGCGACGCGTTGCGCAGCAGCTGGTACTCCTTGTCGGTCAGCGTCTGCGCGGGCGCGACGGTGATCGAGTCGCCGGTGTGGATGCCCATCGGATCGAGATTCTCGATCGAGCAGACGATGATGCAGTTGTCCGCGGTGTCGCGCACCACTTCCATCTCGTATTCTTTCCAGCCCAGCAGGGATTCCTCGATCAGCAATTCGCGCGTGGGCGACAGGTCCAGCCCGCGCTTGCAGATCTCCTCGAACTCCTGGCGGTTGTAGGCGATGCCGCCGCCCGAGCCGCCCAGCGTGAACGATGGCCGAATCACGGTCGGATAGCCGCTGCCGCCGGTGAGCGCGGCGATCTGCGTCTGCACCTTCAGCGCCTCGTCGAGCGTGTGCGCGATGCCCGATTTCGCCGAGCCCAGGCCGATGCGGGTCATCGCTTCCTTGAACTTCTGGCGGTCTTCCGCCATGTCGATCGCCTTCGGCTTCGCGCCGATCAGTTCGACATGGTGCTTGTCGAGCACGCCCTGACGGTGCAGTTCCAGCGCGCAGTTCAGCGCGGTCTGGCCGCCCATCGTCGGCAGGATCGCGTCGGGCTTTTCCTTCGCGATGATGCGCTCGACGACTTCCCAGGTGATCGGCTCGATGTAGGTGACGTCGGCCGTGTCCGGGTCCGTCATGATCGTGGCCGGATTGCTGTTGACCAGGATCACGCGGTAGCCTTCCTCGCGCAACGCCTTGCAGGCCTGCGCGCCGGAGTAGTCGAACTCGCAGGCCTGGCCGATGATGATCGGACCGGCGCCGATGATGAGGATGCTCTTGATGTCTGTGCGCTTTGGCATGGCTTTGCTAAAAATATTCTGTGTGGGTGCCGCGCGACGCGCGCCGGGAAACTCCCGGGGCGTCCTGCGCGTCGTCGGGCGCCGGGCGGCCGGCGCAGGCTGCCATCAGGCCCGCGAGCGCGCGGCCGGCGGATGCGCGACCATCGAGTCGATGAAGCGATCGAACAGGTAGGCCAGGTCCGAGGGGCCGGGCGACGCTTCCGGATGCCCCTGGAAGCAGAACGCGGGCTTGTCGGTCAGCGCGAAACCCTGCAGCGTATTGTCGAACAGCGACACGTGCGTGACACGTGCGTTCGCCGGCAGCGAGTCGGTGTCCACCGCGAAACCGTGGTTCTGCGAGGTGATCACGACGCGGCCGTCGTCCAGATCCTTGACCGGATGGTTCGCGCCGTGGTGGCCGGTCTTCATCTTCACCGTCTTCGCACCGATGGCGAGCGCCATGATCTGGTGCCCCAGGCAGATGCCGAACGTCGGGATGCCGCGCGCGATGCTCTCGCGCGTGGCGCGGATCGCGTAGTCGCACGGTTCCGGGTCGCCCGGGCCGTTCGACAGGAAGATGCCATCCGGCGACAGCGCCAGCGCGTCGTCGATCGTGCTCTGCGCCGGCAGCACCGTGACGTGGCAGCCGCGCTCGGCGAGCATGCGCAGGATGTTGTACTTGATGCCGTAGTCGAAGGCGACGACGCGGAACTTCGGCTGCTCGAGACGGCCGCAGCCCTCGCCCAGCTTCCACTCGGTCTGCCGCCATTCGTAGGATTCGGTGACGGACACTTCCTTCGCGAGGTCCATGCCGGCCAGGCCGGGGAACGAACGCGCCAGTTCGATCGCGCGTTCCGGATTGTCCTCGCCCGCGAGGATCGCACCGTTCTGCGCGCCCTTCTCGCGCAGCAGACGCGTGAGGCGGCGCGTGTCGAGACCGGCGATGCCGACGACGTTGCCGGCGCGCAGGTACTCGCTCAGCGAGCGCTGCTTGCGGAAATTCGAGGCGACCAGCGACAGGTCGCGGATCACCAGCCCGGCGGCGAAGATCTTGAACGACTCCGCGTCCTCGTCGTTCGCGCCGACATTGCCGATATGCGGATAGGTCAGCGTAACGATCTGACGGGCATAGCTCGGATCGGTGAGAATTTCCTGATAACCGGTCATCGCGGTGTTGAACACCACTTCACCGGTCGTATGGCCCTCGGCTCCAATCGACCAGCCACGGAAAATCGTGCCGTCGGCAAGTGCGAGCAAAGCGGGAGGAAGAGACGGCAGCACAGGGAGGCTCCTGATGGATCGCCCCGGCCGACCTGCCGTCCCGTCGACCACGGGCCTCGTCGTCGCGCGCGGCGGGCTGCGTCCCGACCGGCGCTGCAAGCGGCTCGGGTCCTGGGGATGCGCCTCGACCGGCCGGCCTTTGACAGGCAACGGACGACAGGAAGCAACGGGTAGGGCGATAAAGGAAGGAGGTAGGCGCTAGGGCTTTGTGTTGATTGGGCTAAACCAGCGGATTATAGCTCAAATCCCGCAAGGATGACAGCCACAGACGGTCCTGCGGCGTAATGCAGCACCCTGGCG
>JBPBQT010000481.1:0-4802 GCA_050955065.1 Janthinobacterium lividum | reverse complement strand
AAAAAACATTTCCCCTATGCTTTTTTGTCGCAAGTTTTTCATCGCCAGTGCACAGGCTTGTTGCCCCCTCCGCCACACGCGAAATCCGCGACGCAAAAAAAGGAATTTTTTTGTAAGCAATTCTTAATTTTTTGTAACCCTGAATTACAGCAAACAGAAGACACTCTCGACCCGCCCGGCAGGGATGCACCCCCCGGCGCAGCGCCCGTTACGGATAGCGGCATCGCGGCGCATGTTGAGCTGCTCGTCGACATCGTGCGGGACCGTCGCGCGCAGGGCCTTTACGTGGTTCTCGACATGCACGGCGTCATCGGCAGTCAGCGCACGGCATCCAACATGGGGCAAGCCAGCGAAACACGTATTGGACGGACCCCGTGGCGCAGACGAACACCGACTGGATGTGGTCGAAGATCGCCGCCCACCACCGCGGCAATGCCGTGACCGCCGGATATGACCTGATGAACGAACCCGCTCCGCCGCAAGGCATGCCGGCAAAGGCCGCGGTCTGGCACGCATACGATCGCCTGTACGAAGCGATCCAAGCAAAGGACCCGGACCCTGTGCTTTTCATCGAGGGCACGTGCGGCAAGTGGGACTGGAGCAGGTTGCCCGAGCCGCGCGCGCAGGGGTCGACCCATGCCGTCTACGAAATGCACGCCTACCGGTGGCCGCAACCGGGGCCGGCGCATGCGATGCGGCCGGCCTGAGCTGGAACAAGCCGGTGGCATCCGCGCCGCGGTGCATCAACCGCGTATCATCGCGTCGGTACCCGGAACGCTGTCTGCCGAGAGCAGCAGAAAGTCCACGAGCGCTTGCGTCGCCCGGGTACGGGAGCGCTCCCGATGCGCAATCAGATTAAACGTCCGCGGCGGCAACTCCACGCCGGCGCGCATCAGCCGTCGTGTCTGCAAGGCCGGCGCGGCAGCAAGTTGCGACAACGCCGCCGCGCATTCCGACGCTTCGACCGCATTCAACACTGCTTCATTGGAAGGCAGGCTCAGCACCGTATGCAGCGCTTGAGGCGCAATGCCGTGATGGCGCAATATGTCCTCGAACACCGAGCGCGTGCCCGACCCCGCCTCGCGGCTCACCCACGCCGATGCGGTAAGGTCCGACATGGCGAGCGCAGCGCCATCAGCCCAAGGATGATGGGGGGCGACGACCACGATCAACCGATCGGCGCCGATCGGCGCGACATCCAGCAACCGCGCGTCGACGTCACCTTCCACCAGTCCGAGATCGGCCAGGCCCTCGCGGACGGCCTGGGACGCGGTGCGGGTGTTGCCCACCTCCAGTTCGATCTCCAGCCCGGGAAAGCGCTGCCGGAAATGCATCAGCCGTTTCGGCAGCCAGTAACTGGCGATCGTCTGGCTGACGCGAACCCGGACCCGCCCCCGCCCGGCGCCGGCAAGTTCATGCAGGACCTGCTCGGCAATGCCGGCGCTATGCAACGTTGCCTGGGCGAATACCAGAAAGGCGCGCCCCGGCTCGGTCAATGCGATACCCCGGCCGACGCGGTCGAACAAACGCACCCCATAGCGCTCCTCGAGGTTGCGCAACGCCGAACTCAGCGCCGATGGCGTCAGCGACAACGCTTCGGCCGCGCGCGTGAGATGGCTGCGTTGCGCCACGGCGACAAAAATCCGGAGTTGCTCGAGCGTCATCACCGTCTGGTTTCACTTTAGGTTGGGCATCCTTTTCCAGGATAGAGGAGTTCGATGCACGCCGCAGAACCCGCCGAATCGATGGCAGGGTACGGGATACATCTCGCCATCGGGCTCGAGCCTGCTGATGATGACCGATTCGCGAGCGGTCGTATGTCATGCATCGGCGTCTGGTGTGCTTTTCCCACATTAAATGATCAGCATTGCTATTGATAGCATGGTGCAAGCCGGTTCGTCGTTGACCTCACGCGGGCTCGCGATATCGACACACGACACTTATCAATCAATCGATTGAAACAAAAAATCGTCTAAAAACAAACGTTTAAATAATATACCGAACCGCAAGAATTCTTCACAACGGACCGCAGTAGTGAGAGTATGACAATGCGGACCCCAAGCGACACGGCATACCTGATGCAACGCCCTCGTCATCAGCGGGGTCAGCCCCTAAACGCAACATCGATCAGTTCCGCAGGCTGGCGGGAAACAACGCTGCCCAATGCATGCTAAAGGTATCGTCATGATGTATGCGTTTCTCAAGGAACATCGTATCGAGATACTGGCGCGCTGTCGGGCCCAGTCGGCCGAGCGTTGGAGCAAGTGCTCCGCGATGGAACAGGACGAGGGACTCGTCCTCACCTACGACATGATTCTCAAGACTCTGCTCTGCGAACAGGAAGGAGATTTCAAGAAGGCATTGCGGGTGTCGGGAAAGAACGGTGGCGAGACGATCGCGTACGAAATGCGGCAGGGGTCGCTCGATCATGCACGACTAAACTTCGCCAATGGTTTTCCGGTAGACAAAATCGTTCACGACTTCGGAGGCATCTGCCAGAATGTCACGGCTCTGGCGGACGAATATGGCCGGACCTTTTCGGCCAATGAATTCAAGATCCTGAACCGCTGTCTCGACAATGCGATTGCGGATGCCGTACAGGAATTCAGCCATATTTCCGAAACCTCCAGGTCACGCGTCAAATCGGATACCGAGCGCGAAAAATTTGGTGTCTTCGTTCACGAATTGAGAAACTATATCGACAGCGCATTGCTGGCTTCCCAGGCAATGCGCACGGCGAACCTGACGCCCTCGAGCGCGACCGGATCCTTGCTGGACAGGAGCCTCAAAGGCCTGTCCAGGCTGATCGACCGCACTGTCGAAGACGTCCGGATATTGGAGGCCGGATCGCCCGATCATGGCATCTTCTCCGTAACGGATTTTCTCGCCAGCGTGTGTTCCGTCGCGTTCCTGGCCGCCCGGGAACGGGGATGCACGCTGAGTTTGTCGCAAATAGACACCCAACTCAGGGTGACTGGCAACCAGGACGCCTTGTACGGCGCGTTCGTCAACCTGCTGCAGAATGCGTTCAAATTCACGCGTCCTGGATCGAAAGTCCGAATGGAGGTCCACGCGATCGGCGCCAGGGTGATATTCGACATCAAGGACCAGTGCGGCGGCCTCGCGCCCGGTGCGGCGGAAAAAATGTTCCAACCGTTCAAGCAGGTGGGGACGGACAAGTCCGGACTGGGTCTCGGCCTGTCGATCGCACGAGACGCTATCGCAGGCAGCGGCGGTACGATCAGCGTCAGCGACGTGCCGGGCATCGGCTGCATTTTCACCGTTGCCCTGCCTCGCCGGGACGACACCGCGACAGGCACCTTCGACGAGGTTTCCTAGAGGGTTCCCACCCTGGCGGGAAATTGCGGAACAAGTCATGTACGCCAAACGGCGCATCGATTCTCTGTGGCGCCGTGCGCCCGATCGACGGGTTATCTGGCGACCGGCGTTTCTGGCGCGATGTCATACGCCTTCTGCACGAGTTCGAAGCGTTTGCCGAGATCCTGGTCCACTGTCAGGTTCCAGGCCGCGTTCAGTTGTTCGCGCTGCTGGACGATGATCTCTTTCGGCTCCACGTTGCGGTAGGTCGAGATTTCACCGGTGATGACGCCGATCGTCGTCGCGAATACCGGTTCCGAATCGTACTGCTCGTGCGGAAACGCGAGTCTTTCATAGTCGAACAGCCGGGTCGACGCGTCGTCTTCCCAGGTCTTCCACGTCTCGAACATGCGATCGTTGAAGCCCGTCAGGAACGGACCCGGATTGACGGTCGCGACCTCGATGCCGAATTCCTGCAATTCCTTCCGCAACGCTTCCGCCATTGCTTCGACCGCATGCTTGGACGCCGAGTAGGCGCCACTGAACGGATCGACGGTCAGGCCCGCCACCGACGACATGAAGACGATCTTGCCCTTCTTGCGGGCGACCATTTTCTTGGCGATGCCCTGAGTGAGCAGGGCCGGCCCGATCACATTGACTTCGAACTGGCGACGCAAATTCTCGGCCGGAATATCGACCATCGATCCGCCTTCTGAAATGCCGGCGTTGTTCAGCAACACATCGATGTCCCACGCGCAGGCCTTGCGGCGGTCACCCTCGTGAGTGACATCGAGTTTCTCGACACGCAGCTTCACACCGCGGGCTTTTGCCTGCTCCTTCACCGCCTGCACCTGCGCGGCGATTTCCACACCGGCGATAACATCGAGCCCCTGCGCAGCAAGGCGCAGCGCGACTTCGTTGCCAAAACCGGTTCCGGCTCCTGTCAAAAGTACGGTAGTCATCGTATTTCCCTTCATGAATGATTGATTTGAAAAACGGCGGCGATCGCTTCGGCGATGGATTGATCCTGTTCGCCACTGCCACCGCTCACACCCACTCCGCCGACGCCCTGACCATCGGCCTCGAGCGGGATACCCCCCGCGAAGACGATCGCCCGGCCATTGATGGAGTCGGCGATGCCATGGAATTGTCCGCCGGGTTGCGCGTGCTTTCCCAGTTCCCCGGTTTCACTCCTGCACGCGACGCTCGTGAAGGCCTTGTTGATCGAGTGGTCGATGCTGCCGATCTGCGCGACGCATGAACTGCGTGCCTTCGAACATCGTCGCGCGGATGAAGGAACTGGAGAGTGAACTCGGCGAGCCGCTGTTCCAGCGGGAAAAAGGCAGAATCCTGTCAACGCCGTTCGCGCGGATCTTCCATCGTGAAACGCGGAATCTGCTCGACCAGGCGGACCAGCTGGCGCGGTATTTCGAGCAGGACGCCACCATGGGCCTGCTGAAACTGGGCGCCCTCGACGTGGCCAT
>JBPBQT010000480.1:0-4874 GCA_050955065.1 Janthinobacterium lividum | reverse complement strand
TTCCGACATCCGCGACGAGTCCGACAAGAGCGGCATGCGCGTCGTGATCGAGCTCAAGCGCGGCGAAGTGCCGGAAGTGATTCTGAACAATCTGTATAAACAGACGCAGCTGCAGGACACGTTCGGAATGAACATGGTCGCGCTTGTCGACGGCCAGCCGAAGCTGCTGAACCTGCGCGAGATGCTCGACTGTTTCCTGTCGCATCGCCGCGAAGTGATCACGCGCCGGACGATCTTCGAACTGCGCCGCGCGCGCGAGCGCGGTCACGTGCTCGAAGGGCTGGCGGTCGCGCTGGCGAACATCGACGAATTCATCGCGATCATCAAGGCCGCGCCGACGCCGCCGGTCGCCAAGCAGGACCTGATGGTGCGGCCCTGGGATTCGGAGCTGGTGCGCACGATGCTCGCGCGCGCCGAGGCCGAGACGGCCGGCGGGCGCGAGGCGTACCGGCCGGACAGCCTGCTGGCGATCTTCGGCATGGGCGACGACGGGCTGTACCGCCTCTCGGACGTGCAGGCCCAGGAAATCCTGCAGATGCGCCTGCAGCGCCTGACGGGCCTGGAGCAGGACAAGATCGTCGGCGAGTACCGCGACATCATGGCGCAGATCGCCGATCTGCTCGACATCCTCGCGAAGCCCGAACGGATCACCACGATCATCGGCGACGAGCTGAACGCGGTGAAGGCGGAATTCGGCGATGCGCGCCGCTCGCATATCGAGCTGAACGCGACCGAACTCAACACCGAGGATCTGATCACGCCGCAGGACATGGTCGTGACGATGTCGCATACCGGCTACGTGAAGTCGCAGCCGCTGTCGGAGTACGCGGCGCAGAAGCGCGGCGGGCGCGGCAAGCAGGCGACGCAGATGAAGGAGGACGACTGGATCGAGACGCTGTTCATCGCGAACACGCACGACCACATCCTCTGCTTCTCGAACTTCGGCCGCGTCTACTGGGTCAAGGTCTACGAGGTGCCGCAGGGCTCGCGCAACTCGCGCGGCCGGCCGATCGTCAACATGTTCCCGCTGCAGGCGGGCGAGAAGATCACGGTGGTGCTGCCGGTGCGCGAGTTCCCGGCCGACCGCTACGTGTTCATGTCGACCGCGCTCGGCACCGTCAAGAAGACGCCGCTCGAGGCGTTCAGCCGGCCGTTGCGCAAGGGCATCATCGCGGTCAACCTGGACGAGGGCGACTATCTGATCGGCGTGGCGATCACCGACGGCCAGCACGACGTGATGCTGTTCTCGGACGCGGGCAAGGCGGTGCGCTTCGACGAGAACGACGTGCGGGCGATGGGCCGCGAGGCGCGCGGCGTGCGTGGCATGCAGCTGGAGGACGGGCAGCACCTGATCGCGATGCTGGTCGCGGGCAGCGGCGAGCAGTCGGTGCTTACCGCCACCGAGAACGGTTTCGGCAAGCGCACGCCGATCGGCGAATACACGCGGCACGGACGCGGCACGAAGGGCATGATCGCGATCCAGACGTCCGAGCGCAACGGCCGGGTGGTCGCCGCGACGCTGGTCGAGCCCACCAGCGAGATCATGCTGATCACGACGGCGGGGGTGCTGATCCGCACGCGCGTCTCCGAAATCCGCGAGATGGGGCGGGCGACGCAGGGTGTTACACTGATCAGTCTGGACGAGGGAACGCGCCTGTCCGGTCTGCAGCAGGTCGCCGAGACCGAGGCAGACGACGTACTGCCCGACGAACATGCTGACGAAAATGAGAGTGACGTCGGCGCTGAAGAGTAGAATCCTGCCGGATGCGGCTTTCAGGATGGCGGGCGCGAGAAGCGATCGCGACGCGCGCCCGCCATCCCGACGCACACAGGTTCGATTGAATGCCCGCCGATTCTCTGCGACTTTTATTTGGAGTGATGATGCAAACACGTTTTAAACATCTGGCACTGCTCGCGCTGTTCGTTTCCCCGCTGTCGATGGCGCAAGCCCTGCAGGACCAGAGCGCGCCGCCCGCGCCGACCGTCGCCGTCGCACCGGCCGACCCGGCGAAGGCCGCGGCGATCAAGGACCTGCTGAAGGCGATCGACGGCGACAAGCTGGCGAGCGCGATCGGCAACAGCGCGCAGATGCAGGCGAAGCAGCTGGTTCCGGCGATCCTGTCGGACGCGCTGTCCGAGAACAAGACGCTGAACGACAAGCAGAAGCAGGCCGCCGTGCCGCAACTGCAGAAGACCGAAGTGCCGAAGCTGGTGGACGCGGCGGGCCAGGTGTTCGCCACCGAGAACTTCCGCCGCGAAGCGGTGACGGCGCAGCAGGACGCGTACAACAAGTATTACTCGACGCAGGAAATCAAGGACCTGACCACGTTCTACACGAGCCCGGCGGGCCGCAAGTTCATCCAGGTGCAGGACCAGGTCGGCCGCGACGTCGTCAACGGCCTGATGCAGAAATACATGCCGCAATCGATCCAGGCCACGCGCACGCAGGCGGACCGCGACGTCTCGGCGATCAAGCCGGCTGCGGCAACGAAGTAACGCACCACGCGACATCGTGCCGCCACGGCGGCCGGTGATGGTGAGATAATGGCCGTTTGCGCTTTCGCGCAAACGGCCATTTTGTTTGGGTGGTCCGGTCGGGCGGCGCGCTGGCCGGTTCCCCGGCCGGCGTCTCCCGATGCCCCGGCCGCAACGATCACAGGTGTTCCATGCGAGCTTTCAATTTTTCGGCAGGTCCCGCGGCGCTGCCTCTCGAAGTATTGCAACAGGCCGCGGCCGAGATGCTGGACTGGCAGGGCTCCGGCATGAGCGTGATGGAGATGAGCCACCGCGGGCGGGAGTACATGTCGATCCACGAGGCGGCGCTCGAGGACCTGCGCGAGCTGCTGGCGATCCCGTCCAGCCACCGCGTGCTGCTGATGCAGGGCGGGGGGCTGGCGGAAAACGCGATCGTGCCGCTCAACCTGCTGGGCGCGCGCCGGCGCGCGGACTTCGTCGTGACCGGCTCGTGGTCCGCGAAGACGCAGAAGGAAGCGCTGCGCTACTGCGATGCGCATGTCGCCGTGTCGACCGCCTCGGGCGGCTTCGTGCGCGTGCCGTCGCTCGACGAGTGGCAGCTCTCGCCGGACGCGGCCTACGTGCACGTCTGCACGAACGAGACCGTCAACGGCGTCGAATTCTCCGAGGTGCCGGCGCTCGGCGACGTACCGCTGGTGGCCGACATCTCCTCGCACATGCTGTCGCGTCCGCTCGATATCGCGCGGTATGGCGCCCTCTATGGCGGCGCGCAGAAGAACGCGGGCATCGCCGGGCTGACGGTCGTGATCGTGCGCGAGGATCTGCTCGACCGGGCGCTGGCGATCTGTCCGTCGGCCTTCGAGTGGAAGACCATCGCCCAGAACAACTCGATGTACAACACGCCGCCGACCTATGCGATCTATATCGCCGGCCTGGTCTGCCAGTGGCTGAAGCGCCAGGGCGGTCTGGCCGGGATCGAGCGGCGCAACATCGCCAAGGCGCGTCTGCTGTACGACGCCATCGACCGCAGCGACTTCTATTCGAACCCGGTGCAGCCCGACGCCCGTTCGCGGATGAACGTGCCGTTCACGCTGACGGACGAATCGCGCAACGCCGCGTTCCTGGACGGCGCGCGCGAACGCGGCCTGACGCAGTTGAAGGGCCACAAGAGCGTCGGCGGCATGCGCGCGTCGATCTACAACGCGATGCCGATGGAAGGCGTGCAGGCACTGGTCGACTACATGGGCGCATTCGAGCGCGAGCAGGCCTGATGAACGCGCCCGTGCCAACGAATCCGCAACCGGCCCCGCGGACGTCCTCGCTGGAGGCGCAGCTCGCGCCGCTGCGCGCCCGCATCGACCGGATCGATGCCGAACTGATCCGCCTGCTCAACGAGCGCGCCGGCGTCGCGCACGAGGTCGGCGAGGTGAAGAAGGTGTTCGACGCGCCCGTGTTCCGTCCGGAGCGCGAGCAGCAGGTGATCGCCCGCCTGCAGGCATTGAGCCAGGGGCCGCTGCACGACACGCACATCGCCTCGATCTGGCGGGAGATCATGTCCGCGAGCCGGGCGCTGGAACAGCCCACGATGGTCGCTTTCCTCGGGCCGGTGGGCACGTACAGCGAGCAGGCCGCGCTCGAGTACTTCGGCAATTCGGCGACCGGTCTGCCGTGCCCGTCGATCGACGAGGTGTTTCGCTCGGTCGAGGCCGGTGCCAGCGAGTTCGGCGTCGTGCCGGTCGAGAATTCGACCGAGGGCGCGGTGTCGCGCACGCTCGACCTGCTGCTGAGCACGTCGTTGTCGATCACCGGCGAGATCGCGTTGCCGATCCATCACAACCTGCTGGCGCTCGACACCGACCTGTCCGCCGTGCGGGTCGTCTGCGCGCATCCGCAGGCCATCGCGCAGTGCCAGCGCTGGTTGTCCACGCATCTGCCCCACGCCGAGCGTCGCCCGGTATCGAGCAATGCGGAAGGCGCCCGGCTCGCGGCCGCCGATCCGGCCGTCGGCGCGATCGCCGGCGACCGCGCCGCCGCGCATTACGGCCTGCAGACGCCGGCCGCGCAGATTCAGGACGACGCCCACAACCGCACGCGTTTCCATGTGATCGGCGGCATGCCGCCGGCGCCCAGCGGCGCCGACCAGACGTCGCTGATCCTGTCGGTGAAGAACGAGGCGGGCGCCGTCTACCGGATGCTCGAGCCGTTCGCCACCTACGGCGTGTCGATGACCCGCTTCGAGTCGCGTCCGGCGCGCAGCGGCAGCTGGGCCTACTACTTCTATATCGATATCGAAGGTCACCGCGAGGAACCGCGCGTCGCCGAGGCGATCGCCGCGCTCGACCGGATCGCCGCCTTCGTACGCGTCGTCGGGTCGTATCCCCGTGCCCGCTGAGCATCCG
>JBPBQT010000479.1:0-4942 GCA_050955065.1 Janthinobacterium lividum | reverse complement strand
GAGAGGCTTGTTCATGTCGGTGAGAATGTAGCCTGGGCCGATGGCATTCGCCTGGATATTGGATGCGCCCCACTCGGCGCTCATGGCGCGCGTCAGCATCTTGATGCCGCCCTTGGCCGCCGTGTAGGCGCCCACGGTGGCACGGGCCGCCTCGCTGGTGAGCGAACCGATATTGATGATCTTGCCGCCGGTGCCGCGCGCGATCATGCGCCGCGCTGCCTGCTTCGAGACGATGAACGCGCTGGTCAGATTGGTATCGACCACGCGCTGCCAATCGGCCAGCTCCAGCTCGACGAGCGGCCGGCGAAACTGGATGCCGGCGTTGTTGATCAGGATGTCGATCGAGAGTCCTTCATCGTCCCACCGCGTGAAGGCCCGTGCGACCGCCTCTTCGTCGGTAACGTCGAAAGTCTCGCCCTGCGCCTGGAAACCCGCGCCCTTCAGTCGATCGACCGCGTCGGCGACGGTCTCGCCACGGGTACCGTTGAGAATCACACGCGCACCCGCGCCTGCCAGCCCCTCGGCAAGCGCAAAGCCGATACCCCGGGCGGAGCCGGTGACAAGCGCGGTCTTGCCGCTTAAATCAAATAGCGTTGCCATGGCGTTGCCCCATTTCATTGCGTCTTGTGATTGTCTTGCCGCACCGCACGCCGGAGATCGTCCTCCGCGCGATGCACGAGGATCAGCATCGCCGCTTCAGCCGCCTCCGGCTGCCTCTTTTCGATCGCGGTGCATAGCGCATCGTGCAACGGCAAGGTGCGCGCGGGCCCCCCGGGAATTTCCGGGCTCAGCGCGAAGCTGGCGCGCAGAATCGCCGAGAGCGCGTTGCTCACCTGCTGGATGAATGGATTGCGGCAGGCGGCCAGGATCGCGCCGTGAAAAGCAAGATCGGCGACAACATAGTCGCCCCTGTCCGCCACGGCGCGGTCCATCGCCGTATAAGCGGCGCGCAAGACGGAATGGTCGGCCGGCGACGCGCGGCGGGCCGCCAGCTTCGCCGCCGCGGGCTCGATGATGAGCCGCAGTTCGATCACATCCTGGAGCAGCTGCGTGTCGACCGCACCGGCCCGAACCCGCCATGCGATGACGTCCGGGTCGAACAACTGCCATTCCGAACGAGGCGTCACCATCGTGCCGTAGCGACGCCGTACCTGGAGCATGCCCTTCGCAGCAAGGGATTTCGTCATTTCCCGGATGGTGATCCGGCTCACGTTGTATTGCTCCGCCAGCATCGGCTCGGTCGGCAAGAACTCGCCCGGCTGGATTTGTCCCGCACAGATCGCTGTTCCAATCTGATTGAGGACCTGGCGATGAAGCGTCTCCATGCGATTTTTTTTAGATGATACGTATGATGTAAAGATTAAGCGGCGCTATCGCCCGTTGCAATCAGGGTTACCCCGACAGACGCTGCAGAATCGTGGTTTGTCCGGCTTGTCGCCGTGCTACGACGGCCAGCCTCCGAACTGGGTCATGCGCAAGATACACGACGACTTGCCCGCAATGCTGTACGCTGCCAACGCTCATGACGCGAGACGCCAGCGCGCGCGCGCCAGTGCTGGTCTGACCTGAGCGTGCCGGCAGACTCCCGATCGCCGGCAAGCATCCTTGAGACGCATGAAGCACATGTTTTTCCTGGAACGTCCTACAAGGTTGTCCCACGACAAGGTAAGCTGGGGAGCATCGCGTTTCCCTGTTCGTCGCGTCGTCGATGGCGACCCGTCGTTTGAACGCTCCATGAAAGAAAACGTATTCGAAGCGGAAGCGTGGGCGAGGAGTAACCTCGTTGCCAGCACTCTCCAACATTACATCTCTATTACGAGAAACTATGCGCACGTCCGTAAGACACCGCCCCGGCGAGACGAAATCGGTTAGTCCCGCGCTCCTGATGGGCGCCATCGGCATCGTGTTCGGCGATATCGGCACCAGCCCTCTCTACACATTGCGCGAATGCCTGAAAGCGGCGGGCGGCGTGAGCCAGACCAATATCTACGGCATCGTCTCGCTGATCCTGTGGTCGATCCTGCTCGTCGTGACATTGAAGTACGTGAGCTTCGTGATGCGCGCGGACAACGACGGCGAAGGCGGCATCCTCGCGCTGACCGCCCTCGCCGCGGGCGTCGCGCCCGCGCGACTGCGTCACCTGCTGCTGACGCTCGGCGTGTTCGGCGCCGCGATGTTCTATGGCGACTCGATGATCACCCCGGCGATCTCCGTGATTTCCGCCGTCGAGGGCATAACGCTGATTCATCCGGGAATGTCGCACGCCATCGTGCCGATCTCGCTGGTGATTCTCACCGGCCTGTTCGCCATCCAGAAAAGCGGCACCGGCACGGTCGGCAAGATTTTCGGGCCGGTGATGATCGTCTGGTTCCTGGTGCTCGCGGTCATGGGAATCGTGCACATCGTGGAGCAGCCCGGCATCCTGCGCGCGGCATCGCCGGAGTATGCGCTGGCCTTCGTCGCGCACAACCCGGCCACCGCCTTCATCGTGCTGGGCTCGGTGTTCCTGGCGCTCACGGGCGGTGAGGCGCTGTACGCGGACATGGGCCACTTCGGTAAATCGCCGATTCGCTTTGCCTGGCTGTTTCTCGTCTGGCCGAGTCTGATCCTCAATTATTTCGGCCAGGGCGCGCTGGTGCTGGCGCATCCGGCGCTCATCAAGCAGCCTTTCTTCAACCTTGCGCCCGGCTGGGCGCTGCTGCCGCTGGTGATCCTGGCCGCGGCCGCCACCGTGATCGCATCCCAGGCCGTCATCTCCGGGGCGTTCTCGATGACCAAGCAGGCCGTGCAACTCGGTTTCCTGCCGCGCGTGCCGGTCGTGCACACGTCGAAAAACGAGATAGGTCAGGTGTATGTCCCTTTCGTCAACCTGTCGCTGTATGTCGCCGTCGTGTTCCTGGTGGTGTTCTTCAGGTCGTCGGACAACCTGGCATCGGCCTACGGCATCGCGGTGGCGTCGACGATGCTGCTGACCACGCTGTTGATGTCCTTCGTCACGCATTCGTTGTGGCACTGGAAGCCGCTGAAGACGGCGGCGGTGATCGGCCCGCTGCTGCTCGTCGATCTCGCGTTCGTCTCCAGCAACGCGAGCAAGATCCTCGATGGCGGCTGGTTTCCACTGGCCGCGGGGGCGTTGTTGTTCACCGTGATGACGACCTGGTACCGCGGGCGCGCCGCCCTCATCGCGCAGATGAAGGCGGACAATCCCCCGCTGCGCGAATTGCTCGCATCGTTGCGGGACACCTCGCATGGGCCGTCGCAGGTGGAAGGGACCGCGGTCTTCCCGGGCAGCGTCGTCGGCATGACGCCGACGGCCTTCATGCACAACCTCAAGCACAACCGGGTGCTGCATCGCACCAATATCTTCCTGGCCGGCGCCACGGAAAACATACCCTATACCCGGGACACCGAACGGGCCGTGGTCGAGGCGCTTGGCGAGGGATGCTTCGCGGTCACCGTGCGGCACGGTTTCATGGAGATTCCCAACGTTCCCGCGCTGCTGCGGCTGATCGAGAAGGACATTCCGGGATGGCAGTACGAGGTGGAGGATACGTCGTTCTTTCTCGCGCGAGACACCATCATTGCAACGGGCGAGACCCATGCGATGGCACTTTGGCGGGACAAGCTGTTCGCGTTTCTCGGACGCAACGCGGCACGCGCCGCCGAGTATTACAGCCTGCCGCCGAACCGCGTCGTGGAACTGGGCGGTCAGATCAATATCTGATGCGGGGTCCGCGCGGCGGACGTCATGCCCGCCGCGCCACGGCGGCAGGCAACGGCATCGCGGTACCGTGGATGCCTTCGCTGGCTGCCAGCAATGCTGCCATCGTCCCGAAGACCCGTCGGATTCGAGACCCGCAATACCGCGCGGACCTGCAGCTCGGAAGCACCCCCGCCTACGCTTTCGGCACCGCTGCCTGCGCAATGGCCGCCGCGCTCGGCAAACCTTCCACCTGCCAGCATCGATCCATCAGCACGCGTATCGCGTCCTTCGACAGGATGCCCTCGGCCAGACCCTCGAACTTGGCTTCGAGCTGCTGGTCCGTCATCGGCACTTCCTGGCTGCCGATCGCATGCGCGATGAACTTGTGCAGCGTGCGGCCGTCCTTCAGCGTGATGGTCATGTCGACCTGCTCGGGCTTGATCGCGGGGTCGATCGTTGCGGTGACCTTGTCGCGCAGCGCGATGGTGCGGGGGTCGCGCACCGCCTGATCGCTGTATTGCTTTTCTCCCGCGGCGCCGTCGATCAGCGCGACGGCGACCGAGTGGTAGATGCTGAACTTGCCTTCGAGGCCGATCTGCGGGGTCTTCTTGCCCGTCAGTTCGATGACCAGCGGATGCACGCGCAGATCGACGCGGGCGATCATGTCCGGCGTGAGATGGTACTCGTTGCGCAGCTGGATCGCGGCGTCGATGGCCGGATGGATAACGATGCCGCAGGCGAAGGGCTTGTAGGTGTTCAGCCGCGATTCGTAGCGCTGGCCGAGGCCCTCGGTGATCTCGCGGTAATCCTGCTTGGTGCTGATGGTGTTCGCCCAGCCGCGTTTGGCTTCGATCATGCCGTCGGAACTGGTGTAGTCCTGTGCCGCGAGCAACGCCGCGAAGATGCCGTTGGCGGCCGCGCGTCCCGGGTTGAAGCTCTTGTTCATCGAGCCGAAGGACTCGCGCAGCCCCACCGGCTGGGACGCGGCGAGGCCCAGCGCCCAGACCATCTGCTGCTCGCTCAGCCCCAGCAGCTTGCCGGTGGCCGCGGCCGAACCGAACACGCCGCAGGTACCGGTGATGTGCCAACCCACGTCGTAGTGATTCGGATAGACGGCATTGCCGATGCGGCACTCCGTCTCCACCCCCAGCACCAGCGCGTTGAGAAAGTCCTTGCCCGATACCGGCTGATATTCCGATAACGCGAGGATTGCCGACACCACCGGCCCGGCGGGGGGGA
>JBPBQT010000478.1:0-5151 GCA_050955065.1 Janthinobacterium lividum | reverse complement strand
GGACGTTGCCGGGCGCGGTCTCGCGTGCGTCGGTGGCGTAGTGCGCGTAGCGCGTCTGGTTGCTGAACTTCAGGTTCGGCGAGAACGTGTGGTCGATCCGACCGGTGAACTGCTGCACGTCCTGGATCGTCCGGTCGTCGGTCAGACCGTAGAAAGTGCCCTTGCCGACCGCTACCGGATGACCGTTGACCGCCTGCACGCCATAGTCCGGCATGTCGCGGTTGTGCTGGATCAGCGCGGAGAGGGTGATCTCGGTCGGCGTGCCGATGCCGAAGCGCAGTTCCGGCGCGAACCCGTAATCCTTTTGGCTTTCCACGTCGCGGGTGGAGTGCAGGCTCTGGCCGAAGACGTTGAGACGGACCGCCGCGGTGTCGGAGATCGGATGGTTCATGTCGAGCGTCGAGCGGTACTGATCATGCGTGCCGATCATCGCCGAGACTTCGTTCGATGCGTGCAGGTTCGCCTTCTTGCTTTCCTGGTTGATGATGCCGCCGGTCGATCCGCGCCCGAACAGCATCGACGAGGGGCCGTACAGCACCTCGATCTGCTCGAGATCGAAGGTATCCCGGTAATACTGGCCCCGGTCGCGAAAACCGTCCAGATAGATGTCGGTGCGCGCCGTGAAGCCGCGCAGATTGATGTTGTTGCCGATGCTGCCGCCTTCGGCCGCGCCGATCGTGATGCCGGGAACGTTGCGCAGCGCCTGCTCGAAGGAGTTCGCCGCCTGCGAGTTCAACAGCGCGCGATTGACCGTGGTCACGGTCTGCGGGACGTCGCGCAGCGCGGTCGGGATCTTGCCGCCGACGCTCGACAGCCCGTCGGGGGCGAAGTCCTCGCCGCCGGCGCCCGTTACCGACACCGCCGGCAGCGCCGATTCGCGGGTCGTGCCATTGCCTGCCGCGGAAGACTGCGTCGCTGCCGCCGGGAGGGAAGACGGCGCGACGGACTGGGCGAAGACCGGACTGGCCACCATGGGCGTGCAGAAGACACCCAGCACCGCAGCGCCGAGTGGAGTTCGAATGGACATAGAAGTGGTGATGCGAGGATGCGCGAAAGCGGGCGGCACGCAGCGCGCTCCGGCGGACATCGTGTTATTGGCTTGCCTATTCCGGGAGACGGTCTGGCTGGCTGCGGTTGATGTGTCTTTTGTTAATGCGAATCATTATTATTTCACATTTCGCCGTATTACCGGGAATTTCTTGACGTGCCATGTTCCGGCAATGCGCTTCAGACCGGCCAGAGCGGCTCATCGTCGATCAGCGCGACCTGCTCGCGCAATTCGAGGATGCGGTCTTCCCAATAGCGGGGCGTGTTGAACCAGGGGAACGCCGCCGGAAACGCGGGGTCGTCCCACCGGCGCGCCAGCCAGGCGCTGTAATGGATGAGGCGCAACGTGCGCAGCGCCTCGATCAGATACAGCTCGCGCGGATCGAAATCGCAGAAATCCTCATAGCCGGCCAGCACGTCGGCCAGAGCGGCACGCTGGCCCTCGCGGTCGCCCGGCAGCAACATCCACAGGTCCTGCACCGCCGGGCCCATCCGGCTGTCGTCGAAATCGACGAAGTGCGGTCCGGCATCCGTCCACAGTACGTTACCCGCGTGACAGTCGCCATGCAGGCGGATCGACTTCACGTCGCCCGCGCGGTCGAACGCGCGCGACACGGCGTCGAGCGCCAGATCGACGATGCTGCGGTAGGCATCGACGAGCGTGGCCGGAACGAAACCGCTCTCCAGCAGATAGCGGCGCGGTTCGCGCCCATAGGTCTCGATATCGATCGCGCCACGCGCGAGAAACGTGTGCGTGGCGCCGAATGCATGGATGCGCCCGATGAAGCGGCCCAGCCATTCCAGCGTCGCCCGGTCCTCCAGCTCCGGCGGACGGCCGCCGCGCCGGGGAAACAGCGCGAAACGGAAATCCTCGAAGTGATGCAGCGTGACGCCGCCGCGCACCGACGGCGCGACCACCGGCAGTTCATGCGCCTCGAGCGCAGCGGTGAAGCGGTGTTCTTCGAGGATGGCCTCGTCCGACCAGCGGTGCGGACGGTAGAATTTCGCGATCAGCGGCGGGGCGTCGTCGATGCCGATCTGATAGACCCGGTTCTCGAAGCTGTTGAGCGCATACAGCCGACCGTCGACGTGCAGGCCGGTCGATTCGATCGCATCGAGCACCCGATCCGGGTTCAGGGTCGCGAACGGCGTTTCCTTGGAGGTGGTCAATGGATTGCGCGGCTCGCGGGTGCCGACGGCAGCACATCGCCGGTATCGATCAGATCGGCGACGAAGAAGGGCTCGGTGTTGAGGACCGGCGACGCACCGGGCATGCCGGCATACCAGGTCACCATCGCCATGTCGCCGATGATGCGCGTCACGATCCCCATCGCACCCGACGGGACGGCGATATGGCTGGAACGCACGATGGATCCGATCTGCATCATATTCTCTCCGAGGAAACCAGGGCGGGGACCGATGTCGGCACGGCGTCGGACAGCGACATGCCCGTTGCCATCGCGCCGCGATGCCGTTGCATCATTATACGGAACGGCGCGCCACTTCCGCGGCCGATGATTCAATCGCCGCCCTCCCGGGATATCTCAAAAGATATCCAAAAAAAAACCCGCCACAGGGGCGGGTGGAATCCATATCAGGAGGAGACATGGAGGAGACAGGTACGAATTTAACGGTTTTTATTTCGACCTGCAACCGCGTTTTTAGAGGGTTAACTCTAAGAGGGTTCTCCCGCACATTCAAACGAACGAAATAATGCTTTCAGCCGCCTGACGCAGGCGCTCAGCGTCGCCCTGTGCGAAGTGTTAAAGTGCCCGATACACGCTGCTCCGTTATCCGCCGGTACGGGGCGCAGGCCACAGCACACTGCATTGATCAATGAAAACAACGACATCGACCAAAGCGGCCGGGGGATTCGCGCGCCGGCTGGAATTACTGCGCCAAGTGGCCAGGGATGGATGGCTGGCAGAGGGTAAGCGGGGGATCGAAAAGGAAAGTCTGCGCGTGACGCAGGACGGTGCGCTCGCGCTCAGCGCGCATCCGATCGCACTGGGTGCGGCACTGACGCATCCGGAAATCACGACCGACTATTCCGAGTCCCTGCTCGAGTTCATCACCCCGCCGGTGGCCGACCCCGTCGCCGCGGTGACGGCGCTGCACACGCTGCACGCGTTCGCGCACCGGCATATCGGGGACGAGCTTCTGTGGGACGTATCGATGCCGGGCCGTCTGCCGCCCGACGCGCAGATTCCCATCGCGCGGTACGGAACATCGAACCAGGGACGGTTCAAGCATGTCTATCGGCGCGGGCTGTCGCTGCGCTACGGCCGCAAGATGCAATGCATCGCCGGCATTCATTACAATTTCTCGCTGCACGAGGCGATCTGGCCGTTGCTGCACGGGTCGGGCAGTCCCGACGACCGGCCGCACGCGGCCGCGCCCGACGATATCCAGTCCGCCAGCTACATGGCGCTGATCCGCAACTATCGACGTTTCAGCTGGTTGCTGCTGTACCTGTTCGGCGCGTCGCCGGCACTTGATCGCAGCTTCTTCGACGCCGATTCGGCCAGGGCCACAGATGCGGATGCGGACGAGAGCGCGGCAACCCGAACCGCCGGGCCGCCCGGACTTCAATCCCTGGGCAATGACACGCTTTACCTGCCGCACGCGACCAGCCTGCGCATGAGCGACCTGGGCTATCACAATCGCACCGGCAACGACGGTGGCCGCCCGGACCTGGGTTCGTTGCGTGCCTATCTGGCGGGTCTCGCCGACGCGATCCGCACCCGGCATGCGCCCTACGAGGCGATCGGCACGCATCGCGATGGTGAATGGGTACAACTGAACGGCAATCTGCTGCAGATCGAGAACGAGCTGTATGCGACGATCCGGCCCAAGCGCGTGGGCGCGCCGGGCCAGCGGGTGCTCGAGGGATTGACGCAGCGCGGCATCCAGTACGTGGAAGTGCGTTGTCTCGATATCGACCCCTTCGAACCCGCCGGCATCGGCGCGACGACGGTGCGCTTCCTCGATGCGTTCCTGATGATGTGCGTGCTCGAGGACAGTCCCGCCGACGCCGGCCTGCAGGCCGAGGCGGACGCGAATTTCCTGACGGTCGCCAAGGAAGGGCGGCAGCCCGGCAAGATGCTCGAATGCGCGGGCCAGGCGATTTCGCTGCACGATTGGGCGCAGGCGCTGCTCGATCGCATCGACACTGCCGCGCGCCTGCTCGACGAATCCACCGGCCTGACGGGTGACGCGGCCGGCCACGTGGCGGCGGCAGCGGCGCAGCGCGCGAAGCTCGCGGACCCGTCAAGCCTCCCCTCGGCGCGCGCGCTGGCGGCCATCGTCGCCAGCGGCGGCTTTGCCGCGTTCGGCCTGCGGCAAAGCCGTTCCCATGCCGCGCATTTCCTCGCGACGCCGCTCGCCGCGGCGGATGAAGCGCGTTTGCTGGCGTTGCGCACCGAATCGGTCGCGCACCAGAGCGAGATCGAGACGAACGACGACATCGATTTCGATGCGTTCATGGCCCGTTACGCGGGGGCGCCGGAGTAACTCCGCACGCCTCCGGCGTATTTCGCCCCGGCATGGCGCCTGTCCCGCAACGGGCGACGCGTCCTTCGGGGCTATCCGGAACGGGCCTGCGAGGCGACGGCCTGACCCGCGCCCCGACGAAGCGGGCCGGTCGGGGACGCGGCCGCGGTCGGCATCGAAGCCGGGGAGGCCGGTGTCGCGACAGGCGTCGCCGTCTGCGCGGTCCGGGCGTCGCCGTTGTCCAATCCTTCCCACCCACCCCCAAGCGCCTTGATCAGGCCCGCCGCGGCCACCATGCGTCGGCCCTGGATATCGACCAGGCTGCGCTGCGCGGTGAAGGCGGTCGCCTGCGCGGTCAGCACATCGAGAAAGATCGTCGTCCCCGCCTTGTAGGAGTTGTTCACGATCGCCAGCGACTGCTCGGCGGAGATCACCGCCTGGCGTTGAATCGTTTCCTCGTCGGCCAGGATGCGCAGGGCCGCCAGATTGTCCTCGACGTCCTGGAAGGCGGCCAGCACGGTCGCGCGATAGGTCGCGGCCTGCTGGTCGTACACCGCGCGCGCCGCGTCGACTTTCGCATGCCGCAGCCCGCCGTCGAACAGCGTCGCCGCC
>JBPBQT010000477.1:0-5232 GCA_050955065.1 Janthinobacterium lividum | reverse complement strand
CTTGATCTGCAGGCAGAACTCGTTGCGCACGTCCTCGGCCGCCTTAAACATGTCGACCCGGTCCGGGTCGCAGACGATCTGCACGACGCCTTCGCGATCGCGCAGATCGATGAAGATCACGCCGCCATGGTCGCGCCGCCGGTGCACCCAACCACACAGGGAAACGGTTTCTCCCAGACGGTTTTCGGCCACGCGGCCACAGTATTCGGTTCTCATCGACATGGACATGTTTTGGACTAAGGTGGTGTTCAGATATCGCTACGCGGCGTTTTGGCCGCTTCCAGCGTGGATTCGGGAGCCCGTCGCGGCGGACTGGCCGGCGACACGACGCCCATCGAGACGATGTATTTCAACGCGGCATCCACCGACATGTCCAGTTCGACCACGCCCGCGCGCGGCAGGATCAGGAAGAAACCGGACGTCGGGTTCGGCGTGGTGGGCACGTAGACGCTGACGAAATCGCCGTCGAGCTGCCGCGCGACGTCGCCACCGGGCGTGCCGGTGAGGAAGGCAATCGTGTACGAGCCGGCCCGCGGATACTCGATCAGCAGCGCCTTGCGGAACGCGTTGCCGCTGCTCGACAACAGCGTGTCCGAGACCTGCTTGATGCTGGTGTACAGCGGCCCGACGATGGGAATGTGGCGCAACAGCCAGTCCCACCATTTCATCAGCGTCTGGCCGATGAAGTTTTGCGTGAGCAGACCGACGACGAAGATGAACGCCAGCGTCAGCAGCGCCCCCAGCCCCGGTACATGGACGCCCAGCCAGGCATCGGGCTGCCATGATACCGGCAGCAGCAGCAGGGTCTGGTCCATCGTGCCGATCACCAGGCCGAGCACCCACAGCGTGATCGCCAGTGGCACCAGCACCAGCAGGCCGGTCAGGAAATACGTCTTGAGCGTCTTCTTCGTCGTCATCGATAGGGGCAGTTACGCCCGGCTGGCCGTCATGCGGAAATTACGGAGAGTACGACATTTGCCGTCAGGCACCCGAGGAGCCGGAATTGCCCGACGACGAGGACGGCGCGGCGACGGGTTTTGCCGCGGCGGGCGCGGCAGGCGCGGCGGCCGGCGCGGCGCCGGCGCTACTGGTGCCGCTGTCGCCGCCGGCGCCACTGCCGGCGTTCTTGGCCTCGCCCGCGCCCGCATCCTTCGCGCCGCCGGATTCGGTCGCGCCGGCCGCGCCTTCCGCCGCCCCGCCTTTCGCGTCGGCCGCGGGCTTGGCCTTGGTGTTGCTGCCGCCTTCCCGGAAATCGGTGACGTACCAGCCCGAGCCCTTGAGCTGGAAACCCGCGGCGGTGACCTGTTTGCGGAAGGTCGACTTGCCGCACTCCGGGCAATCGGTCAGCAGCGGATCCGATATTTTCCGCAGGACGTCTTTCGCAAATCCGCAGGACTCGCAGCGATACGCATAGATCGGCATGACCCGGATTCCTTTCGAATACGTGAATACGTGAAGCGACACGTAAAACGTGGAATTATAGCCGCAAACGGCCCACGACCCGGCCGTCTTCCGCGACGCCGTCGGCCGGCGCCCCCCGGCCTGCCCGGCCGGATCTCAGAAGGCGCCCAACTCCAGGATCAACCAGACCTTCGTCAGCATCACGCCCACGCCGGCGGCCACGCCGAACGCGATCATGCCGCGCAGCAGCCGGTTCGTGCGCCGCTGCTCGGCGAGCAGCAGGCGCAGCAGCTCGTCATTGCGTCCACCCTGGTTGAGACGATGCTCGCTGAGCAGCGAATGCACCAGCCGCGGCACCTGGGGCAGGGTCTTGCTCCACTGCGGCACCTCGTATTTCAACCGTTCATACCAGCCGCGCCACCCCACCTGCTCCATCATCCAGCGCTCGAGATAGGGCTTGGCGGTTTTCCACAGATCGAGGTTCGGATCGAGGTCGCGGCCCAGACCCTCGACGTTGAGCAGGGTCTTCTGCAACAGCACCAGCTGCGGCTGGATCTCCACCTGGAAACGACGCGACGTCTGGAACAGCCGCAGCAACACCTGACCGAGCGAGATGTCCTTCAACGCCTTGTCGAAGTACGGCTCGCAGACCGCGCGGATCGCGCCCTCGAGTTCCTCGACGCGCGTCTGCGGCGGCACCCAGCCGGATTCGAGATGCAGCATCGCGACCCGGTGATAGTCGCGCTTGAAAAACGCCAGCAGGTTCTGCGCGAGATAGTTCTTGTCGAAATCCGACAGCGCGCCGACGATGCCGAAATCCAGCGCGATGTAGCGGCCGAACGTGTCCGGCGCGAGGCTGACCTGGATATTCCCCGGGTGCATGTCCGCGTGGAAGAATCCGTCGCGAAACACCTGGGTGAAGAAGATCTCGACGCCCTCGCGCGCCAGGCGCGGGATGTCGACGTCGGCGGCCCGCAACGTCGCCATCTGGCTGATCGGCACGCCGACCATGCGCTCCATCACCAGCACCGTCGGCGTGCAGAAGTCCCAGTACATCTCCGGGACCATGAGCAGCTCCATGCCGGCGAAATTGCGCCGCAACTGGCTGCCGTTGGCCGCCTCGCGCATCAGATCGAGTTCGTCGTGCAGGTATTTGTCGAATTCGGCGACCACCGCGCGCGGCCGCAGGCGACGCGCATCGGCCCAGAACCGCTCGGCCAGCCGTGCCACGTCCGCCATCAGCGCGAGGTCGCTGTCCAGCACCGGCAGCATGCCGGGCCGCAGCACCTTGATCGCGACCGGCTTGCCGGCGTGCTCGCCGAGCTTCAATTTCGCGAAGTGCACCTGCGCGATCGACGCGCTGGCCACCGGAATCCGTTCGAATTCGTCGAATATCGCCTCCACGCGCTGCCCCAGCGCGCGCTCGATCAGCGCGACCGCGACGCTCGATTCGAACGGCGGCACCTGGTCCTGCAGCTTGGCGAGCTCATCGGCGATATCGGGGGGCAGCAGGTCGCGCCGGGTCGACAGCATCTGCCCGAACTTGACGAAGATGGGACCGAGGCTTTCGAACGCGAGGCGCAGGCGCATGCCGCGGGGCGCGTCCAGACGCCGCCCCACCGTCATCAGGCGCACCAGCAGCTTGATGCGCCGGTGCTCGAAACCCGAGAGGACGACCTCGTCGAGCCCGAAGCGAATCAGCGTAAAGATGATTTTCCACAACCGCAGCGTCCGTATCATGCGCGGTCTCCGGCGGCGCGGACGCCCTGTTCGAGACGCGCGAGACGTTTTTCCAGACGCTCGGTGTCCTCGCGCAGCAGCGCGACGTCCCGCCCGAACGCCTCCACCACCCGGTGCCGCACCAGTTGCGGATTCTCGTCGAGCAGATAGTCCGCCACCGCGTCCAGCAGGCCGCGCGAGGCCCGCTGCGCGTGCCCGGCAAGCGAGCGCGCGGTACGCGCGATACGGTACGCCGGCGCGTCGCCGAACCAGCGCGCCAGGTCCTCCTCGGGATCCCAGCGCAGGTTCTCGGCGAGCGTGCCGAGCGTCGCCGCGAATTCGGCGTCGCCCGCGATGCGCACATGCTTCATCGCCGCCGCGGGACCGCCCCGGAACACCGCGGCGAGCGCATCCGGCAATACGGTGATCGTGACATCGTCGGGCACCGCCGGCAGGCCGCCCGCCGGACGGGGCGCCGCTTCGAGCAAACCCGTCGCGGTGACCTTCACGATCACGGAAAACGGCGGCGCGTCGAGCCGCGCCTGTTTGCCGACATAGGGTTCGAGTTGCGCGCGTGCCCATGGCTCGCGTTCGAGCAAATGGTTCACCGCGGCATGAAAAGGTTGGGTAACGACGCTCATCAGCACCAGCAGGACAGCATGAAGGGAACACGCAGAAGCGGCGAAGCCCGCCGCAAGCAAATGCTCGCGACGGGCTTCCATTGTAGGGCAGTTCCGGCTTTGCCGAATGCCGGCTTTGTCACGCGCGCGCGTCAGATCGGCAAGAAGTCCCGGTGTCCGAACGGGCCCGATGCGCTCGACCGGGACCGGAAGACGCGCCGGGACGACGCCTCAGTTCAGCTGCTGGATACCCGCGAGCAGCCAGCCTTCCGTGCCCTGCTTGCGCTTCGCCAGATTCCAGACCTCGGCGAATTCCTGGGCGGGCGCGCCCTTGTCTTCCCGGATCAGGCCGGAGAAGCGCACGCTCGCCAGGTACTCGCTGTCCTTTTCCTCGATGCCCAGCAGCTCGGCGTCGACCCGCACCACGTCGGTCCGGTTCTCCGTCTGCCCGCGGGCATTCAGATCCAGGCGCACCTCGGCGAACATCTCGGGGGTCGTGAACTCCCGGATATCGTCCAGATCCGCCGAATCCCACGCCGCCTGCATCCGGATGAAATAGACCTTGGCGTTGTGCAGAAAGGATTCGCGGTCGAAGTTGGCCGGCACGCCCCAGGGCGCCGAGGCGGTCCCTGCGGCACCTGCACCGGCTGCACCGGCGGCACCCGCATAGCCCGTGTCGTACATCGGCGTGCTCATCGGTTGCTGCGCCGCGTACCCGCCAGCCGGCGGCGCATCGTAACGCGTCTCGGCAAAACCCGGCGCGCTGCGGTTGGCGCCCGCCGCGGCGTAGGCCGGCGTATCGGCGTCACGACGACGCATGAACTTGCGGATCAGCCAGATCGCGATGAAGGCAATGGCCGCGATCACCAGCATGTTCGCCATCGCGCCGGCGAACGCGCCGCCCAGCCCGAAGTGCGACAACAACGCGGCGATGCCCAGGCCGGCCGCGAGACCGGCGATCGGGCCCAGCCAGCGGTTGCGCGCCGGCGTCGCCGGCATGCCCGGCCGCGCGGCCGGCGGTGCGGTGTAGGTGGGTTGCTGCGGCGCGCGCGCCGGCGCCGCCTGCTGCGACACCATGCCCGACTGACGACCCATGCTGCGGCTGCCGCCCATGCGGCGCGCTTCCGCCTCGTGGATCACCGCGGTGAAGACCAGCATTCCGACCAGCGCGAACGCGCCCAGCCGCGAGGCGGACAGCGGCAGTGACTGCCACGCCGACCGCAGGAACGCCGGGCGGAACCAGGATCGGAACTTGCCACTACGTTCTTTTGACATTCGGAAACCTCTCGAAATGAAACATCGATGAAACGCACGACAGGACGCGTCTGCTGCGGCATCTCGTAAAACACCGCGTGCGAATAGCCGAGACGCGCGCGTGCACGTCCAGCTTTCAATTAGCATACAGTCCGGGCCGACGGAAGTAAATCAGTATTTGGTGCCCTGGTGGAGCGCGACGATCCCGCCCGACAGGTTGTAATAGTCGACCGCTTCC
>JBPBQT010000476.1:0-5285 GCA_050955065.1 Janthinobacterium lividum | reverse complement strand
CTCCGAATTTCTCAAGACGTCCGACAACAATCGAAACTCCGCGCGCGCGCCCAGTTCCTGCGCATGCGCGATCACTTCCTCGAACAACGGACGATGATGCGCGCATTCGCCGATCACCTGCAGCGCATCCTCGCCCAGACGCAGCGCCAGTCTAGGGTGCATCACCAGATTGCGCAGCGCCCGCCGTTCGCTGCCCGTCACGCGTCTTCGCTCGGACACCGGCGCGGCCTGCCGGCGCGGCGCGACCACGCGTTCGTCCACCGCGCAAAGCGCCGCCACTTCGCCGATCGGCACCTTCAGCCGGTTGGCGATCTCGTGCAGGATCTGCACCCGCAGCGCATTCGCCGGCAGCGCCTGCAGCAGCGGCTTCGCATCGAACAGCGCCTTCGCCCGCCCTTCCGGCCGCTCCAGCTCCTTGCCCCCCAGCGCCTCCCCGAGCAGAAACTCGGAGAGCGGCGTGGCCCCCGCCACGGCCGCGGCGAACGCCTCGGTACCCCGCTCGCGGATGAAACTGTCCGGGTCGTGCTCGCTCGGCAAAAACAGAAAGGCGATCTCCCGGTTGTCCGCCGCGTGGGGCAGGCTCGCCTCCAGCGCGCGACGCGCGGCGCGGCGCCCGGCCGCGTCGCCGTCGAAACTGAACACGATCCGCTCGGTCTGCCGCACCAGCTTCTGCACGTGCACCGCCGTGCAGGCGGTGCCCAAGGTCGCCACCGCGTTCGGAAAACCGAGTTGCGCGAGCGCCACGACGTCCATGTAACCTTCGACCACCAGCGCGAAACCCTGTTCGCGAATCGGCAGCCGGGCTTCGAACAGGCCGTACAGCTCGTTGCCTTTACTAAATAGCGACGTTTCCGGGGAATTCAAATACTTTGGCTCGCCGGAATCGAGAATTCTGCCGCCGAAGCCGATCACGTGTCCGCGCGCATTGCGGATCGGAAACATCACGCGTTCCCGGAAACGGTCGTAGCGTCGCTCCTTGCCCTGCGCATCCTGTTTTTCGCTGACGATGACGAGGCCGGTCTCGACCAGCACATCGTCGCGATAATCGTCGAACGCGCCTTCCAGATTCTGCCAGCCGTCGGGCGCGAACCCGAGACCGAAACGCGCGGCGACGGGTCCGGTCAGGCCCCGCCGCTTCAGATAGGCGATCGCCGTGGGCGACTCGCGCAGTTGCCGGCGGTAATAATCGCAGGCGGTCTGCATGACGTCGACCGCGCGCTTGGTCGCCGCGGCGTTGCTGTCGGTGCGCGGCGCGCCCCCCCCGCCCTCGCCGGCGAACGCGCGGCGGCCCATCTGTCCCGGGCCCGGCTCATGGGGCACCGTGAGACCCGCGCCCTGGGCGAGATCGCTCACCGCCTCGGGGAACGGCAGACCCGCGTGTTCCATCAGAAAGCCGATCGCCGTGCCATGCGCGCCGCAACCGAAGCAGTGATAGAACTGCTTGGTCGGACTGACGGTGAACGACGGGCTTTTTTCGTTGTGGAACGGGCACAAGCCGGAAAAATTGGCGCCGGCTTTCTTCAATGGCACATAGCGGCCGACCACTTCGACGATGTCGACGCGGTCGAGCAGGTCCTGCAGGAAGGAATGAGGTATCACGAAACACGGCCCGAATGGACTTGAACGGCGGTCGCACGTTCACATTGGCCAGACTATGAAAACGGCGCGACAACGGCATGGCAACGGCATGGCAACGACACGACACCGGCACAGCAACGGCATGGCAAGGAGGCGAAGACCGTACTGAACCCATTCCGGGACGTCGCGGCGGCGCCGTGATGGCGGGCCGGTCGCGCGCCGCCCGATCGGACGACGCGGGACCGGCCCGCCGATCCGCTGCCGGCGCGGGGTCGCCTACCGGCTATCGGTCACCAACCCGGACCCTCACCTGGTGGCCGGGCCCGGCGCCGGCTCGCCGGCTCACTGGCCGAGCGCCGCCTCCACGCGCGCCGAGACGCGCGTCATGTCCGCACGGCCGGCCAATTCGCCTTTCAGGCGGCCCATGACCTTGCCCATGTCCTGCGGGCCGGTGGCCTGCAGCGCGGCGACCGCGTCAGTGACCCGGGCGTCGATCTCGGCGTCGTCGAGTTGCTGCGGCATATAGCCCGCGAGCACCGCGAGTTCGGCGGTTTCCTTCTGGACCAGGTCGTCGCGCCCCGCCGCGCCGAACTGTTCGATCGAATCCCGGCGCTGCTTGATCAGCTTCTCGACGATGGCGGTGACGGCGCCGTCGTCGAGCATGATGCGCTCGTCGACCTCGCGCTGCTTGATGGCGGCCAGCAACAGACGGATCGTGCCGAGACGCTCGCTGTCGCGCGCGCGCATCGCGGTCTTCATGTCTTCGGTAATCTGTTCTTTGAGGCTCATCGGGCGGCAACTCTGAAGGTGGAGCGTCGGGATTTTAACACATCGGCCCCTAGGCCCGCGGCTGAGCGGCCGCGCGCGCGGCCGCGACCCCGGACGCCCACGCCCACTGAAAATTGTAGCCGCCGAGCCAGCCGGTCACGTCCACGGCCTCGCCGATGAAATACAGGCCCGGACAGGCGTTCGCCTCCATCGTCGTCGACGACAGCGCACGCGTATCCACGCCGCCGCGCATCACCTCGGCCTTGCGCCATCCCTCGGTGCCCGCCGGATGCAGACGCCAGCCGTTCAACGCCTGTCCGAGCGCGCGCAGCGTCCGGTCCGGCAGATCGGCGAGCCGGGCGTCGCGCGGCACGCCCGCCACGTCCGCCCACACGCCCGCCAGGCGCGCCGGCAGCCATTCGGCCAGCAGATTCGCCAGCTGGCGACGCGATGCGGATTTCGCCGCGAGCAGCTCGGCGCCGGCGTCGCGCCCGGGCAGCAGATCGATCTCGATCGGCGCGGGCGCCGTCCAGTAGCTGGAAATCTGCAGCACCCCGGGCCCCGACAATCCCCGGTGCGTGAGCAGCAGGTCCTCGACGAAGGCGCCCCGCGCGCGTGCTTCGCCCGTCTGGATGCCGACCTCGATCGACACGCCGGCGAGTTCCGCGAACGGCGCCCACTCGGCGGCGGAAAACGTCAACGGCACCAGCGCCGCCCGTGGCGCGACCACCGGGATGTCCCACGAGCGCGCCAGAGCCAGCGCGAAATCGGTCGCGCCGATCTTCGGCACCGGCAGGCCCCCCGTGGCGATCACCAGCGCATCGGCGGCAATCGCGCCGGCATCGGTGGCCAGCGTGAACCGCGCCTGTGCCCCGCCGCGGACGATATCGCGCACCTGCACCGGATGCCGCCAGGCGACCCGGCCGGCGTCGCATTCGGCTTTCAGGACCTGGATCACGGCGTCGCTCGACACGTCGCAGAAGAGCTGCCCGCGGTGCTTCTCGTGCCAGCCGACCCGGTACGATTCGAGCAGGCCGATGAAATCCCGCGGCGTGTAACGCGCCAGCGCCGAACGGCAGAAGTGCGGGTTCTCGGACAGGTAATGGGCGGGGGCCGCGTGCAGATTGGTGAAGTTGCAGCGTCCGCCGCCGGAGATGCGGATCTTTTCGCCGATCTTCGCCGCGTGGTCGAGCAGTACGACGCGCCGTCCCGCCTGCCCGGCGACCGCCGCGCACATCATGCCGGCGGCCCCGGCGCCGATGACGGCAATATCGAATTTTTCCATGCGCGTGATTGTACGCATTGCCGGGGGTGTCGGGGTGCGTCAGGGTGCGCCGGGGGCGTCGGGCGATTCTTCCGGCGCTGTTATACTCGTCGCCTTTGCTGCCGGCGGGCGTCGTGCGTTTACCGGCCCGGTCCGCGGCTCCCGCACCCCATTCGCCTCCCCCCGCCATGCTCGTCCTCGGCATTGAAAGCTCCTGCGATGAAACCGGCCTTGCCCTGTACCGCCAGGGCACCGGACTGCTGTCGCATGCATTGCACTCGCAAATCGACATGCACCGTGAATACGGCGGCGTGGTCCCGGAACTTGCGTCCCGGGACCATATCCGGCGCGCGCTGCCGCTGCTCGAGACCGTCATCGCCGGCGCCGGCGTGCAGCCCGCCGAGATCGACGCGGTGGCGTACACGGCCGGTCCCGGGCTCGCCGGCGCGCTGCTGGTGGGCGCGAGCGTGGCCAATGGCCTCGCCTTCGCCTGGGGCAAGCCGGTGATCGGCATCCATCATCTGGAAGGACACCTGCTGTCGCCGCTTCTCGCGAAGCGCGCGCCCGAATTTCCGTTCGTCGCGCTGCTGGTATCCGGTGGCCATACGCAATTGATGCGGGTACAGGACGTCGGCGAATATGAGATTCTCGGCGAGACGCTCGACGATGCCGCCGGCGAAGCCTTCGACAAGACCGCCAAACTGCTCGGGCTCGGCTATCCGGGCGGCCCGGCGGTGTCGGCGCTGGCGCAACGGGGACGGCCCGGCGCGGTCGTCCTGCCCCGGCCGATGCTGCATTCGGGCAATCTGGATTTCAGTTTCAGCGGGTTGAAAACCGCGGTGCTCACGCAGGTACGCCGTCTGGCCGAGCCGCTCGACGAGCAGGCACGCGCCGATATCGCGCGCGCCTTCGTGGACGCCGCGGTGGAGGTGCTGGTCGCGAAATCGCTGACCGCGCTGAAACGCACGGGCATGAAACGGCTGGTGGTGGCGGGCGGCGTCGGCGCGAACGCGCAACTGCGCGCGGCGCTCGATACCGCGGCGTCGCGCAAGGGCTTCGCGGTGTTCTACCCGGAACTGGACCTGTGCACCGACAACGGCGCGATGATCGCGCTCGCCGGCGCATTGCGCATCGCCCGCTGGCCGGAACAGGCGCGGCACGACTACCGTTTCGGCGTCAGCCCGCGCTGGGAACTGGGCCAGCCGCAGCCGGCCTGAACGGACCGGTTGCAGGCTCGAGCAGCTGGCTGAAGGCGCGATCTGAGCGGGCCGGCCCGAGGGACCGGCGCCTCGATTCGAATGTCGTTTCCAGGCGTGGACCCGACCGCCGACGACCGACGGCCCGGTTGCTTCAGGCGACGAGCTTGGCGCCGCCTTCCGTGCCGGCAGCGGCGCCGGGCACGGTGCCCACGGCCTGCGAAGGCGCGGCGTCGGACGGCGCGGCGTTGTCCGCGGCCGGCGTAACGGCTGCCGCATTTGCCGCCGCATCTGCTGCGGCCCCCATCGGCGTGCCGGCCGCCGGATCGCCGGCCGCCGGATCGCCGGCCGCCGGATCGCCGGCCGCCGGAAAGCGCTGGCGGATCGACGCGGCGATGCCGGCGGCGTCGAGCCCGCACTGCGCGAGCAGCTTCGCCGGGTCGCCGTGATCGATGAACTCGTCGGGCAGGCCCAGCTGC
>JBPBQT010000475.1:0-5476 GCA_050955065.1 Janthinobacterium lividum | reverse complement strand
CGGTGTACGTGAAAAACGCCAGCGTGCCGCCGGTCGTCAGACCGAATACCAGCCATGCGGAACGCGGATATCTGCGCAGTTCGGCCAGACTGCTGGAATGCCGCTCGGTCGCCGACAGTTCCTTGAAATCGGGCGTTTCATCGATATTGCGGCGCACCCAATACGCGAGCAAGGCGAGCGCGGCGCCGATCAGGAACGGCACGCGCCAGCCCCAGGCATTCAACTGAGCAGGCGTGAAGATCATATCCTGCAGGACGACCTGCACCCCGGTGGCGAGCAACTGTCCAAGGATCAGCGTGACGTAGTGGAAACTGCTGAAAAAACCGCGCCTGCCGGGCGGCGCGATCTCGCTCAGGTACACCGAACTCGCGCCGTATTCGCCGCCCAGCGACGCGCCCTGCACCAGGCGCGCCGCCAGCAGCACCAACGGTGCGGAGACGCCGATCTGCGGATAGGAAGGACACACACCGATCGCGAGCGAACCCGCGCACATCAGCGTCACCGACAACGTCAGGCCCGCCCGGCGCCCATGCCGGTCCGCATAGCGTCCGATGATCCAGCTGCCGGCGGGCCGCAGCAGAAATCCCAGCGCGAAAATCGCCGCCGCGCTCAACAGCTGCACGGTCCGGTTCTCACGCGGAAAGAATGCCGCGGCGAAATAGACCGAGAACGTCGTATAGACATGGAAGTCATACCATTCGATCAGATTGCCGATCGAACCGCCGACGATGGACCTCAGCGGCGCCCGGCGCTGCACGCGCGACGTGTCGGCCGACGCCGGCATGGGGTTTCCGGGGTCCGGCAGCGGCCCCACGCGCGCGGGCACCGCGGACGCCGCCACGGCGTGATGAACCGCACTGGCTTCCTGGATCATGGTCGTCTCCGTCTCGTTATTTACGCGCCGTCATCGAATCGTGGGCTGCCGCCGGTGGGGCGACGCCGTTCAACAACGGCGCGCCGCGTAGCCAGCGCGCCAGGTTGTCGAGCCAGCGCCGCGCGACCGCCTCGTGATTGCTGCTGGAATGGCCCGCGCTGTGCGGCGAGACGATGACCCGGGGGAAATCCCACAGTGGCGATTCATCCGCCAGCGGCTCCGTCTCGAAAACGTCCAGGTAGGCGCCCGCAAGCCGCCCGGCGCGCAACGCGGCGATCAGATCGGCCTCGATCACGACCTCACCGCGCGCGACGTTCAGCAGATGCGCGCCGACGGGCAACAGCGCGAGCCGGCGGGCGTCCATCAGACCGAGTGTCAACGGCGTCAGCGGGCACGCGAGCACCAGCCAGTCGGCGCGCGGTAGATGCGCGTCGAGTTCGGCATAGGAAATGATCTCCGCGATCTCCGCGATTTCCGCTGAAACGCGGGTACGACGCACGGCGATCGTCTTCATTTCCAGCGCTTCGCACAAGCGGCACAAACGCTGGCCGATCGGACCGTACCCCACCACCAGCACCGTCTGGCCGCGCAGGTCGCGTGGTGCATCGTTGAGCAGGGGGCGCCATGCGTGCAGGCGTTGCGCCGCTGCCAGATCGCCGAAACGCCGGGCCAGCGACAGCAACGCGCCCAGCGCGGATTGCGCGACGATCGCCGCGTTCGCGCCGGACGACGTGGTCACCGTGACGCCACGCAGCAGCAGTTCGGGAAAGATCGGGCGATCGGCGCCCGCGGAATGCGTATGCACCCACCGCAGCGCCGGCGCAGCCCGCAACGCCGCATAGAAGTTCGACAACGGCGGCTCGACATGCTGTTTCGTCGAGCCGCCGGTGACATCGCGACTGATGAAAGCGATGTCCGCGGCCATGCCGGTGGCAGTGTCGCCGGGCGTCACGATGCGATAGGGTCGGGCATCGAACAGCACGCGAATATCGGCGTCCAGGCGAGCGGCCGCCTTCTCCGACAGAAGAATGTTCGTCAATGCTGTCTCCTCAACGCCATTTCTTTTTATCGGGACCGGGCATTGTCCAGATCTGGCCGGCATGTCACCATTGTCCCGCGCCGCACACCGCGTGGCAGTCCGATTAGTGAACGCTGCATTGCCTTTTATTCAACCCTCCTGCGCTGTGCCGGCCGATACATCGCCTCCCCGGGGAGGCGAGCCTGCCCGTCGGGGAAAACCATCGGAATATCCGGGAGCGACCATCATGCGCAGATCCTGCCTTCGCCCGGACGAACCGGCGACGCCGTCAGGTACGAATACCGCCGGCACGTTGCGATGAAAATGGACCTGCCCGGCTTGCAGATGCTGGTCATGGCTATCGAATTGCACAGCCTGTCGAAGGCTGCGGAGCACGAGAATCTGGTCACGTCCGCCGCCAGCAAGCGCATCGCCGAACTGGAACGCCAGTTGGGCACCGTCCTGCTGACGCGTCACGGACGCGGTGTGACGCCCACGCCGGCCGGCATTGCCTTGTATCACCGCGCAAAGGCGATCCTGCGAAGCGTCGAGCTGGCGCAAACCTGCGTGGCCGAATACGGGCCCGCCGGCGTCGCACGGATCCGTCTGGCATCGAACCGCTCGGGCATCATTCAATACCTGGCGCCCGTCCTGAGCCGGTATTTCTCGCAGGAGCCGGACGCGCAGGTCGACCTGCAGGAGCGCTACAGCTACGACATTCCGCGCCTGGTCGCCGACGGCGAAATCGACGTCGGCATCTACCACGCGCTGGCCCCGGCGCCGGGCGTGCACTCCGTTGCATACAAACAGGACAGGGTGGGGCTGATCGTGCCGCGCGAGCATCCGCTGGCCGCGCTCGAAACGACGCTGCTCGATGCGGCATGCGATTACCCTTTCGTCGGCTACTTCCCGCGCCATTCGTTCGCCGCTTTTTTGTCGCTTGCCGAACGCAGCCTGTCACGGCCATTGAAGGTCCGCATCGAGGTCACCAACTACGAGGCCCGATGCCAGATGATCCGCGAGGGCATCGGCATCGGCCTCATGCCCGAGCTGATCGCGGCGAACTACCTGACGCGCTACAACCTGAAGACCATCCGGTTGCAGGACGACTGGGCGCACCGGCAATTCTATGTCTGCACCCGGCCGCATGAGGAATTGCGCCCGCCCGTCGTCGCGTTTCTCGCGCAGTTGATGCTGCCGTGAGGGGCGGCAGCCCATGGCAGCGGTGGCCTCACGCGGTCTGTTCCCGGGCCGGCGCGGGCGACACCACCGTCGCCCCGTTGATGCCGTGCGCCTCCAGCGCCCGCTGCACGAAGCCGCTGTCGAGCATCGCGCGCAAGAAGCGGCTCACATAATCGAAAGCAAGCGGGCGCCCCAGCGGCGTGCCCATCGCCTGCTCGATGACCATGAAGCGCCCATCCAGCAGCCGCAGCCCCGGCACGCGGGCGGCATCGCTTTCCAGCTGCTGCCGCACGCCGGCGGCAACGTCGTCATTTCCGGACAGCAGCGTGGCGACGACCGCCTGCGACGTCGCCGCGCGAGTGATGGCGGCGTTTTCGAGCGTGCGCGTGAGGAACAGGTCGTAGGCGCTGCCCTGCCCTACCACGACGCGGATACCCTTTCGGTCCACCTGTTCGTTCGCGCGGATCGGCGAATCTTCCCTGACCAGATAAGCGCCCTCGATGACGACGTACGGCAAGGTTTGCGCGATGCCCTTGCCGCGCACGGGATCGCGCGCGACAAACGCGACATCCCACTCGTCGCGCGCGAGCCCGTCGACGACTTTCCCGGCCGCATCGTAGGGAACCCACTCCAGCGCCAGGCCCGTCAGCGCCGCGAGCCGTGTCGCGAGATCGACCGACACGCCGGTGGGCGCACCGCTCGCCGGATGCCGCGCGGCCAGGATCGGATTGCCGTAATTGATCGCGGCGCGCAATCTGCCGCGCGGCGCGAGGGCGACCCGGATCTCGGGTGTCACCGCGCCGTCCTGCGCGTCCACGGCGGAAATGTTCGGCTGGGCCATAAGCTGCTCCGGATAGAATTTTCGATTTTCGAGATGACGGTGTGTCCGCCGTCCGGCGACGCGGCGTTCATCCCACCGCGCGCTGCACTACGCCGAGGTCCTGCCAGGCTTCGCCGTGGCAGGTGAACATCAGGATCTGATGCCGCAGGGCCGCATCGAACAACGCGCGCTTGATCAGCCCGCGCCGGCCGGCGTCCGCGTGCACGAGCGCGTCGTCGAGCAACAGCAGCGTCGGACGACCGGCTTCGCGCAGCAGATCCGCATAGGCGAGCCGCACCAGCAGGCCGAGCTGTTCGCGGGTGCCGAAGCTCAGGCTGTCGAGCGCGTCCTGCTGCTCGGCGCGATGCAGGTCCACCGGCAGCAGGTCGTCCCCGAGTTGCAGGCGCGCACCGGGAAACAGCAGCGCGAGGTAATGGTTGAGGCGGCGGATCAGCGGCGCCTGCAGGCGCAGCGTGGCGGCATCGCGTTTTTCGTTCAACAGGGTCCAGAGCAAGTGCAGGCCGTCGGCGCGACGCGCGATCTCGTCGCGACGGCGGCCCAGGTGTTCGGCTTCGGCCTCGGTCTTGAACAACGCCTCGCCGACGCCGCGCGCGCCGGCCTGCTCCAGACCGCCCGTCAGGGTCAGGATCTCATCGTGACGGCGCTGCTGGGCATCGCGGGCGATCGCCGCGGAGCGCTCGAAACGCTGCACGTCCTGTTCGACCTGCTCGCCATGCTGCGCCGCGAGCGCGGCGGCCGCGGCGTCGCCGCGCCGCCGCACGTCGTCGGCCAGGCCCCGCGCTTCGACGAGGCGCGCGGCACGGGCGGCGCGTTCCTGCTGCCGGAGCGCATCGCGATGCCTCAGCGCGCGCGCGCGGGACTGCTCGTCGAGCACGCGCGCGGTCGCCAGCGCGGTGTTGAACCGGGATTCGGCAAGGGCGCGCGCCTCGCGCAGGCGGTCGAACGCGGCCTGCGCGGCGTCGCGTTCGAGCCGGGTCTGCGCCGGGCCCTCCGGCGCATGACCCGACGGCATCGCCGGCAGCGCCGCGCGCCGCGCTACGAGCGCCTGCTCGCGCTGTTGCCCGGCATCCAGCACGCGGCGCACACCGGCGACGCCGTCCGGCGCGTGAATGGCCAGTTCCTTGCGCGCCGCGTCCCGGTCACGGACGCGCCGCGCATGCGCTTCCTGATGCAGTTGCGCGGCGGCGAGCGAATCCGCGCCCAGGCGTTGCAGCAGGCCGTCGCGCTCGCGCGCGAGCTGGCCGATCTGCCGCGACAGTTCCGGCAGGTCACGGCCACCGGGTTCGATGCGCAGACGACCCACGCCGGGTAAATGGATGTCCATGCCGGCCGTCAACCACTGCTCGCCGTCGCCCGACAGGACGGTAGCCGTGACGTCGGGCGCGACGGTATCGACGGCATCGACGGCATCGACGGCATCGACGGCATCGGCAGCGCCGTCATCGACGCCATCCGGCTGCGCTCCCGCGCGCGGCGCGCGGACCATGCGCAACGCCGCGCCGGCGTCGAGCCAGTAATGCAGATGCGTCGCCACCGCCTCCTGCCGGATCCGGCATTCCGA
>JBPBQT010000474.1:0-5683 GCA_050955065.1 Janthinobacterium lividum | reverse complement strand
GATGGCGGGCGCGGCCTGTGCCAGCGCGTAGTCGCGCAACACCACGCGCGCCGGCAGGCCGAGGCTGCGCGCGGTGCGTACCGCGTCGCCGCCGAGCGCGTCGAGCAACGCCGAACGGGTGATCCGGGCAATGGGCGCGAGGCCGAACAGCGCCATCGTGCCGGCGGGCAGCACCAGGCGGCGCGCGGCGTCGGTCCACGCGCCGGCGTCGCCGGCCAGCGCGGCGTCGATCAGCAGGAAACCGGTGCGCACGGGAGGCGCGAACAGCAGGGGATCGAGACGCCCGGTGGGTTCCGGCGCCCAGCCCAGACGAAAGTAGAAGACATAAATCAGCAGCAGCGCGATGAAAAAGCTCGGCAGGCTGCCGCCGATGCTGCTGACCAGGCGACAGACATGGTCCGGCCAGCGGCCGGGACGCAGTGCCGCGGCCGTCCCCAACGAGAGTCCGGCGCACAGGCTGGCGACGAACCCGCAGACCGTCAATTCGAGACTCGCCGGCAGCCGCGCGCGCAGGCTGTCCCATACGGCCTCGCCGGTCATGAAGGAGCGGCCCCAGTCGCCGTGCGACAGCGCCTGCAGATAGCGCCAGAACTGCACGGGCAGGCTCGCGTCCAGGCCGAGCCGGTGGCGCAGCGCGGCCAGCCCCTGCGGCGTCGCGCCGAGACCCGAGGCCAGGTGCGCCGCGGGGTCTCCGGGCAGCCAGCGCGCGAGAAAGAAGGTGAAGACCGCCGCGCCGGCGACCACCGGCAATGCGCCGAGCGTACGGCGCAACAGCACTGCCGGCAGCGGCATCGTGCGTTTCATGCGCCGCGTCGCCGGCCGTCTTGCGCGCGCGCGCGCGGGCATGCGCGGTGCTCAGGCCCGCTGCAACGGGCGGAAATCGACCTGGCCATGGATGTAATAGGTGAAGCCGCGCAGGTCGGCGCGCATCGCGATATCGAACGACGGCAGCCAGAGCGGCAGCAGCGGCGCCGCGCGCATCACAAGCGCCGCCGCCTGCCGCATCAGCGCGTCGTAGCGCGCGGGATCGGTCTCCCAGCGCGCCGCGTCGGTGAGCTTGACGAGGGCCGGGTCGTTGAACGACGCGAAGTTCCAGCGCCAGTCCCCCTCGAAAAAGATGCGGTAGAAATAATCGGGATCGTTGAGCCAGGCGGATGACCAGTCGATGAAGAAGGGCAGACGCTTCTCGGTCTGCAGCGCGCCCCATTGCGCACCGGGCGCTTTTTCGAGGGCGATGTCGATTCCGACCGCCTTGAGCGACTGCTGCACCAGCAGCGCGGCCGGTTCGGCGATGTCCGAATCAGTGGCGTTATACGTCAGCGTGGTCTTGAAGCCGTTCGGCAGTCCGGCTTCCCTGAGCAGCGCGCGCGCCTGGTCCAGGCGCGTCGCGTACGGATAGGGTTGCGGCCAGCGCGGCGTGGGCGCGCTGTCGGGCGCCGCGCCGAAGAGCGGCGTGCCGTGCCCCCGCGCCACGCCGCTGAACAGGTCTTCGTACGGCAGCGCGAAGGCGATCGCCTGGCGCACGCGCACGTCGTCGAACGGCTTGAGCTGCGTGTTGAAGGCGACGAAGCGGAACGTGTTGGTGAGCGGAATCGACAGCGTCGTCACGCCGGGCAGCTTGCCGGCGGCGTCGAAGTCGCGCGGCGCGAGCTGCAGCGCGATGTCGGCGTCGCCGCGGGCCAGCGCGGCGCTGCGGTTGGCCGCCTCCGGCACGGCCTGGACGATCGCGCGGCGCATGAAGGGCAACGGCCCGCTGCGCCAGGCGTCGTGGCGGACATAATCGACGCGCTGGCCGCTTTGCCAGTCGGCGACGCGATACGCGCCGCCGCCGGCGGCGTTGCCGCGCAGCCAGGCGGTGCCCCAGGGGTCGTCGGCGCCCGCATGCGCGCGCACGGCGTCCGCGTCGAGGATCGACGTGTAGCTCAGTGCGAGGTTCGGCAATGCGTAGCGGTCCGGGCGCGGCAGGTCGATCCGCAGCGTGAACGGGTCCTCCACGACGAACTGCGCCGGATCGGTCAGCGAACCGGACGCGAGTTGCCGCTTCGAGGCCGGCAGCGTGACCGCGCGGTCCAGCGACCACTTCACGGCATTGGCGGTGACGAGGGCGCCGCCATGGAAGCGCGCGTCGCGCCGCAGATGGAAACGCCACGCGCGGCCGCCGTCGAGCGGCTCGAACGCCGTCGCGAGTTCGCCTTTCAGGTGGTGGTAATCGTAATGGAAGGCGTGACCGGGGATCGCCGTGCGGTCGAATTGCAGCAGCCGGTCGTAGACGTTGGTGAACGCGCCGATCGATTCGCGGTTGAAGCTGTCGCCGTGCGGGTCGAGCGAGTTCGGCGCGCCTTGCGCGAGCACCCGGACGATTTCGCGCCGCGTGGGGGCGGGGCCGGCGTCGGGCACGGGCGCCGCGTTGGCCGTGCGCACGCCCGACAGGGCAGCTGCCGGCAGGGCAAGCGCACCGGCGAGCGACGCCGTCAGCGAACCGGCCAGCGTGTGCGTGCTGCCTTTGATGAAGCGACGACGATCCAAATCAGACTCCTTGTTCGGGGTACCAGCGCGGGGTGTAGACCCATTCGCGCGCGTGGCCGGTGGTGAAGCGCCGGGTCGTGGACGAGCCGATGATCACCATCGTGCGCATGTCGACCTGGTCGGCGCGCACGGTGTCGAGCGTCACGGTGCGCAGCGTGGCGCCGGGGCGGCCGATGTCGCGTCCCAGCACGACCGGCGTGGCGGGGGCGCGGCTGGCGCGCACGATCGCGAACGCGCGTTCGAGCTGCCAGGGCCGCGCGCGCGATATGGGGTTGTAGAAGGCCATCACCAGATCCGCCTCGGCCGCGAGGCGCAACCGGCGCTCGATGACCGACCAGGGCTTCAGGTTGTCGGACAGCGACAGGATGCAGAAATCGTGACCCAGCGGCGCGCCCGCGCACGCCGCCGCGGCCATCGCCGCCGAGATGCCGGGCACGATCTCGAGCAGGACGCCGGACATCGCGCCGTGCGCGTCCGCCTCGAGCGCCTCGAACACCGCGGCCGCCATCGCGAAGACGCCGGGGTCGCCCGACGACACCAGCACGACGTCGCGGCCGCTGGCGGCCAGTTCCAGCGCATGCCGGGCGCGCTGCATTTCCTCGCGGTTGTCGGTGCCGCGCACGCGTTGCCGCGCATCGAAGGGACCGGCCATGTCGACGTAGGTCGTATAACCGAGGATGTCGTCCGCGGCGTGCAGCGCGTCGCGCGCGGCGGGCGCGAGCAGGGCCTTGCTGCCGGGCCCGATGCCCACCACGCGCAGCGTGCCGCGCTTGCGGCCGACGGTGTCGACGTCGATCGGGCGATCGGCGACGTGCAGCGCCACGCGTGGCGCTGCTTCCGGGGGCGCGGCGGCGCGTGCGGGGTTCCACGGACCGGGACGCGTGGCGTCGGCGCCGGCGCCGGCGTCGGCGTCCGCGTCGGTGGCGTTCGGACCATCGTGCGGATCGTCGCTCAACGTGAGTCCCGCTGCCCTAAGTACATGCGCGGGTGCAAGCGCAGGTTGGCGCGGCGAATCGATTGCCACCGGGCAATCGACGAAGCGCAACGGGACGCCGAGTCGCGCCGCCGCGTCCGCGAGCGCGCCGTTGCCGATCTGCGCGGCATCGGCCAGCAGGACGGCGAGCGCGGCCGGCGCGATCCGTTGCGCGCGCAACGCGGCGCGTACCCACGCTAGGATGATGTCGGCGTCGCGATCCGTGCCGACGGGCTCGCTCGCATTGACACCCACGCCATTGACGGCGCCGGCGATCGCCTCGACATCCACGCCGCCAGCGGCGCCCGTGCTCGTCTCGATACGGGCATTGGCACCGGCGTCGACTTGGTCGAGCACGACCGCCGCGACCACCGCGCGCGGGTGGATCACCAGCGAATCGGTCTGGTCGTCGGGCGCCAGCGAGGCCGTCACCCGGATCGACAGGCGGGCGTCGTCCGCGCGCGGCAGCGCCAGTTCGTCGAGCCAGGGCGCGCTGCCCTCGATGCGCGCCGCCGCGCCGGCGAGCAGGTCCGAAACGAAGTGCTTGCCCTGCTCCAGGTCGGCCAGTACATAGCCGGCAGGCGGGTCGAGCAGGCACGCGCCGAAGCGCAGTTCGCCGCTGGTCGTGATCGCGGGGGCGACGTCGAGCGCGGCGGCGATGCGCCGCGCCAGCGTGTTGACGCCCGCGAGCCCGCCGAGCAACGGTACGACGGCGCTGCCGTCCTCGGCCAGCGCAAGCACCGGCGGTTCGCGGGTCTTGGCCGCGCCGCCGCCGGGCGACCCGCCGGGAGATGAACCGACGGACGCAGCGGCGGACGGGTCCACGGATGGATCGGCGGATGGGCTCACGGATGGGCTCAGACTTGCGCCGATGACGTCCGCGAGGCAGCGGATCAGGATGCCGGCCGCGCACAGGCCGATGATCGGGTGGCCGGCGAGGTAGAGCGCGCGCAGATGCGGGCCGAGTGCCGTGAAGCTCTGCTCGGTCTCGACGCGCCGGGCGAGGCCATGGATTCGCGCGCCGGGCAGGCAGGCGCGCACGCGCTGCGCGGTGGTCAGCGCGCCGGGGCCGAGCACGATGATGGCGGGCGCGGCGCCCGCGCCCGACCCGGCGCCGCCCGGTCCGGCCTGCCGCGGCTCGGCCTGAGGCGGCCCGACAGGATCCCGTTCGGTCCGACGCGGTCCGGCCCGGCCCGATGGGGCGTGACGCGCGCCGTCCTGCTCGCTCATTTGCGCCATGGTTCCCCCGGGACGAGCAGCAGCGAAAAGTACGGCGACGCCAGCGGATCGACCTCGTCGATCGGCACGATCCGCTGGCGCGCCATCGTCGCCCGCTCGATATACAGCGCGCGGTGCGACAGGCCGAGCCGGTCGAGCACGCGGCGCACCTTCTCGAAATTGCGGCCGAGTTTCATGATCACCGCCGCGTCGCTGTCGGCCAGCCGCCGTTCCAGTTCCGCCTCGGGCAGCACGCCCGACAGGATCGACAGGCTCTGGTTGCGGTACACCAGCGGCGCGCCGAGCATCGCCGCGCCACCCAGCATCGAACACACGCCCGGCACCACTTCCGCGTCATAGCGCTCGGCGAGCCGGTCGTGCAGATACATGTAGGAGCCGTAGAAGAACGGATCGCCCTCGCAGATCACGGCGACGTCGCGGCCCGCGTCCAGATGCGCGGCGATCTGCGCCGCGGCATCGTCGTAGAAATCGGCGATGATCGTCTCGTAGCATAGCGGCGGCGCGAGTTTCTCGGTGGTCACCGGGTAGACGAGCGCGAGCCGCTCCTGCGCCGGGCCGAGATGCGATTCGATGATCGAGAACGCGTTGCCGGTCTTGCCGCGGGCGACGAAGTAGGCGACCACGGGCGCGGCGCGCAGCAGGCGCAGCGCCTTGACGGTGATCAGTTCGGGGTCGCCAGGGCCGACGCCCAGCCCCAGCAGGCGTCCTGCGCCGGTGGCCATCTATTCGATCTCCGTGGCGAGCGCGTTGACGGCGGCCGCCACCATCGCACTGCCGCCGCGGCGGCCCGCGACCGCGACGAAGGGCACGCCGCGGCTGTCCGCGGCCAGCATGGCCTTCGATTCGGCCGCGCCGATGAAGCCGACCGGAAAGCCGAGGATCAGCGCCGGACGCGGCGCGCCCGCATCGAGCATCTGCAGCAGATGAAACAGCGCGGTGGGCGCG
>JBPBQT010000473.1:0-6504 GCA_050955065.1 Janthinobacterium lividum | reverse complement strand
GGCGCGCAGCTTGCCGGGGGTTAGCCCATACACGACGCGGAAACTGCGGATGAAATGGGCCAGATCCGCAAACCCGCATCCGTAGGCGATATCGGTGAGCGGGCGTACCGAGTTCAGCAGCAGCCAGCGCGCGTATTTGAGCCGCATCGTTCGATAGAAGCTTTTCGGTGAGACCCCGAGCGCTATCTTGAATACCCTTTCGAGTTGACGAACGCTTGTGCCCGTCATCCTGGCGATCGTGTCGATCGTCAGGGGCGCTTCGAGGTTCTCCTCCATGATCACAACGGCGTGCCGTACCTGAAAGTTGTCGACACTGAGATAGCCGAGCGCCTGGCGCCGCTCGGTAAACGAGGCGCCACTGCGGTGGCTGACCGTCATTTGATGGATTACTTTGGCGGCGCGGTCGGCACCGCAATGCAGGCCGATCAGACGTGTCGCCAGTTCGATGACGGACACGCCGCCGGCACAGGTGATGCGATTGCCGTCCAGCAGATAATCGGCGTGCGTCGTCACGCCCAGGCCGGGAAACATCCGCTTGTAGTCTTCGTGGTGATAGGCGTGGACACAGGCGACGTGACCTTTCATGTAACCGCCGAGTGCCAATACGAAGCTGCCGGTGCACAGACCGATCAACGGGACATTCTGTCTGTCCTTGGCGGCAAGATAGTCCCAGAGCCGGCGGTCGATGGCGTCGAGATGCGAGAGCAGCCCGCCGATGACGACAAGATAATCGAACGGCTCGGGGTACTGGTCGATTCCCTGGACACGGACCGACGCATTGCAACTGGCATGCACTTCCCCTGCCTGTATGCCGAGCAATGTCCATGAACAGCGCAACGGGCGGCTTTGATCCCCGAGATCGGCGGCATGCCGCAACGCGTCGCAGAAGCCCGCAAGCGACAGCAGCGGAAACGTCGGAAGTACCAGCAAGCCGATGTTCAGTTCGGCCCCGGTGCGCGAACCGGCCGTCTTCAAACGGTCGCGATCGAGCCGTTCGACCAGTTCGCGTCCCGGGTAATCCTGACGATCCGCCAGGCCCGTCTCTTCGGTATGCAACGTCATGGATGCTCCAACGCACCTCGTGATGGCGTCTTGGACGGACCCCATTGGGATCTGCCGGACGACATGAGCGGCGACGACCGGCCATTATAGCGGGCGTGTCAAAAAAGCCCGCGTTCCTTGAGCATCGCCAACGGAATCCGGTCGCGAAGCGGGCATTCGAGGTCCGGTGCGCACAATCGGAGCATCGGCGGGAAGACGGCCTTGCCCGGGTGGCGGACATCGTCGCGCCGTTTCGGTATCGCGCTCGCGTCAGTAGTCGAAAAAGGCTTGCTGTAGCGATGCCTCGTCGGCATCGCCGTCTTGCGACGCCAGACCCGTCACTTCAGTGTGTGGTGCCGATGCGTCGGACACCCGTTGCCTTCCGGTCAGCGCGACCATCATGAGGATGCGGGCCTTCGGCGGGACATGATCATCCGCCACCAGCCATTTGAAGCGGTCGTCCGGCTGTGCGGCGTTGCGCACGACCACGCCGCTGCCGGTACGGGACGCCCGCACCACCTGAATGCCGCGTTGCCGCGCCTGGACGAGCAGCGGAATCAGCGAGGCGGCAATGTTGCCGTTACCGGTGGCGGCATACACCACCGCTTTGATATCGCGCTGCAGGACGGCTTCCAGCATGAAGGTGTCGAGGCCCCCATGCCCGTAGAGGATGCCGACCGCCGGCAGAACGTCGATGTCGTCGACCGACCATTCACTGGTGATCGTATGGCGGCGCATCACTTTTCGGTAAAAGATCGCCTCGCCTTCCACCACATATCCCAGTGGTCCGAACGGCGATTTGAAAGCGTCCAGCTTGAAGGTATTGACCTTCGCGACGTCGCGCGCCGTGTGGATCTCGTCGTTTACGACCACCAGCGTGCCATGTCCGCGCGACGCCGGGCTTGCCGCCACCACGATGGCGTTGAACAGGTTGAGCGGGCCGTCGGCGCTGAGCGAGGAAGACGGACGCATCGCACCCACTACGACCACCGGCTTCTCGCTGGGAAGCGTCAGATGAAGAAAATAGGCGGTTTCATCGAGCGTGTCGGTGCCGTGGGTCACCACGACGCCGTCGACGTCGTCACGCTTGAGCAGCGCCGAAATGCGTTTGCCGAGCTGCAGCAATTCGGTGCTGCCGAAATTTTCCGATCCGAGCTGGAACAACTGCTCGGACGCGATGTCGGCGATCTGCGCGACGGCCGGCACGGCGGCGAGGATATCGGCGATCGAGACCACCGAGCAATCGTACGATGACGTATTGATGGCCGATTCGCCTCGGCCCGCAATCGTGCCGCCGGTGCCGATCACCACGATGCGCGGCTTGCGCGCAGGACGCGGGCCGCGGCGGCGGTTCGGTGCGGCAGCCGGTTCGGTGCAACCGGCCGGCAGCGGCGTGGCGTGTGTGGGGGTGCCTGGCATCGTCTGGCTCTGGTGCGTCATCAGTGCGTGATCGGTGAATACGCCGAGCGGTCGATCGACGACGGGATCCCGCTCAAATCGTCGGCGAGCAGCTTTGCGCTGCCGGTGGCCAGGGTAAATCCCAGAGCGCCCTGACCGATATTGACCCAGAGATTGGGGATGCGGGTCCGGCCGATGATCGGCAGGCCGGTCGGCGTGGCCGGTCGCAAGCCTGTCCAGGGTGTGGCCTGCTCGTAGTCGCCGGCATCGGGAAAAAGGGCTTCCGCTTCGCGTCGCAACGTCGCGAGACGGTCCTTTTCAAGATCGCGAGTCGGGCGGCCGAGGTCGGCCATGCCGGCAATGCGCAGCCGGTTGCCCAGGCGGGCGTAGACCACTTTCCGGGAGAAATCCGTGATGCTGATCGACGGCGCGGTCGCAGGGAACGCATTGGTCGCGTCGCTCACATCGCTCGCATCGTTCGTGACACCGGCGCCGGACGTGGCGCCGCCTGCGCCGTGGCGGGTTTCGGTGTTCGTCGCAGGGTTCCGCTCGCGCGTCGTCACGGTCAGGCTGTAGCCTTTCAACGGATACATCAGCGCGTGGATGCCGACGGACTTCAACAGCGGCACGCTGTCGCTGCCCATCGCCACCACGATATGGTGTGCCTGCAGGCGGTCGCCGTCCGCGGTGGTGGCGCTGATGGTGCCGTCGGCCGCGGTTTGCAGCGCGCTGATCGACGTGCCCAGCGCGAACTCGACGCCCCGGCTGCGCAGCAGCCTTTCGATGCCGACGCAGAACAGATGGCAGTCGGCGGTATCCTCGCTGCGGGTATAGATGCCGCCGGCGATCTCATCGCGCACGTGTGCCAGCGCTGGTTCGCGCGCGACGCACGCATCGGCATCCAGCGCTTCCTGTTCGCAGCCCAGCGTGCGCTGGAATGCCAGCAAGTCGACTGCGGTGGACAACGCTTCCGGGCTGCGGTGCAGCACCAGCTTGCCGGAGTGCGTATGGTCGAAGGCGAGCGACGGTTCCGCCGCGATCAGTTCACGCATCAGGTCCCGGCTCAGGAACGACAGGGCCAGCATCTCGCGTGTGGCGCGCTGACTCTGCGCCCGGGTGCAGGCCGACACGAAGCGCTGGCACCAGCGCCAGAGATCCGGGTCGAGCGTGGGACGAAAGCGCATCGGGGCATCGACATCGATGAACCATTTGGGGAGCTTCGACAACACGCCCGGGCCGGCCAGCGGGGCGACATAGCTGTACGACAACTGCGCGCCGTTCGCATAGCTGGTTTCGGTGGCGACGTGCGGATGGCGGTCGACCACGGTCACGCGATGCCCCGCCTGCTGAAGATAATAGGCGGTGGTCAAACCGATCACGCCCGCACCCAATACCAGTACTGCCATATCGATTCCCTTGTTTTCCACTGCGGCGGTCACCGACCTACATCTTCATCGAGTCCAGCAGCGTCTGCTTGCCGCCCTTGAAGGTATAGAGCGAGATCACGCCTTGCTTGAGGTCGCCCTGGGTCGTGAACTGTTCGTTGCCCAGCACCCCCTGGTGGTTGGTCGACGGCATGGCAGCCAGGATCCTGGCGGGATCGACCGAGTTGGCCAGCTTCATCGCGTCCACGACCACGTAGACCGCATCGTAGGCAAAAGGCGCGTTCACTTGCGGCGCCTGACCGAAACGGGCCTGGAAGCGCTTGCTGAAAGCGGGGCCATCCGCCATCTTCTCGAGCGGCGCGCCGGCGATCGAACACACGACGTTGTTCGCGGCTTCGCCGGCAAGCGACGGCAGCGTCGGCGAGCACAGGCCGTCGCCCGCGAGCACGTGCGCGCTGATCGCGAGCTGGCGCGCCTGCTTGGCGAACGGGCCGCCGGTGGCGTCCATCCCGCCGTACATGATGACATCGGGCTTTTCGGCCTTGATCTTCGTCAGGATGGCACGGAAGTCCACGGCGTGATCGGTCGTTGCGTCGTGCGACAGGACATTGAGGCCGTTGGCCTTCGCCTGTTTCTCGAATTGATTGGCGAGACCCTCGCCGTAGGCGGTGGCGTCGTCGACGATGGCGACCGACCTGGCCTTGAGGTTCTTCGACGCATAGTTCGCGAGCGCGGGGCCTTGCTCGGCGTCGGTGGCCACCACCCGGTAGGCGGTCCTGAACCCTTGCTGCGTGTAGGCCGGATTGGTCGCCGACGGCGACACCTGAACGATTCCGGCGTCGCTGTAGATCTTGGCGGCGGGGATGGTCGTGCCGGAATTCATGTGCCCGACGACGGCCGCCACCTTGTCGTCGACGAGGCGTTGCGCAACCTGCGTCGCCTGACGGGGATCCGATGCGTCGTCCTGGCCATCCAGTTGCAGCACGACCTTCTGACCGCCGATGACAAGACCTTTCTTGTTGATCTCCTCGACCGCGAGCCGTGCGCCGTTCTCGGTATCTTTCCCGTAGTTGGCGTTCGGGCCGGTCAGCGGTGCGACATGGCCGATTTTGACGGTTTCGTCCGCATAGGCATGTGATGCCGCCACAAGGAGCAGGCCGGTGCCCACGGTACCCAGGGCGATGTCGACGACAGGGCGCGACGCCGTACGGGCCGGCGCGGCGAGAAACGAAGCAAGGGGCTCGAAAAGACGCGTCAGCATGAGGTTTTACTCACAGGTCGGAAACTGGGGGACGAGGGAGCCGCGCATCCTGGGGTGGCCCCGCGCTTTTTTTCACGCATTCGGCGTGAAAGCAGGGTCCAATGTAGAGGGTCCAAATTGCTTCGAATTGCACGTAGCTGCATAAACACAGAACGAACGCGACATGCACTGGCTGTGTGATCAGTCGGTGTGTCGCTGACGGGTCGCCGTGAGGGGGCCGATCGGCATGACTCGATGGTGTTCGACCGCCTGATCATGCGATTCCTGCGGTGCCCGGTCTGACATTCGGGCATGGACTAATTTAGATTCGTCGAAAGAAATCAGCGGAGTCCGATTGTTACGCGGTGGTCACGCCCCGTATCTTGTCGTCCTGCGGGCATGTCTCGGCCTGCAACCGCAAAACGCAAGCGTCGTTCACCTGCGTCGAGTGCATCGATCAGGTCGGCTCGTTGCCACTTTTCTCATCGAAAAAGGCAGCATTCAATGTGCATCGGCCGCTGATGACCCCTAGCGACAGGTCACCGGGGCTGATCGCGAATAGACATGCGCTGAACGCAGGCGCTGCGGAGGGTTCAAGGTGAGCGAGCAAGCGAGTATGCCGGTCGGCCCTTCACCGAGGATCACGAGGAGCGCATACGGACATGGCTCAGCGCCGACAACATCGACCCGGGCACACCAGTCGATGCGTGGGCGGGCCTTGGTCGCTCGGATGCCCTGAATATCGGCCCGGATGAAAAGTGGGCAGCTAGGCGTTACCTATCGCGACCGGGTTCGATTGAAACGGGGGCAGCTCCAAGCACCACGCCGTTCGGCGTGAACGGGGTATGCCTGTTCAGGAGGAATTCGACGGTGCTGCGCAGGGCGGCCGACTGCCATTTTCTTCCGTGTTGCCACCTCGTCCCGATTGAACTAAACTAACCGCATGGACTAAGCCATATGGAGACATGATGCACATTTACAATATGCATGAGGCTAAGACGCATCTGTCGCGGTTGATTGAGGAAACAATCAATGGTGGAGAGCCATTCATCATTGCCCGGTCGGGAAAACCTCTGGTCAAAGTAACCGCCATCGACCCGGACACTGACAAACCCAAGCGTCGGATCGGTTTCATGAGCGGCCAGATCAAGGTCCCGGACGATTTCGATACGATGGGTGCTGACGAGATTAGCGGTATGTTCGAGGGCGATGGGAATTGAATTTTTTGCTCGATACTCACATTTTGCTTTGGGCGGCGGAAGGTGATCCCGCGCTGTCCGAAGAAGTACGAAGCTTGATCGAGGATCAGGACAACACGCTGTACTTCAGCGTTGTAAGTATTTGGGAAATTGTCATCAAGAAGGCGCTGGGGCGTAAGGATTTCGAGGTGGATGCGCCGATGTTGCGGGGCAATCTGCTCGGTGTCGGTTATAAAGAGCT
>JBPBQT010000472.1:0-6854 GCA_050955065.1 Janthinobacterium lividum | reverse complement strand
CCCGGCGAATCCGACAGCTTGGCCACCGGCTGGCCGTTGCACCGGACCATCTTGATGACGACCTGCAGCGGCCGATAGCCCAGATCGTTGGTGAGGTTGGTGCCGACGCCGAACGCGAGCTTGCACCGGCCGCGAAAACGTTCGTACAACTGCAATACCTTCGGGATGTCCAGCGCGTCGCTGAACACCATGATCTTCGTGCGCGGGTCGCACCGGTTGTCCTCGTAGTGCTTCAGCAGGCGCTCGCCCCACTCGAACGGGTCTCCCGAGTCATGGCGGGCGCCGTCGAACAACTTGCAGAAATACATGTCGAAGTCGTTCAGGAAAGCCTTCATCCCGTATACGTCGGACAGCGCGATGCCCAGGTCGCCGCGGTATTCCTTAGCCCACATCTCCAGGCCGAAGATCTGCGAGTCGCGCAGACGCGGTCCGAGCCCCTGGCAGGCCTGCAGGTATTCGTGCGCCATCGTGCCGAGCGGGGTGAGGTCGTGCCGCATCGCATAGAGCACGTTGCTGCTGCCGGCGAGCTGCGGGCCCAGACGCGCCTTCAACGTCAGCAGGACCTCCTCGTGCCATTGCTTCGAGAAGCGCCGGCGCGTGCCGTAGTCGGCGATCTTGCAATCCGCGTATTCCGGGCTCGCGCCCAGCAGCGCCATCTTGCCCTCGAGGCGCTCCCGGCCTTCGCGATAATCGGGCTCGCGCTGCGTGTTGCGGAAATACACCTCGTTGACGATGGCCAATACCGGGATCTCGAAAAGGATCGTGTGCAGCCAGGGGCCGGTGATGACGATCTCGATCTCGCCGTCACGTTCGTGCGACGCCGTCACCGAGATGCATTGCTCGTTCAGGTGGAACAGCGCGAGGAAGTCGACGAAATCGCTCTTGATGAAGCGCATGCGCCGCAGATAGGCCAGTTCGGACTCGGTGAAGCGCAGCGCGCAGAGATGGGTGATCTCCGCGCGGATCTCGTCGACGTACGGGGCGAGCTGGACACCGGGCGTGCGGCACCGGAAACGGTACTCCACTTCCGCCGCCGGAAAATGGTGCAGCACGACCTGCATCATCGTGAACTTGTAGAGATCGGTGTCGAGCAGGGAATTAATGATCATGGGCTGGCTTTCCGGATAACGCACGGGCGCCCGGCGCGCTGTGACGGGACGCGGAGGCGTCGCAACAGCGGCGGACGGAACGCCGGGGCAGCGGTAACATGTCGCAGGGACGTCGCCTGCCGATGGTAACCGAAATCGTCGCGGCGGCAGCAGAACCGCCCGGCGCGGGCGCCCCGGCATCGCCGTCATAAGCGCATGACGTTTCTGTCTGATTCGCGCCAAGCACCATCGGCGCTTTTGTGCGAGCATTCAGTTACAATAACGCCTTTCGTAAAAGCCGACCCCGGCTCTAACGTAGCAGGAGTCTGAATGACGCACGTCGTGACCGAGAATTGCATCAAGTGCCGCTACACCGACTGTGTCGATGTATGCCCGGTTGATTGCTTCAGGGAAGGCCCGAATTTTCTCTCCATTGACCCCGACGAGTGCATCGATTGCGCCGTCTGCGTCGCGGAGTGTCCGGCCAATGCGATCTATGCCGAGGAAGATGTTCCCGGCGATCAGCAGGCCTTCATCGAACTGAACGCGGAGCTGTCGCGTTCCTGGCCGAGCATCACGAAGACGAAGGCGCCGCTGGCCGACGCCGACGAATGGAAAGACAAGGAAGACAAGCTGAAGCTGCTCGAACGCTGAACTCCGCGTTGCGTGTGGCAAACGTGGTCGAAACACGTAGTGACAAGGTGGCAAACGCTTTTTTCGAATGATTTGAACGAAAAAAGTTGACGAAAGAGGGGTTCATGCATATACTCTCTTTCTCGGTTGTTTGAGTTGTTCCCTGATAGCTCAGTTGGTAGAGCGACGGACTGTTAATCCGCAGGTCCCTGGTTCGAGTCCAGGTCGGGGAGCCAAAGAATTTGCTGTAAAACGAAAGGCCTTGTCGAATCACTTCGACAGGGCCTTTTGCTATTGGAAAACCATGATCGGACCGGTGCCATGTCGGGCTGGCCGTCATCTGCCGGTCTGTTGCGCCACCGGTATACCACGTGGCAGGGCTTCGTCCGCCCCTGCCCCGGGCTTTATGCCGGCATGCTCACCATAGGCGCAGCCGCTTCAAAATGCCGATGGTCGTCAGCCCCAGCGACAGCATCGCCGCCATCACGATCCAGAACGCGTACCGGTTGTGCATGCCCGGCAGTCCGGCGACGTTCATGCCGAAAATCCCCGAGATCAGCGAGGCCGGCAGCAGCAAAGCCGACATGATCGCCAGCGCCAGCAGCTTGCGGTTGATGTCCTCGGCCAGCAGCGAGGCCATCTCGTCCTGCAGCAGCTTGGACCGCTCATACAGTGCTTCCAGCGAGCCCCCGATGCTGTTCAAGGTCTGGATCGATTGCACCAGCGCTTCCAGCGAACGCGGATTGGCCCACTCCAGCCGGGGCGCCAGCAATTGCGCGAGGGCCGTGCGTTCGGGGTCCACGTAGCGCTTGAGTTCGACCAGATCACGGCGCACCGCCCCCAGCAACGCCCGCTGATCCTTGTGGCGTCCGTCCAGCACCCCCTCCTCGACGTCATCGAGACGGTCGGCCAGATCGTTGACGTTGTTCGCGAAGGTCTCGTTCAGGCCACGGATCAGCGAGGCGAACAGATCGATCGTGTCGCGGAACATGTCGCCGTCGAGCACGGCGAGACGCAGACGGTCGGTGGATTCGAGCGGCGAGGCGCGCACCGTGATCAGGCGCGCCGCGTCGATATAGAAACGCAACGCGCTCTTGCCCTTGTCGATGTCGGCGCCGCGTCCCAGTTCGAAATCCGAGATCACGCCATAGAGGCAGTTCGTGCCGACATGCACGCGCGGCCGGCGATCCTCGCCCGCCAGGAATTCGCGCACGGTGGATGGCAGCGCGCCCATGCCCTGCAGCCACGTATGGACCGCCGGATCCGCACCGGACAGATGCAGCCAGAGTGGCACGCCCGGGTCGGCCGGCAGTCCCGCCGCACGCGACCAATCGAGCGCCACCGCCCGTCCTTCGTGAAACGCGAAACCGCAGACGAAACCCGGAGGCGCCGCCGCTGCAGATGCGGATGGGGCACCCGCCACCGCATGCTCGTTTGTTGCCGCGTTTTCCATGATGTATCCATAAGAGAGCAAGACGACTACGGCCAGCGCATCGCGCGTGAAACGCCAAAGCGGTGGCCCGGGAAAACGATCATAAGACATCCCGCTTGCACACGAGGGCGGGTGACCGCTCGCCGCATATCGTCCAGGCCTGGCGGCAGGGTCGCGCGCCACGTAATTCCTGCGTTACCCTGGCAAGGTTTATACGTCTTCGGCGCGCGGTTCCACCCTACTTCCGCCGTTCCTTTCCGGCCCGTCCCGGTGTCGTGGGCCGCACCGGGCGCACGCGCGTGCGCCAGCGGCACGAGATTTTCGCGTGCCGACCGGGAAAGACGGGCCGGGCTGCGCCAATCCGCCGCATTGCCAGAGGCACATTGCCCGGCATTCGCAGCAGGCACGCGGATTGCTGCAGTACCCTGATGGGAACGTCCGGTGTGTGCTGCGACCTCGCGCCTAAGCCGGAGCGATCCTTTGACGCGTACCCCGCAACACGACTGCGGGGCACGCGCCCACTCTTCAGGTCTCCCGCCGTCAAGCCCCCGTGAGACGGCGGCTATTGGCCCGCAACGGCAACGTTGCGGGCCGTTTTTTTTGCTTCGCGCAAACGCTTCATGCAAGAATAACTTCCTCCTTCCGCCACCTACACGCCCAGGCAGACGCTCAAGCGCGCGGAGCACCTTTGGGATTGCGAATGGCATCGAAAATCGAAGATTACGCCTTGATCGGCGACGGTCACAGCGCAGCACTCGTCTCCAACGATGGCTCGATCGACTGGTTGTGCTGGCCCCGTTTCGACTCCGGCGCCTGTCTCGCCGCGCTGCTCGGGGAGGCCGAGCACGGACGCTGGCAGATCGCCCCGACGCCCGGTGCCGACGGCGTGCCGATCAGGGCCAGCAGCCGGTATTACCAGACGGATACGCTGGTGTTGGAAACGGTTTTCACGACGCCCACGGGTACCGTGCATCTCACCGATTTCATGCCGATGCGCAATGGCTGGCCGGAACTGATCCGGTTCGTGACGGGGATATCCGGCACGGTCGACATGTCGATGGAACTGGTCCTGCGCTTCGACTACGGCCATTCGGTGCCCTGGGTGAGCCAGCTCGACGACGCGTCCGTCATCCAGGCGGTCGCCGGCCCGGACCGGGTCGTGTTGCGCACACCGCTGTCGCTGACCGGGCACGATCTGCATACCCATGCGAGCTTCACCGTACGCGAAGGCGAGACGATTCCGTTCGTCATGGCCTATGCGCCATCGCACCAGCGCGTGCCGCCCGCCACGCAGCCGCAGTCCGCCCTGGCGCGCACGCAGACGTTCTGGCGCGACTGGACGTCCCGTTGCACGGTGTCGGGCAAATGGGCCGAGCAGGTCAAGCGGTCGTTGATCACGCTCAAGGCGCTCGCCTACGAACCCACCGGCGGCATCGTCGCAGCGCCCACCACCTCCCTCCCGGAACAGGTGGGCGGCCCGCGAAACTGGGATTATCGTTTCTGCTGGCTGCGCGACGCGACCATCACGCTGCTGGCGCTGATGCGCGGCGGCTATTACGACGAAGCGGCGGCGTGGCGTGCCTGGCTCTCCCGGGCCGTGGCCGGCTCACCCGAGCAATTGCAGATCATGTACGGCATCGGCGGCGAGCGTCGCCTGCCGGAGTGGGAGGTCGACTGGCTGCCCGGATACCAGGGATCGAAACCGGTGCGCGTGGGCAATGGCGCGGTCGACCAGTTGCAGCTCGATGTGTTCGGCGAAGTCATGAGTACGCTGCACGTCGCGCGTATCGGCGGACTGCCGACCGATGCCAGCGCCTGGGCCGTCGAGTGCGCGCTCGTGGAGCGCCTGATCGCCGTCTGGGACCAGCCCGACGAGGGGATCTGGGAGGTCCGCGGGGGTCGCCAGTACTTCACGTTCTCCCGGGTCATGGCCTGGGTGGCGCTCGACCGCGCGATCCGGTCGGCCGAGGAATTCGACCTCGCCGGCCCGATCGACGCGTGGCGCAAACTGCGCGCCGTGATCCATGCCGACGTCTGCGCGAAGGGGTATAACGCGAAGATCGGCAGTTTCGTCCAGGTCTACGGGGGCGAGGCGCTGGACGCCAGTCTGCTGTTGCTGGCAGCGGTCGGGTTTCTGCCGGCGAACGACCCGCGGGTGGTGTCCACCGTCGACCTGATCGCCCGGGAGCTGACCGTCGACGGTCTCGTGCAGCGCTATCGAACCGAGGAAACCGCCGATGGCCTGCCGCCCGGGGAAGGCACCTTCCTGGCCTGCAGTTTCTGGCTGGCGGACAGTTACCACCAGCAAGGCCGCGACGCGGAGGCGACCGCACTCTTCGAGCGGCTGCTCGGCCTGTGCAACGATGTCGGCCTGCTTGCGGAGGAATACGACACCACGACCGGATGCCTGATCGGCAACTTCCCGCAGGCCTTCTCGCATGTCGCGCTCGCGCACACCGCGATGAATCTGATGAAACACGGCGAAGTGTTCCTGCGCGCCGCGACCGGCCAGTCGGAAAACGCACCGTCCGGCCCGGACGACGCGGCCAAGCACACCCAGCCCGGTCCTGGGAACGCCACGCAGAACGGCGCGCTGCACGCATAACGCGGGCATGCGGGCCCGCCGGGGCGGCGGATCCCGCCAGACACGAGGGGATCCTCATCCAGGCCGCGACGCAGGCTTCTCCCGCCGCGGTGCAGGCTCCGCGCCGGCGGCCTATCCCGCCGGCGCGGGCGCATCACCCCGGCACAGGTACGCCAGCAACATGTCGATATGCTGCTGAACGAGCAGCACCTGCTCTTCCGGCAGCCCGACATCGCGCCCGATCGTCTCGGCGAGCGTGTACTGGTTCGACACCGCGTAATAGCCCAGCGCCGAAATCGACACGTAGCAGCGCAGCGCATCGACGTCCGCACGGAACACCCCGGCCTGCGCGCCCCTGTCGAGAATGCCGACCAGCACCGACAGCACCGGCGCCATGCATTGCCGGATGCGCGACTGACGCAGATAGCGCGCTTGATGCAGGTTTTCGTTGTTGATCAGCCGCACGACCTCCGGATGCGAACGGTAGTAGTCCCAAATGAATCGGGCAAAGGTCGTCAGCGCCTGGACCGGCGGCATGTCGTCCAGCCTCAATGCCGACTGCGCCGCGACGAACGTGTCATACGTTTCCTCGAGCACCGCGACAAACAACTGCTCCTTGCTGCCGAAGTAGTAGTACAGCATTCTCTCGTTCGTCGATGCGCGACGCGCGATGCCGTCGATGCGCGCGCCGGCCAGACCCCCGAGATGGAATTCCACCGTCGCCGCGTCCAGGATACGCCGCCGCGTTCCCTCAGGATCCCGTTTGTTTTTCATCGGCTGTCTCATGGCCCTGTTCCCCGCCCGGATGGGTGTATCGATTGTCCGGGGATTATCGCACGGCGCCAGGCGTGCGCTTCCGTGCAGGCGCGACCGAATGGCGGAAATGCCGGATAATGGCGGCCAGAAGACGGCAAGTCCAGGAAAACACTCCGTGATAACGCACCTCGCGCAGCAGATCGAAGATCTGTTGCCGCAGACCCAATGCACCAAGTGCGGCTTCGCCGGCTGCGCGCCGTACGCGCGCGCGATCGCCGACGGCACCGCGCAGATCAACCAATGCCCGCCGGGCGGCCAGGAAGGCGTCTCGCGTCTGGCGCACCTGCTCGGGCGCGCGTCG
>JBPBQT010000471.1:0-6875 GCA_050955065.1 Janthinobacterium lividum | reverse complement strand
GCGTCCACCGCGCCAGGTTCGTTCGCCGCGCCGGACTCGCTTGCCGCCATCGCCACGCAATTGCAGGCCGGACGCGACGCGTTCGCGGCAGTGGTGGCATTCATCGTCGAACGCGCCGCGACGGATCCGGTCGCCGTGTACGCGGGCGGCGTCGCCTATCTGAAGCTCGCCGGCATCGTCCTGGCGGGCTGGCAGCTGGCGCGCGCGGCGCTGGTCGTGTACCCGGAAACCGGCGAGGCGCGTGGGGGTGAAAACGACGGCGCCGCGGCGGCCAGTCCGGGAAGCCATGCGGCACCTGAGCGCTTCGCCGCGGTCAAGCTGGCCACGGCCCGCTTCTTCGCCGAACAGATCCTGCCGCAGGCATCGGCGCTGCGGGTGGCGATCGTCACCGCGCGGGGCGGCGAGGGGGTCTGGGGGTTGGCGGACGAACTCTGCTGAACGTCACGGCGTCAGCGCCGGCAGCCGTCGTTGTCACCGCCGTCGTTGCCGCGTTCACGCGTAGGACGCGACGACCTGACGGTTCGCCGCGTTTTCCGGCAGATAGCGGAAAACGGAAAGGTCGTTTGCCGCGATGGCCGGCTGCTGTCCCGACATCAGGTCCGCCAGCAACTGGGCGGAGCCGCACGACATCGTCCAGCCCAGCGTCCCGTGGCCGGTGTTCAGGAACAGGTTGCGGATCGGCGTCGGTCCGACGATCGGCGTGCCGTCGGGCGTCATCGGCCGCAGGCCGGTCCAGAAGCTCGCCTGCGCGGTGTCGCCCGCGCCGGGGAAAAGATCGTTGACGCACATCTCCAGCGTCGCCCGGCGCGCGGCCTTCAATTGCGTGTTGAAGCCGACGATCTCCGCCATGCCGCCGACGCGGATCCGGTCGTCGAAGCGCGTGACCGCGATCTTGTAGGTTTCGTCGAGCACGGTCGACACGGGAGCGAGCGCGGCGTCGCGGATCGGCACGGTCAGCGAATAGCCCTTCAACGGATAGACCGGCAGGTCGACCAGTCCCTTCATGAAGGACGTCGAGAACGAGCCGAGCGCGACGACGATCGCATCGGCGCGGACCAGTTCGGCGCCGCATTGCACGCCGATCGCCTTGCCGGCGGTGATCGCCAGTGCATCGATCGGCGTGTCGTAGCGAAAACGCACGCCGAGCGCCTCGCTCATCGCGGCCAGCCGGGCGGTGAACAACTGGCAGTCGCCGGTCTCGTCGTTGGGCAGGCGCAGTCCGCCCGCGAGTTTGTTGCCGGCCGCGCCCAGCGCCGGCTCGGCGCTCGCGAGCGCGTCGGACGCCAGCAATTCATAGGGCACGCCCGCGTCCTTCAACACCTCGATGTCCTTCGCCGCGCCGTCGAACTGCGCCTGCGTGCGAAACAGTTGCAGCGTGCCGCCCTGGCGCCCCTCGTACCGGATGCCGGTGTCGTCGCGCAACTGCCGCATGCAGTCGCGGCTGTACTCGGCGATCCGCACCATCCGGCCCTTGTTCGTCGCGTAGCGCGCGGGCGTGCAGTTGCGCAGCATCTGCCACATCCAGCGCAGCTGGGCCAGGCTGCCGTCCAGACGGATCGCCAGCGGCGCGTGTTCCTCGAACATCCACTTGAGCGCTTTCAGCGGCACGCCGGGCGCGGCCCACGGCGACGCGTAGCCGGGCGAGATCTGCCCGGCGTTCGCGAAGCTGGTTTCCAGCCCCGGGCCCGCCTGCCGGTCGAGGACCGTGACGTCGTGTCCGGCGCGCGCCAGGTAGTACGCGCTGGTCGTGCCGACGACGCCGGCGCCCAGGATGACGATCTTCATGATGGATTCGTTTTCGTTTGGAAAACCGCGCATCGCGGCGGTGTCGAGGCAGCTGGATAGGCGAGGGCGCCTGCAGCATTTGCAGCTATACTATTTCGATAGCAATATGTTTTGTTAATGTATAAGCAATGCTTTTCAGGATTTTTTCGTGCGAATGCAGCATAAATCAATCAGGACCCTCGACCGGATCGATCGCAGGATCCTGACCCTGCTGCAGCAGGATGGCAGGATGGCGATGAAGGATCTGGCCGAGCAGGTCGGCCTGTCGATCACGCCCTGTATCGACCGGGTCAAGCGCATGGAGCGCGACGGCGTCATCACCGGCTATTACGCCCGGGTCGACCCGGTGCAGCTCGGCGCCTCGCTGCTGGTGTTCGTCGAGATCACCCTCGACCATAAGAACGGCAATATGTTCGAGAAATTCAGGCGCGAGGTGATGAAGGTGCCGGAGGTGCTCGAATGTCACCTCGTGTCGGGTGATTTCGACTATCTGATCAAGGCACGTATCGGCGAGATGGCCGACTATCGCAAGATCCTCGGCAACGTGCTGTTGCAGCTCCCTGGCGCGGTGCAGTCGAAAAGCTATGTCGTGATGGAAGAGGTCAAGGAAACGTTGACGATTCCGATCGCGGAGCGGCCCGACTGACGCCACGCGCGCCGGACGCGGCACCCGCGCCGGGCGCGGGCGTCAGTTCAGCCCGCGTTGCCCGAGCTGCGCCTCGAAATAGGTCTGGATGCCGATCGCCAGGCCGCCCATCAGTATCGATGCCCCCACGAAAAGCGCCGCCATGACGATCAGGACGACCGTCCAGCCGGAGTCGGACCGCTGCCCGGCCGGATCGACCGGATCGACCGGATCGACCGGATCGGTCGCGTTGCCCGCATGGGCGGCGTTGAAGCGCGCATCCCATTTCGCATCGGGACGCAGCCCGTAGACGATGGCCGCGAGCAGCGCCGCGAGCACCGACACGTAGCCGGCGGCGGCGCACAGCCAGCCGGTGCCGGACTGCAGGTGCGAACCCATCAGGCGCTCGACGCCGATCACGCCGGCGACCGTGGCCAGCAGGTGCAGCCAGCCGAAGACATCGCGCACGCCGTACAGGTAGAAGCGATGCGCCCCGAGACTGCCGAGGAAAAAAGCGAGCGCGGCGGTCAGTGTCTTGGATGTGAAAGCGGGTGTGGCGGCGTGGTCGGGCATCGAGGCGGGAAGGGCGGGTTGAAGGGCGCGGGCCGGTCAGGCGCGTCGGGAGCAGCGGAGCATGCCGGACAGACAATCGGCGCGCACCTGCCATGTTGCTTCGACGCGACGCCCGGGTCAATACGCCGCCGCGGACAGGATTCCCCTGCCTTCGCCGGCTGGTGCATCGGCGCGACCGGCGGACCGTCATGGTTCGGCCGTGGAAAACACCCCGGTAATCTACGCGGCATGGCCATGCCGTCCATCGGGATCGGTCCTGCTACAATGCGCCCCAGCTTGGGTTTTCGCAGCAAAGGTTGCCGCAACGCATGCAAGTGTTTGGTGGAGCGGACTTTTCAGGCTATAATCGCGTGTTTTACGCTGCACACACGCTTTCTAGGAATCCAGCATGGTCATCATCCGCCTTTCCCGCGGCGGCGCAAAGAAGCGCCCGTTCTACAACATCGTTGCCACCGATTCGCGTAACCGTCGCGACGGCCGCTTCATCGAGCGCATCGGTTTCTACAATCCGGTCGCCCAGAAGGGCGAGACGCTGCGCATTGCGCAGGACCGTCTGTCCTACTGGACCGGCGTCGGCGCGCAGTTGTCGCCGGCCGTCGCACGTCTGGCCAAGGAAGCGGGCAAGGCTGCCGTGGCGGCGCCCGTCGCTGCTTGAACAAAGCAGCCGTCCGTGACGTCGCCGACGGCGGCGTCGGCGACGATGCCGGTTCGATGACGACAAAGCGGCAGGATACCGAAGCGAGGCTGGCGGGCGATACATCGTCCGGCAACCCCTTTGGCGCGTTCAAGCGCCGACCGGCCGCGCAAGCGACCGCCGGCGAATCCGCCGTTCCGGAAGGCGTCTGCAGCGATGTCGCGTCGTCCCGGCCTGCCGCCGACGCGTCTGCGCCATCCGGGAAGCCGTCCGTTCCGACGCGTGCCGCGGACGACGCCACCCTGCCGGACGACCTGATCGAGATCGGCGCGATCGCGCAGGCGTATGGCGTGCGCGGGCAGGTCAAGATCTTCCCGCACGCGAACGTCGGCCAGGGCGGCGATGCGTTGCTGGCCGCGCCGTACTGGTGGGTGTCGGGTGGGCGGCCGCGGACGACGCGTCGCATCAAGGTGCTGAGCGCCCGGGTGCATAGCGGTTCGATCGCCGCCGCGTTGAGCGGCAGCGACGACCGCGATTCGGCCGAGGCGTTGCGCGGCTCGACGGTATCGGTGCGCCGCGCGGATTTTCCGAAGCTGGCGAGCGGCGAGTATTACTGGGTCGACCTGATCGGGCTGGACGTCGTCAATCCGGCGGGTACCGCGCTCGGCCGGGTGACCGACCTGATGGACAACGGCGCGCACGCGGTGCTTCGGGTGGGTTACGAAGCGAGCGATGACGCCGGCAGGATCGTTCCCGGCGAACGCCTGATTCCTTTCGTCGACGCCTACCTGCGCGATGTCGATCTCGTCGCGCGGCGGATCGTCGTCGACTGGGACGTGGACTATTGAAGGGCAATGAAGGCGGAAGGACGATGCGTTTCGATGTGCTGACCCTCTTTCCCGAGATGTTTCGGGCGCTGACCGACTGGGGCATCACTTCCCGGGCGGCGAAGCAGGGGCGCTACGCGCTGACCACCTGGAATCCGCGCGATTTCACGCAGGACGCGCACCGTACGGTCGACGACCGCCCGTACGGCGGCGGCCCCGGCATGGTCATGCTGGCGCGACCGCTCGAGGCGACGATCGGCGCGGCGAAACAGGCGCAGCAGGCGGCCGGCATCGCCGCGCCGCGCGTCGTGATGCTGTCGCCGCAGGGTGCGCCGCTGAACCATCGGCGGGTGATGGAACTGGCGGGCGAGCCCGGCCTGGTGCTGCTGTGCGGTCGCTACGAAGCGGTCGATCAGCGGTTGCTCGACCGGTGCGTCGACGAGGAGATCAGCGTCGGTGACTTCGTGTTGTCGGGCGGGGAACTGCCGGCGATGGCCCTGATGGACGCGGTGATCCGCCAGTTGCCCGGCGCGCTGGGCGATGCGCAGTCGGCGGAGCAGGACAGTTTCGCCGACGGCCTGCTGGATTGTCCGCACTACACGCGCCCGGAAGCGTATGAGGGCATGCGGGTGCCGGACGTGCTGCTGGGCGGCCACCATGCGCAGATCGTCGCATGGCGCCGTCGGCAGTCGCTGTCGAAAACACGTGCGCAACGCCCCGAGCTGATCGTGGCGGCGCGCGAAAAAGGGTTGTTGAGCCGGGCCGACGAGGCCTGGCTCGCAAGTCCGGAATCGGCCCTCTAGGCCGGTTCGGACACAAGGCGACGCGGGCTCGGCCGGCGTCGATCATCATCCATCCTCTGTCGGGGCCCCGCTTTCAGGCGAGGTATGCAACGCCGGCACGATGGTATCCGGAGCTGTAAATGAATCTGATCGATCAACTCGAACAAGAAGAAATCGCCCGTTCGCTGGGCGACAAGACCATCCCCACGTTCGCCCCGGGCGACACGGTGGTGGTCAGCGTCAACGTCGTCGAAGGCACGCGCAAGCGGGTTCAGGCGTATGAAGGCGTGGTGATCGCGAAGCGCAATCGCGGTCTGAATTCGTCGTTCATCGTCCGCAAGATTTCGTCGGGCGAAGGCGTCGAGCGTACGTTCCAGACGTATTCGCCGCAATTGGCGAGCATCGTCGTGAAGCGTCGCGGTGACGTCCGTCGCGCGAAGCTGTACTACCTGCGCAACCTGTCGGGCAAGAAGGCGCGCATCAAGGAAAAGCTGGTCCGCAAGGAACAGCCGGTTCAAGCGTAAAAGCAGTCAAGACAAGGCACCTTCGGGTGCCTTGTTCGTTTTGGGAGTCCCGCCATGCCGACCCGTCCGCTATTCGATCCCGAAGACCTGCCCGTGGAGCCGTCGTCCATCGTGCTGCCCGCCGTGCCGCCGGCGCGACTGGGCGCCGTGGCGCTGCGCGAACGGTTCGCCCGGCGGCCCCTGGTCGACTGGACGCCGGAACGCGCCGAGGCGGCGCGGCAGCATGCCGGCAACCTGCGCCTCGCGGCGGTGCTGATCGGCCTGATCGACCGGCCGGAGGGCATCACGGTGCTGCTCACGCACCGGGCCGCGCATCTGACCGATCACGCCGGGCAGATCAGCTTTCCGGGCGGGCGGTGCGATCCCGGCGACCGTGACGCGGCCGACACGGCGCTGCGCGAGGCGTGGGAGGAGGTCGCGCTGCCGCGCGCGCGCGTCGAGGTGCTGGGCGAGTTGCCGGATTACCTGACCGGCACCGGTTATGCGGTGACGACGGTCGTGGGGCTGGTGCATCCGCCTTTTACCGTCGCCGCCTGCGACGACGAGGTCGCCGAGGTGTTCGAGGTGCCGCTGGCCTTCCTGATGGACCCCGCGAACCATCAGATCCGGGTCTTTCATGCCGGCGACGACAGCCGCCGCTTCTTCTCGATGCCGTACCCCCGCGAAACGGGCACGGGACAGCATTTCATCTGGGGCGCGACCGCCGGAATGTTGCGTAATCTGTACCGTTTCCTGATCGCCTGACAGGCCGGCAACCTTTGATGGTATCGTAATGCGCACCCGCCGGTCCGCTTGCGCGCCTGTTCTCGCGTCCCGCATCGGGCTTGCGCCAGGCTTGTGCAGGACGCGCTTCCGGATCCGCCTGCGCCTGTTCCCGGACGTCTCCGGGCATGTCCTCCTCCGTCATTTCATCCTGAACGCATGACCTTCTTTTCCGTTCTCCTGGCGTTGGTGATCGAGCAGATGCGTGCGCTCGGATCGAACAATTCGGTGGCGTCGCTGCTGCGCTCGCATGCGGCCGGCGCCGGCCGCGGCCTGGATGCCGGGCACGGCAGGCATGGCGCGCTTGCCTGGCTGGGCGTGGTGGCGCCGTGGACGCTCGGCGTCGGGGTGGTGTATTACCTG
>JBPBQT010000470.1:0-7145 GCA_050955065.1 Janthinobacterium lividum | reverse complement strand
GACGGAAACGATGAAGCGCGTGACCGAAGGTCAGCAGCGGCTCACCGAAGCCGCGAACCGCGGCGACTTCACCGCCCGCATCGATACCCGTGGTCTGCAGGGATATCAATCCGAACTGGCCGAAGGTCTGCACCGGTTGCTGCACACCACCGGCGACAGCGTGGCCGATGTGGTACGCCTGATGGCCGCGGTGTCCGAGGGCGACCTCACGCAGAAGATCGACAAGCATTACGAAGGCGCGTTCGCCGAGTTGAAGACCTATACGAACGACACCGTGGCGAAGCTCGCCTCGGTGGTGGCGGAGGTCAGCAGCGGCGCCGAGGCGCTCGCGTCGGCGTCGGAGGAAGTCAGCGCCACCGCGCAGTCGTTGTCGCAGGCGGCGACCGAGCAGGCCGCCGGGGTCGAGGAGACCGGCGCGTCGGTCGAGCAGATGACCGCGTCGATCGCGCAGAACGCCGAGAACGCGCGTGTGACGGACGGCATCGCCAGCAAGGCCGCGCAGGAAGCGGTCGAAGGCGGCGCGGCGGTGAAGGAGACGGTCACTGCGATGAAGCAGATCGCCGCGAAGATCGGCATCATCGACGACATCGCGTACCAGACCAATCTGCTGGCGCTGAACGCGGCGATCGAGGCCGCGCGCGCCGGGGAACACGGCAAGGGCTTCGCGGTGGTGGCGGCCGAGGTACGCAAGCTCGCCGAGCGCAGCCAGGTCGCCGCGCAGGAGATCGGCAGCATCGCCGGCAGCAGCGTGGAGCTGGCGGAGAAGGCGGGCCAGCTGCTCAACGAAATGGTGCCGAACATTCGCAAGACGTCGGAACTGGTGCAGGAGATCACGGCCGCGTCCGAAGAGCAGTCCTCGGGCGTCAGTCAGATCAATATCGCGATCGGTCAACTGAGCCAGACGACGCAGCAGAATGCATCCAGTTCGGAGGAACTCGCGTCGACCGCCGAGGAAATGAGCGGTCAGGCGGATCAGTTGCGCCGCACCATCGGGTTCTTCCAGGTCGCCGGGAACGGCCTGGGACATGCGTTGCCGGGAGCGCCGCGCCGCGGCGGAAAGAACGTCGTCACCCAGATGCCGCGCCGACGCGCCGCGGGCGAGACCGGGCTGGATTTCAGCCACGCCCCGAACGAAGCCATGTTTGTGAAATATTGAGCGGACGCCATCATGATGCAGACCACGCCGGGACGTGATGCCGCCGCGGGTACCCACGCGATCGCCACTGCGTCGCACGGCGCCGAACACGCGCAATACCTGACATTCGTGCTTGGCACCGAGGTCTTCGGACTGGGTATCCTGGTCGTGAAGGAGATCATCGGCTATGGCAGCGTGACGACCGTGCCGATGATGCCGGCGTATGTGCGCGGGGTCATCAATCTGCGCGGCGCGGTCGTCCCGGTCATCGATCTGGCCTGTCGTTTCGGCCTGACGCTGCGCCCGGTGACGAAGCGTACCTGTGTGGTGATCGTCGAGCAGGCGTTGCCGGAGCGCGTGCCAGACGGGCATGAGGATGCCCAGGTCTTCGGCCTGATCGTCGATGCCGTCAACGCCGTGCTGAACATCGCGCAGCCGGATATCGAGGCGCCGCCGGCGTTCGGTGCGAAGATCAGGGCCGGCTATCTCCATGGCATGGGGCGGGTGGACGACCGGTTGATCATGCTGCTCGAACCGTCGAGCATCCTGGATTGCAACGACGCCGAGCGCGCGGGCGTCGAGCCCGTCGCACGCCCGGGGCTGCTTTCATGACGTCCATGGCGACCCCGTCCGGCGTCCCGGCGCTTTCCGACCACGAGTTCCGCCAGATCCAGCGTTTCATCCAGGAGACGGCGGGTATCACGATGAACGACGCGAAGAAGGCGCTGGTGAGCGGACGCCTGTCCAAGCGCCTGGCGGTCTGCGGCGTGTCGAGCTACGGCGCGTACCTGGCGCTGCTGCAGTCGCACGACGCCGACGACGAGGTGCAGCAGGCCATCGATGTCCTGACCACCAACGAAACCTATTTTTTTCGCGAACAGAAGCATTTCGACGCGCTGCGACTGTACGCGCGCGAGGCGGGACGTGAGGCGGTCCGCGAAGGACCGCGAAGGACCGCGCCGTTGCGGGTGTGGAGCGCGGCGAGTTCGAGCGGCGAGGAAGCCTACAGCGTCGCGATGCTGCTCGCCGATACGCTGCCCAAGGGCGCCTGGGAGGTGGTGGGCACCGACATCAGCTCGCGCATGCTGGTCAGGGCCCGCCGGGGACATTACCCCGACGAGCGCGCGCGGCAGATTCCCCCCGACTATCTGAAGCGCTTCTGCCTGCGCGGCATCGACGACTACGCGGGCAGTTTCCTGATCGCGCCCTGGTTGCGCGAGCGGGTCGCTTTCCATCCGCTCAATCTGAACGCGCCGCTGCCGTCCCTGGGAAAGTTCGACGTGATCTTCCTGCGCAACGTAATGATCTATTTCTCGATGGAGACGCGGCGTCAGGTGGTGGAGCGCATCGTCGACGTGCTACGCCCGGGGGGGTACCTGTATGTGGGGCTGTCGGAGACGCTCAACGGCGTCACCACCGCATTGTCGGTCGTCACGCCGTCGATCTACGTGAAGGCGTGACATGGCGTCTCTGACCCGCATGGAGAACATGTACAGGCCGTCGGTGCTGGTCATCGACGATTCGGCGCTGATGCGTACGGTGATGTCGGAACTGCTGCGCGCCGACCCGGACATGGGGGCGGTCACCACGGCGTCCGATCCGCTGGTGGCGATGGAGCGCATGAAGAAGGGCTGGCCCGACGTCATGGTGCTGGACATCGAAATGCCGCGCATGGACGGGCTGACGTTCCTGCGCAAGATCATGGAGGAACGGCCGACGCCGGTGATCATCTGCTCGACGCTGACCGAGCGCAACGCTGCGACTACCGTCGAGGCGCTGGCTGCCGGCGCGGTGGCGGTGATCGAGAAGCCGCATCTGGGCCTGAAGCAGTTCCTCAACGACGCCGCGGTGGAGCTGCGCGCCACCATCCGGGCGGCGGCGCGCGCGCCGGCACGGGTGCTGCACGGCGAGCCGCGCGCGGGGCGCGCAGCGGGCGCGGGAACGGGCGCGGGGAACTTTACGGAAACGGCGGGAGGCGCGTTCCCGGGGGCAGGATCGGGGTGGTCTCCGGTCTTCGCGCGCGGCGGGTCGGGCGAGCTGGGCAAGCATAATGCCGACGTCATTCTGGCGCCGGTGGGCGGCAAGGCGATGACGGTCACGACGGAGCGGATCGTCGCGCTCGGCACGTCGACCGGCGGCACCCAGGCGCTCGAACGGGTGCTGACCCGGTTGCCGCGCGTCTGTCCCGGCATCGTCATCGTGCAGCACATGCCGGAAAAGTTCACCGCCGCCTTCGCCACACGGCTCAGCGGACTGTGTCAGATCGACGTCGTCGAGGCCCGGGGCGGCGAGCGCGTGGTGCCGGGCCGGGCGCTGATCGCGCCGGGCGGCCGGCACATGCTGTTGCGTCGCAGCGGCGCGCAATATTATGTCGACGTGGTGGACGGGCCGCTGGTGAATCGTCACCGTCCTTCCGTCGATGTCCTGTTCCGCTCGGTGGCCAAGAGCGCGGGACGCAATGCGCTGGGCGTCATCATGACCGGTATGGGCGACGACGGCGCGGCGGGGCTGCTGGAGATGCGCCGCGCCGGCGCGCGCACGCTCGCGCAGGACGAGGCGAGTTGCGTGGTGTATGGCATGCCGAAGGCGGCGCTGCGCTGCGAGGCCGCCGACGGCAGCGTGCCGCTGGATGGCATCGTGCCGGAAATCCTGCGGTACTGACGACTTTCCCGGAAGGGCAGGACAAGACAGGTCAGGTCAGGTCAGCGCCGGCCGCGCGCGATCTCCGCGCCGGCGTCCGCCCCCATGCGGCGCGTCACCGGAATCGAACCCAGCGAGAACAGACCGATGATCACGAACGCCGGTGCGAAATCGGTCCATTGAAAGGCGTCGCGGCCCGCGAGATGGTGGGTCAGCTGCACGACCAGTCCGCCGACGGCGACCCCGAGACCGAGCGACAGTTGCTGGACCACGCTCGCGAGACTCGTGGCCCGGCCGATGTCCGGCGGATCGATATCCGAATAGGCGAGCGCGTTGAGCGCGGTGAATTGCAGCGACGGAAAGAAGCCGCTGAACAGCACCACGGCCCAGATCAGCCAGGTGGGCGTGCCGGGGATGAAGAAGCCGCACACCGCGATGGCGAGCGCCGAGAACGCCGCGTTGTACGCCAGCACCGTGCGAAAGCCGAAACGGCGCAACACGCCGGGTGCGAGCCATTTGACGAACAGCGAGCCGAACGCCGAGCCGCAGGTGATCAGGCCGGAGGCGAACGCCGACATGCCGAGCCCTTCCTGCAGGGTCAGCGGCAGCAGGAACGGCAGTGCGCCCAGGCCGATGCGAAACAACGAGCCGCCGCCCACGCTCGTGCGAAACGTCGGAATGCGCAGGAAGCGCAGTTCGAGGAGCGGCCGCGTCGCGTATTTCGCGTAGAGCACGTACAGGCCGATCAGCACCGCGCCGCAGGCACTGGTGAGCAGCGCGCTGCGCTGGCTGATGATGTCGCCGCCGAGCAGCGACAGGCCGAGCAGGCACGACGCGCCGCCGCCGGCGGAAAGAACGAAGCCGAGCCAGTCGAGCCGTCCCGGATGCGGTTCGCGCGAGTTGGCGATGAAGCGGTGCGCGAGCCAGACGCCCAGGACGCCGAACGGTACGTTGATCACGAAGATCAGGCGCCAGTGCAGGTAGGTGGTGATGAAGCCGCCGAGCACCGGGCCCGCAGCCGGCCCGAGCAGGGCGGGGATGCTCAGATAGTTCATCGCCCGCACGAACTCCGAACGCGGCAGCGCCCGGAAGATGATGATGCGTCCGACCGGCACCATCATCGCGCCGCCGATCCCCTGGACGAAGCGTGCCACCGTGAACATTTCAAGAGACAGCGAGGCGGCGCACAGCAGCGAGCCTGCGACGAATACGCCGATCGCGCTTTGAAAGACGGGGCGTGCGCCGAAGCGGTCGGCGACCCAGCCGCAGATGGGGATGAAAATCCCCAGGCCGACGACATAGCTGATCACGCCGATCTGGATCACGACCGGATCGCGTCCGAAGTCGCGCGCCATCGCGGGCAGCGACGTGGCGATCACATTGGCGTCCATCGATTCCATGAACATCGCGAACGCGACGATCAGTGGGGCGATCAGTTCCTTGGGGATGACGACACGCATCGACAGATTCGGGCGCGCGGCATGGCGCCCCGGGTTGCGGGATAAGCGCGCTAGTTTATTACGAATGCGGGCCGACGCGGGAGATTGATTCGGGAAACGACGGCTTTCTCCCGCGGCCCGGCTCGCTGGCACGAGTTCTGCTGTATGGGAACACAACCATCCACTGGAGAGCCTGATGACCGCAGTCAAATCCGTTAAAAAATCCCGGGCGTCCAGCGTCAACAAACTGACGACGCCGACCGACCTCGGCAACGATGCCCGCAAGGAAGTGGCCGAAGGCCTCACGCAATTGCTCGCGGACGTGTTCGCGCTGTTCGTGAAGACGAAGAACTTCCATTGGCACGTGAGCGGCCCGCACTTCCGCGACTATCACCTGTTGCTCGACGATCAGGCCGGTTTCGTTTTCGCGATGGTCGATCCGATCGCCGAACGCGCCCGCAAGCTCGGCGGCACGACACTGCGTTCGGTGGGTCAGATCGCATCGCTCAAGCGCCTGTCGGACAACGACGCGGAATTCGTCCCGCCCGAGGCCATGCTGAAGGAGCTGCGCGAGGACAACGAAGCATTGGTGAAGTACATGCGCGAACTGCATGACGTGTGCGACGACAAGGAAGACGTCGCCACCGCCAGCCTGATCGAGGAATGGATCGACCAGACCGAAGAACGCGTCTGGTTCCTGTTCGAAGCGACGCGGTAACACCCGCCACGCGCGCGCATTGGTGCGCGTCGACGGCGATCCGCACCATACGGCCGGGCCCATCCATTCCAGGATTGCCCGGCCGATTCTTTCCCGCCATTCACGCCGGTGACGGTCCCCGGATCGCGCGTTCGATGCCCTGTCCCAGCGCCAGCAGGTGGCGGTCGCGATCCGCCAGCGCGAAAACGCAGAGTCCGACCGGCGCGTCGTCCGTTCCGTTTTTCGTCTCTTCCTCCGCGTCTTCTCCGGCTTTTGCTCCCGCCGTTGCGCCGCAGGGAATCGTCAGCGCGCAGCCATCCAGCAGGTTGACCAGCGTCGGATTGCGCAGGACCAGCGCATTGACGCGCGTGAACTCGACATCGTCGTGTTCGACCGACGCCAGACGCGGCGGCACGATCGCGACGGTCGGCATCAACACCGCGTCGAATCCCGCGAAGGCGGCACGGGCCGCGTCGATCAACGCCGCGCGGGCGGCGAGCAGATCGAGATAATCGACGGCGCTGGCGCTTTCTCCTCTCAGGATGCGGGACAGCACCCGGGGGTCGTACGTGGCGGCCTGGCTTGCCAACCGCTGCCGGTGGGCGGCGAACGCCTCGATACCTGGCAGTGCGAAACGGCTCATCGACGCGATGCCGTCGAACGCCGGGACGTCGATGTCGACCAGCGTCGCGCCCTGCGCCGACAGACGGGAAAGCGCCGCGGCGAATCCGGCCTGTACCGCCGGGTCGAGTCCATCCTGCACATGGTTGCGCAACACGGCAAGGCGCAGGCCCGCGGCGGGACGCGCCGCCGGCACCAGATCGGCGGCGGCGCCCGACGCGCCGGCAAGCAGCGCGTCGAGCAACGCGCAGCAGGCTACCCGGGGCGCGAGCGGGCCGAATGAATCCAGCGTCGGCGACAACGGGAAGGCGCCGTCGCCGGGAACGCGGCGCGCGGTGGGCTTGAAACCGGTCAGGCCGCAGAAGGCGGCGGGGATGCGGATCGAGCCGCCCGTATCGGTTCCCAGCGCGGCGGCCGCCATGCCGCGCGCGACCGAAACGCCGGCACCCGAGGACGACCCCCCGGCCAGACGCGCCTCGTCGGGATGCCAGGGCGACAGCGGCGTGCCGTAGTGCGGATTCACGCCCAGCCCTGAGAATGCGAATTCGCTCATGTTCGTGCGCCCGACCAGCACCGCGCCGGCCTGCCGCAGCCGCGCGACGGCGACGGCGTC
>JBPBQT010000469.1:0-7209 GCA_050955065.1 Janthinobacterium lividum | reverse complement strand
CGCGCGCGCTCGCATGGGGCGGCAGCGCCGCGGCCGGCCCGACATAGGCGAGCCGCTGGCCGATGATGCCAAGCGCGGCGTCGTGCAGCGGCGCCTCGCCGGGGATGCCGGACAGCACTGTCGCGCCGAGCAGCAGCAGATCGTAGCGCGGCGGTGTGGCGGCTGATGTGGTCGCTGACGTGGCGGGCGGCATGGCGCGCGGCGCGCCGGGCGGCGTTGTGGTGTCCGGCATCGGATCAGGCCCTGGCTTCGTGAGAGATATGCTGAAGAAAGCGGCGCGTGCGTGCTTCGCGCGGCGCGCCGAAAAGGTGTTCCGCCGACCCCGTTTCCACCACCTCGCCGCCGTCCATGAACACGACGCGATCGGCGACCTGCCGTGCGAAGGCCATCTCGTGGGTGACGACGAGCATCGTCATGCTGGCGCTGGCCAGGTCGCGCATCACGTCGAGCACCTCGCGCACGAGTTCGGGATCGAGCGCGGAAGTCGGCTCGTCGAACAGCATCAGTTCCGGCTGCATCGCCAGCGCGCGGGCGATCGCGACGCGCTGCTGCTGGCCACCGGACAACTGGCCGGGGCGTTTGTCCATGTGGCCGGCGAGATGCACCCGGTCCAGCGCCTCCCGGGCGCGCTCCTGCGCGGCGTCGCGGGACAGTCCCAGCACGCGCCGCGGTCCGCAGGCCACGTTGTCGCGCGCGCTCAGGTGCGCGAACAGGTTGAACCGCTGGAAGACGAAACCGAAGCGCCGCCGCTGGCGCGCCAAAAGGGTCTCGGGCAGCGGCGCACCGGCCGCCGTCCGGCCGATGGTCTCGCCATGCAGGCGGACGGTGCCGCCATCCGGGGTTTCGAGGAAATTAAGACAGCGCAGCAGCGTCGTTTTGCCCGATCCGGAGGGGCCGATCAGCACGACCGTCTCGCCCTGGTCGACGTCCAGCGAGACCGCGTCGAGGATGACTTTGTCGCCAAAGCGCTTGTGCAACCGGTCGACGGCCAGCAACGGCGCGGGCGCGAGCGCCGCGCGTTCGGCCGGAGATGCCGCGTGTGTGAACGAGGTGGACGCGGGCGGCGCAGGCGCTGCGGGTACGGGGCCAGGCATCGGCATGGTGCGGGCGCTCCTGGGCGTTTCAGTATTGGGGAAGCCGGCGTTCGAGATAACGCGACAGCCAGGCCAGCGCGGAGATCAGCGCATAGTAGTAAAGCGCGATCAGCAGAAAGATCTCGAACGGCGAGAAATAGGTGGCGATGATCGCCTGCCCCGCATGCGTCAATTCGTAGACGGAAATCGCGGACAGCAGCGCCGAACCCTTGATCAGCGAGATGAGTTCGTTCGTCAGCGGCGGCACGATGCGCCGCCATGCCTGCGGGAACAGGATGTGAAGCACGGTCTGCCGATGCCGCAGGCCGATCGACTGCGCCGCTTCGATCTGCCCGCGGTCGATCGACTGGAGCGCCGCGCGGATGATCTCGCAGATGAAGCCCGCGGCGTTCAACGCCAGCGCGGTCACGCCGGCCCAGTACTCGTTGAAGTTGACGCCGATCACGGGCAGCGCGAAGTACACGAGGAAGATCTGAATCAGCAACGGCGTGCCACGCACGAAATCGACATAGGCGAGGACGGCGAAGCGCAGCAGCTTGTGCCGGCTCATCGCCCCCAGGCCGAGTAGCGCGCCCAGCAGCATGCCGAGGATGATCGCCACCGCGCAGATCTTGACGGTTTCGAGCATGCCGGCACCCAGCAGCGGCACGGCCATGAGGACCAGTTTCCAATCCATGTTCGTCGCGCTCAGGTAAGGGTGGGGATCGCGTCGGGCAGCGTCATTTCGAAGCCGAACCATTTCCGCTGCAAGGCCGCGAGCGTGCCGTCCTGTTTGAGACGGGTGATCTGCTGATTCAGGAAACCGATCAGGGCCGTATCCTCGGGGCGTGCCGCGAGTCCCGCCCAGTTGTCCGCGCCGATGCCTTTGACGATGGCGAATTTTCCGGGCGCGCTTTTCATCGCGAGCCCGAGCGTCGGCAGCGTGTTGAGCACACCGTCGACGCGCCCCTGCGCGAGCGCCATGTACGCGGCCGGGTGGTCGTCGAATTCCTTGACTTCGGCAAAGCCCGCGCCGCCCGCCGCCTTCAGCGTCGCGTCGAGTTTCGGCTCCAGCACCTGACCCGGCGAGCCGCCCTTGATGCCCAGCTTCTTGCCGTTCATCTGCGCGATGGCGGAGATATTCGTCCGGTCGCCGGCGCGGATCAGCATCGCCTGCGAGGCTTCGACGTACGGAATCGAAAACGCGACGCGCTTCTCGCGCTCGGCGGTATAGCTGAGGCTGCTCATCACCAGATCGAATTTCTTCGCGTAGAGCGCCGGGATCACGCCGGCCCAGACCGTATCGATGAAGACCGGCTTCACGCCCAATGCCTTGCAGAACGCGGCGGCGAGATCCACGTCGTAGCCCGCCAGCACGCCCGCCTGGCGGAAGGTGAACGGCGGATAGGTGGCCTCGCAGCCGATGCGCAGTTCACCCGCGCGCTTGATCTCGTCGAGCGTGAGCCCGCCGGACGCGGCAGCGCTCGCCCGGCCAGGCAGGCCGATGGAAAACAGAAGCGAGCCGGCACCAAGCCGACCGACGAACTGACGACGCGTGAAGCTTCGGGACATGGCGTTTCTCGTGGATGCGCGGGAATGATTCGGGAAATGTCGCAGGCGATGCGAAGCGGACTTGGCGGCGGCCGCACGGGCGTCAGGATTCGGGTCTCATGGCCGATTTCATGGCCGATAAGCTGCGGGAAACGCGAAGGTCGACAGCACCTTGTGCGCCCCCACGCGCGGTGCGAGCGGGGGTCGGGGCTGCGCCGCCGCGGGCTGAGACGCCGCGAGAAAGCGTCCGCGACCGTGCGCGCGCGACGCCTGGGCGCCGTCCCAGACCACGGTGCCGCGCGAGAGCGTCATCGCGGGCCAGGCCTGCATCCGCCAGCCCTCGTACGGCGTGTAGTCGACGTTGTGGTGCAGCGCGGTATTGCGCAGCGTGAAAGCCGTCGTCGTGTCCCAGATCACCAGATCGGCGTCGCCCCCGATCGCGATCGACCCTTTCTGCGGGTACAGGCCGTAGAGCTTTGCGGCATTCGTCGCGCTCAGCGCGACGAATGCATGGATGTCGATCCTGCCGGTCAGCACGCCCTCGGACATCAGCAGCGGCAGACGTGTTTCCAGGCCCGGCGTGCCGTTGGGCACGCGGTCGAACGACGGGTGCTCGCCGGCGCTCAGCTTGCCCCCGGGCCCGGCGTACGTAAACGGCGCATGATCCGACGACACCACCTGGAAGGTGCCGTTGCGCAGGCCGTCCCAGACCGCCTGGCGGTTGGCCTCGTCCCGGGGCGGCGGGCTGCAGATGCATTGATACCCGCGCGGGCCGTCTTCGAGCATGTCCTCGGTCAATAGCAGATAGTGCGGGCAGGTCTCGGCGAAGACGGCGAGCCCCTTGCCCTGCGCCCAGCGGATCTGGTCGATCGCCTCGGCGCCGGACACGTGCACGACGAGAATCGGCGTGTCGACCAGTTCGGCGAGGCTGATCGCGCGATGCGTCGCCTCGCGTTCGACGAGCATCGGCCGCGACAGCGCATGGCCGATCGGCGCGGTGATGCCCTGCGCGAGCAGTGCCTCCGTCAGCCAGGCGATGCAGTCGATGTTCTCCGCGTGGATCATCGTCAGCGCGCCATGCTTGCGCGCGGTGGCGAGCACGTCGATGATCTGCCGGTCGTCCAGCTTCAGTGCGTCGTACGTCATGTAGATCTTGAACGACGTGTAGCCCTCGGCGATCAGTCCGGGGAGCTCGTCCTGGATGACCTCCGGCGTCGGGTCCGTGACGATCAGATGAAACGCGTAGTCGATCACCGCCTTGCCGGCCGCGCGCCGATGGTAGTCGTCGACCGCCGCGCGCAGCGACTGTCCCTTTTGCTGGCAGGCGAACGGAATCACGGTGGTCGTGCCGCCGCACGCGGCGGACACCGTGCCGCTCGCGAAATCGTCGGCCATTACCGTGTCGTCGCCGGTGGGCTGATCCAGATGGCAATGTCCGTCGACACCACCTGGCGTGACGAGGCGTCCGGCCGCGTCGATTTCGGTCTTGCCGGTCGGCAAGCCCTGGCCGAGCGCAACGATCCGGCCGTCGACGATGCCGATGTCGGCGTGAAACCGGTCCGCGGCGGTCGCGATATCGGCGTTGCGTACGACCAGATCGAAAGCGGCGCGCGGCGTCATGCGAGTTCCTGGAACAGGCGGCCCCAGCCCGCCACGCGCGCCGGATCCACCCCGGCGAGCGTGAGCGATTTCCACACGACGGTGGAGATCGTGTCGTAGATCGGAATGCCGAATTCCGCCTCCAGTTCCGCGACGAGCGGGGCACCGGCGAGATTCGTGCAGAAGATCGTGATCGCGTCCGGCCGGGAGGCGGCGACCTCGCGCACCATCTCGCGGATCTGCGCGGCGCTCACCTCGGAGAACGAGAAATTGTCCTGCAGCCGCAGATGACGCTCGCCCACGCACTCGTAGCCCGCGCCGCGGTAGGTGGCGATCACCCGTTCCTGCACGTCGTCGCGGTACGGGGTCACCAGCCCGAAGCGGCGTACGCCCGTGCGCGCGAAGATCTCGTTGAGGGCCAGCACCGACGTGCAGGCCGCAATGCCGGTGCGCTCGGTGATGCGCGCGCACAGGCGTTCGTCGGCGTCGAAACCCAGCCAGCCCGACGAGGTGCCGTTCCAGGCGATCACGTCCAACCGCGCATCGGCCAGCAAGTCGGCGGCGGCGAGGATCGTCTGATCGTCGAACTGCGCGAGCGCGCGATCCGACAAGGCGATCTCCGTCACGCGAAAACGTCCGAAGTGCGCGCTGGTGTCGGCGAGGCCACCCAGCATCGCGGCGGTCACCGGTTCGAGCGTCGTGTTCGACGACGGCGTCAGCATGCCTAGCAAGTGTCGTTGGGTCATGAAAATCGTGGAAGGTGACGGGGCGCGTCGCGGTGCGGCGCCTAAGCTCCAAAGCAATCGGTATGCCAACAATGCATGTTGTCATTGCATACAATCCTTTACCTATCGTATACAAACGTTTAGCGTGCATGCAGTGTTGCGAACCTTGGCACGATGTCGCTTTCAAGGGGGCGGGAGGTTCCCGTCGATGGTGCGTGCGCGCACCGCTTTGATCCATGCCGTTTCTTTAACGGGCACATCTGCCATCGAACAGGGGGTGGTGGACGCCGACCGATCCTGGCCAGGCTGCCGTTCCGCTGCTTTGCGATGCGCGTACGACAGGTTACAATCCTGTCGGAATCAGGGGAAGAACGCCGAAACGTTGTATACAAAGCTGGATGGCCGATATGTGCGAATACCGTGGCGCTGGAAAAGATTTTGACTAGACCCGCATCGAAAACCGTCGCGGCGGCGCCGCTCGAGAAACCGTTCAGCAACGACGTGATCTACGCGCGTCTGCAAAAGGCCGTGCTCGAGCACCGTCTCACGCCCGGTACGCGCCTGGTGGAAGATCGCCTTGCCGAAGCGGCCGGGGTCAGCCGCACGAAGATTCGCGAAGTGCTCGGGCGGCTCGCGCACGAAGGGCTCGTGACGCTCGTGCCGAATCGCGGTGCGTTCATCGCGAGCCCGAGCACCGAGCAGGCGCGCGACGTCTTCGTCACGCGCCGCATGGTCGAGCCCGGCATCGCCCGTATGCTGTGCGAAAGCGCGACGGCGGCGCAGGTGCGCACGCTGCGTCGGCATAGCCGCCTCGAGGAAGACGCGCGCACGAAGGACGACCGACCCGCGATCATCCGTCTCTCCGGCGAATTCCATGCGCTGATCGCCCAGATGGCCGGCAACGAAATCCTGCTGCGTCTCATGCGGGAAATGACGTCGTTGACCTGCCTGATCATCACTTTATACGACAAGCCGAACACGCCCGCATGCCCCCACACCGAGCATATCGAGCTGATCGACGCGATCGAGGCGCGGGACGGCGCACGCGCCGCGGCGTGCATGACGCATCATCTGAACCATATCGAGAACACGCTCGATCTCGAATCGCACAGCATCGCCTCGCCCGACATCGAGGCGCTGTTCGATTAGCGGGTGTCCGACACCTTGCCGGCCCGCGGTGGGGCGGCATCAACGCAGGTGTTTCACCATGTGTTCCTCGTCGTAGAACCGGCCGTCGACCTGCATCGCCCGTGGCTCCGTGCCGAAGCTGGTGAAGCCGTGTGCGGTATAAAGCCGCTGGGCGGGAAGATTCACCGAATTGACGCGCAGCAGGAGCAGCACGCAGTCCCATTCGGTACTGGCGTATTCCGTCGCGGCATGCAGCAGACTCGTGGCAATGCCCTGGCCGCGATGCGCGGGTTCGACGAACACGCCCCAGATGCTGGCCTTGTGCCCGATCTGGCGCAGCGTCTCGCGGGACAGGCCCGTGACGCCGACCAGCGCGTCGTCGACGAAAGCGCCGAACACCACCTGGTCGGGCATCGGCCGGATACGGGCGACGATGTCGGGGATCGAACGGCGCGACTGCTCGTCGCGGGTGGGCCAGATCGCGGTGGGGGAGTCGTCGATCGCGAGCAGGCGCAGGCGCTGATAGCGGTCGGCGTCCAGCGGGCTCAGTATCCGTACGGTGAACCCGGTGTCTCCAGTGTCTCCGGTGCCCCCGGGCAGGGCGTCGCCAGCGTCTTTTTCAAGGTCGCTCATGCTCGGCACTCCAGCGCGTCGGCGACCGCCACCAGGCTGTCGGCAATGACATCCCAGTCCTGCTCGGCGCTCAGGTCGCTCTGCTGACCGGGACCGTGTTCGAGCGGCCTGCGGACGAATACCGTGCGCAGGCCGCACTCCCGCGCCGCCTTCAGGTCGCTGTTGTGCGCGGCGACCATGCCGACGCATCCAGGTGTGAGGCCGACCGCCTCGGCCGACAGCAGATAGGTCTGCGGCTGCGGCTTGTAGCTGCGCGTGATCTCCGCGCCGACGATCGCATCCCAGGGCAGATTGCCGAACCGCGCGAGCCGCATCATGCCGGCGATATGCCCGTTGGACAGTGGCCCGATCGCGAAGCGGCGTTTCAGTCGTGTCAGTCCTTCCACCGCATCGGGCCAGGGGTCGAGTTCCTGCCACGCAAGATTCAACGCCTGGAGCTCGGCCGTGGGAACGGTCGCGGGGTCGAGCCCGTGCCGGCGCAGCACCTGTTGCAGGTTTTC
>JBPBQT010000468.1:0-7712 GCA_050955065.1 Janthinobacterium lividum | reverse complement strand
GCGGCGAACCGGGATGGGAGCTCATCGCGGAACTCGCGCCGCTGCCCGGGGAAATCGTGATCGACAAGCCGGGCAAGGGCGCTTTCTACGCGACGGACCTGGAACTGGTGTTGCGCACGCGTGGCATCGGCAACCTGGTATTGACCGGCATCACGACCGATGTATGCGTGCATACGACACTGCGCGAAGCGAACGATCGCGGCTTCGAATGCATCGTGCTGTCCGACTGCTGCGGCGCCACCGATGCCGGCAATCATGCGGCGGCGCTCCGGATGATCGCGATGCAGGGGGGCGTGTTCGGCGCGGTCGCGTCCGCCGCGGCGCTGCTGGAGACGTTGCGATGCACCGCGTGAAGGATGCGCTCGGCGGCACGATGGCGGGCGCATGCGCGTCGGACGCGATGCGCTGCAGAAGATGCATTGTCCTGAAAATCCCGAAGGAGGCAGCACAATGAGTTCCAGTGGACTGGGCGGCTTGAACAAGTCGCCGAACGGTATCGTCGTCGGTCTGGTGCAGTTGCAGAACCCCGACGTGGGCAGCCCCGCGGCGCTCGCGGCGCAGACGCGCGTCATCGTCGACATGGTGGGCAAGGCGCGGCGCAACAACCCGGCGATGGATCTCGTCGTGTTTCCCGAATATGCGCTGCAGGGTCTGTCGATGCGTACCGACGACGCGCTGATGTGTTCGCTGGACGGTCCCGAGGTCGCCGCTTTCCAGGCGGCCTGCGTGACGCATCGGATCTGGGGCTGTTTCTCGATCATGGAGCGCAACGGGCAGGACAATCCGTACAACAGCGGTCTGATCATCGACGACCACGGCATCATCCGGCTTTACTATCGCAAGCTGCATCCCTGGGTTCCCGTCGAGCCGTGGGAGCCGGGCAATGTCGGCGTGCCGGTATGCGACGGTCCGAAGGGGGCGAAGCTGGCGTTGATCATCTGCCACGACGGCATGTTTCCGGAAATGGCCCGGGAGGCCGCGTACAAGGGGGCCGAGATCATCCTGCGCACCGCCGGCTACACCGCGCCGATCCGCCAGGCATGGAAGATCACGAACCAGGCGAACGCGTTTCAGAATCTGGCGCAGACCGCGAGCGTCTGCCTGTGCGGCAGCGACGGTTCGTTCGATTCGATGGGCGAGGGCATGTTCTGCGATTTCGATGGCACGGTGATGGTGGAGGGCGGCAATCGTCCGGACGAGATCATCACCTGCGAGATGCGTCCCGATCTGGTGCGCGAGGCGCGACTGCACTGGGGCGTGGAGAACAACATCTATCAGCTCGGCCACCGCGGCTATGTGGCGGTGAAAGGGGGCGCGCAGGATTGTCCCTATACCTTCATGCAGGATCTCGTCCGCGGCGAGTACCGCCTGCCGTGGGAGGACGCGGTGCAGGTCGTCGACGGCACGGGGTGCGGCTATGCGCCGCCGGCACGACTGTTCAAGGCCTAGCGACGCCGGTCGGCCCGCCCGCGCGACCGTTGCGGGAAAGCATGGCCGCCCGCGGTTCGTTTCTCCGTTCCGTGCACGAACCTTACAATTCGCTTTATCATGCGCGATGCATGAAATTGTGACCACGTGACATCACCGGAACGAAGCAATGACCCCGCAGGAAAAAACCCGAGGCCGGCCGGAGAATCCGGTCGAGCACCTCATCGAACAGGGGCTGTTCGCGAGCCGCTGGCTGCTCGCGCCGATCTACATCGGTCTGTCGCTGAGCCTGCTGCTGATCCTGATCAAGTTCGCGCAGGAAGGCTGGGAGATGGCCAAGCACATCGTCACCATCAGCCCCGAGAACACGATCCTCGGCGTGCTGGGCCTGATCGATCTGTCGCTGATGGCGAATCTGCTGCTGATGATCATCTTCGGCGGGTATCAGAATTTCGTGTCGAAGCTGGAACTCGACGGTCATGAGGACACGCCCGACTGGATCGGCCATGTGGGCTTCAGCGATTTGAAGCTGAAGCTGATGGCGTCGATCGTCGCGATCTCGGCGATCGAACTGTTGAAGTACTTTCTGACGATCGAGCAGGTCAGCGACCGGACGATGACCTGGGGCATCGCGATCCACGTCACGTTCGTGGTGTCGGCGGTGCTGCTCGCGGCGATGGACTACGTGATGTCGCGGGTGCGCAGCGAGGGAAAAAGCGAGGAGGCGTGACGCGAGGCCGTGGCGAGGGACAGGCGCCGCAGCGGCATGCTCACTGCCCGGTCACGACCTTGCGCACCATGAACCAGTAGAACAGCGCCGAACAACCGGCGATCACGCCGCCGCTGGCGAACGCGATCGCGTAGGAGCCGGTCCGGTCGACGATGAAACCCGCGACGACGGGCGAAAAGGCGCCGCCGAAATAGCCGCCGAAATTCTGGATGGCGCTGACCGAGGCGACCATCGATCTCGGCGCCACGTCCGATGCCAGTGCCCACGCGGCGCCGATGATCGCCGCGAGGAAGGCCAGGCCGAGCGTCATGCACACGAGCGTCAGCGCAAGCGAATCGACGAACGGCATCGCCAGCGCGGCAACCGCGGCGCCCACCGCGCAACGGGCAATCCAGATCCGCTTGGCGTCGATCGGCGTCGCGTGGCCCCGGTCGACCATCTTCTTCGTCCGATAGCCGACGAGGATTTCGCCCAGCGCGCCGCCGATCCAGGGGATGCTGGCGTAGACGCCGAGTTGCACGAGCGAGATATGGAAGCGGTCCAGCAGATACAGCGGCAGAAAGACCAGGAAGAGATTCCAGAGCCAGATCGCGCAGAAATAGCCGAGGATCATGCCCCAGACGCTGCGCTCGCGAAACAGCGCGCGCCATGCGTGCATCGTGTTGCCGCCGGCGCGTTCGATGCCGCCGCCGCCTTCGTCGATATAGGCGCGCTCGGGCGCGGACAGACGGCGGCTCTGCGCCGGGTTGCGGTAGAACAGAATGAACACGATCGCGAAGACGATGCCGACCACGCCCGCGATATGAAACAGCGCGCGCCAGCCGAAGGCGACCATCAGCGCGACCAGCACGGCCGGGGCGAGCGCCGGTCCCCATTTCGACGAGGAGTCCCAGATGCCGGTGGCGAAGCCGCGTTCGCGCGTGGGAAACCAGGCGGCCGTGATCTTGGCCGACGTCGGCCAGCAGGGCGCCTCGCCGACGGCGAGCAACGCGCGCATGACGAGCAACGCCGACAGGGAACCGACCACGCCGGTCATGAAGGTGGCCACGCTCCACCAGATCATCGCGGCGGCATACGCGCGCTTCGCGCCGAACCGGTCGATGATCCAGCCCGCCGGCAGCTGCATGACGGCGTAGGTCCACGCGAACACGGTGCCCAGCAGCCCGATCTGTGTGCGCGTGAGGCTGAGTTCCCGGATCATCTCGGGCGCGGCGATCGACAGGCTCGCGCGGTCGATGTAATTGATGATGCCGCCGATCACCAGCCAGCCGAGCACGTGCCAGCGAAGGTTCGTGCGTGCGCCTGGCGTCGGCGTCATGCCCGCTGCGGAGGAAAGGTGGTCGGCCAATGTGATTTCCCCGTGCCGTCTTCGCGAATAGTCATGCCCTATTTCGAGACGAATCGCGCAGGCAGCGGTGTTAACCCGCATTGGAACGGCGAATAGTATTACTATAATGAGCGGAAAATGGAGATAACCTGTGTCCGCTCACACGCCGAAACCGCCCAAACGTCCGCTGCGTTCCGCCCAATGGTTCGGCACCGCCGACAAGAATGGCTTCATGTACCGAAGCTGGATGAAGAATCAGGGCATTCCCGATCACGAGTTCCAGGGCAAGCCGATCATCGGCATCTGCAACACCTGGTCCGAGCTGACGCCCTGCAACGCGCATTTCCGCAAGCTGGCGGAACACGTCAAGCGCGGCGTGTTCGAGGCGGGCGGTTTTCCGGTCGAGTTCCCGGTGTTCTCGAACGGCGAATCGAACCTGCGGCCGACGGCGATGTTCACGCGCAATCTGGCGAGCATGGACGTCGAGGAATCGATCCGCGGCAACCCGGTGGATGCGGTGGTGCTGCTGGTGGGCTGCGACAAGACCACGCCAGCATTGCTGATGGGCGCGGCGAGCTGCGACGTGCCGGCGATCGCGGTGAGCGGCGGCCCGATGCTCAACGGCAAGCACCACGGCAAGGACATCGGGTCGGGCACCGTCGTCTGGCAGCTGAGCGAGCAGGTGAAAGCCGGCAAGATCACGCTGCATGAATTCATGTCGGCCGAAGCGGGCATGTCGCGCTCGGCCGGCACCTGCAACACGATGGGCACGGCGTCGACGATGGCGTGCATGGCGGAGGCGCTGGGCGTGACGCTGCCGCACAATGCCGCGATTCCGGCGGTGGACGCGCGCCGCTACGTGCTCGCGCATATGTCCGGGATGCGCATCGTCGACATGGCGCTCGGGGACCTGACGCTGTCGAAGCTGCTGACGAAGGCGGCGTTCGAGAACGCGATCCGCATCAACGCGGCGATCGGCGGCTCGACCAACGCGGCCATCCACCTGAAGGCGATCGCCGGGCGCATCGGCGTCGAACTCGAACTCGACGACTGGACGCGCGTGGGCCGCGGCACGCCGACGCTGGTCGACCTGCAGCCCTCGGGCCGTTTCCTGATGGAGGAGTTCTATTACGCGGGCGGTCTGCCGGGCGTGATCCGCCGGCTGGGCGAAGCGGGTCTGCTGCCGCATCCGGACGCGCTGACCGCGAACGGCCATTCGCTGTGGCACAACTCGCAGGACGCGCCGATCCATGACGACGAGGTCATCCGGCCGATCGAGAAGCCGCTGGTGTCCGACGGCGGACTGTGCGTGGTGCGGGGGAATCTGGCGCCGAACGGCGCGGTGGTCAAACCGTCGGCGGCCACCGCGGCGCTGCTCAAGCACCGTGGCCGCGCGGTGGTGTTCGAGAATCTCGAGGACTACAAGGCGCGCATCGCCGATCCCGAACTCGACGTCAGCGCCGATTCGGTCATGGTCCTGAAAAACTGCGGCCCGAAGGGATATCCGGGCATGGCGGAGGTCGGCAACATGGGTCTGCCGCCGAAGCTGCTGGCGCAGGGCGTGACCGACATGGTGCGCATTTCCGATGCGCGGATGAGCGGCACCGCCTACGGCACCGTGGTGCTGCACGTGGCACCCGAGGCGCGCGCGGGCGGCCCGCTCGCGGTGGTGCGTAACGGCGACTGGATCGCGCTCGACTGTTTCGCGGGAAGCCTGCAACTGGAGATCAGCGACGCCGAGCTGGCCGAGCGTCTCGCCGCCTGGCAGGCGTCACAGACCGCGTTGCCGGCCGATGGCAGCGGCTACCGCAAACTGTACGTCGATCACGTCCTGCAGGCCGACCAGGGGTGCGACTTCGACTTCCTGGTGGGCTGCCGGGGTGCCGACGTGCCGCGTCATTCGCACTGAAACGGCGAGTCACCCGTGCCACGCCCGCGTCCGGCCGCGGCGTGCATCGACGGGACGGTACTCAGGGCGGGCCGTCCGCGTCGAGCAGACTGTCCGCATCGGCCCGGGCGCTTTCCAGCTGCACCAGGCTGGCCTGGCGCGCGGCCAGCGGGTCGCGGTTGCGAATCGCGGTGAGGATGGCCTTGTGACGCGGCAGCGAGAGCGCCCGGGTGTCCGGATGCAGGCTCGTGAGCCGGATCGATTCGGATAGCGCCAGCGACAGCATGTCGCCGATATGGGCCAGCATGTCGTTGTGCGTGGCGGCCATGATCGCGCGATGGAATTCGAGATCGGGCGCGAGCAGGTCGGGCGCGCTCCGGGCGTTTTCCATCGCATGGTAGGCGGCGTCGATCCGTTCCAGATCGTCGGCGTTCGACAGCGTGGCCGCGAGCGCCGCCGCGGCCGGCTCGATGATGCCGCGCACCGTCAGAAGCGAACGGAAGAACTCGCCCTCGGGCACGCTGCTGAGCGTCCAGTGCAGCACGTCCGGGTCGAGCAGATGCCAGCTCGCGCGCGGCGTGACGATGCTGCCCACGCGCGGCTTCGAGACCACCAGTCCTTTGGCCACCAGCACCCGGGTTGCTTCGCGCAGCACCGGGCGGCTGACGCCGTATTTCTCGCATAGCACGGCTTCGGCGGGCAGGCGTTCGCCGGGGGCGATCGCGCCGCCGACGATATCCCTGCCGAGATCCTGCACGATGCGGGCGTGCATGCTTTTGCGTGGCGGAAGCTGGCGGTAGTTCATGGTCGGGTGATGGCGGCTCTGGTGCGGCTCGAATGCGGCTCGGTGAGGGCCGCCCGGGCGATGGTGCAGGAACGGTGAATGCCAGATAGTACGACGTTCCGGTCAACCGGCGTGAACGTTGGCCGTGAACGTCTCGGCGATGAGCGCCGTGGGCGCCGGCCCGCCGATGTATTCGCGAATGCCGCTGGCGGGCAGGGGCCGGCTGAAAAAATAGCCTTGCACCTGCATGCAGCCCTGCGCGCGCACCAGTCCGAGTTGTTCCCGTGTCTCGACGCCTTCGGCGATGACCGTCATGCCCAGGCTGTTCGCCATGCCGATGATGGCGCGCACGATGGCGAGGCTGCCGCCGTCCTCGGTGCTGGCGTGGACGAAGGACTTGTCGATCTTCACCTTGTCGAACGGAAAGCTGCGCAGGTAACTGAGCGAGGAATACCCCGTGCCGAAATCGTCGAGCGCGAAACTGACGCCGCGCTGGCGCAACGCGTGGAGCGTGGCGAGCACCGTCTCGTCCGCCTCGAGGAAGACCGATTCGGTGATCTCGAGTTCGAGTCGTGCGGCAGACAGGCCGCTGTCGCGCAGCGCCGCGTCGACGACGCCCGGCAAGGATGCGTCGCGAAACTGTACCGGCGAGAGATTCACCGCGACCCGCGTGTCTTCGGGCCAGCGCATCGCTTCCTCGCAGGCGCGCCGCAACACCCACTCGCCGATCGGCACGATCAGGCCGGTTTCCTCGGCGAGGGGGATGAACGTGTCCGGCGACACCGGCCCGCGTGCGTGATGCGTCCAGCGCAGCAGTGTTTCGACCGCGGCCACGCGCGACGTGGTGAGGTCGATGATGGGCTGGAACATCAGGCTGAATTCGCGGCGATCGAGCGCCAGGCGCAGATCGCTTTGCAGCGCCCGCCGCGCCTGCGCGCGCGCGTCCATGGCCGCCTCGTAGAAACGCCAGGTGCCGCGTCCCTCGGCCTTGGCCCGGTACAGCGCCAGGTCCGCGCAACGGAGCAGTTCCTCGGGGGAATGCCCGTCGGTGGCGGCCAGCGCGATGCCGACGCTCACGCCGATACCCACGCGCATGTCCTGCAACTGATAGGGCGCGGTGATCGCCGCGACGACGTCGCGTGCCAGTTCGATGGCGAGCGGCGTGTCCGATACCGCCTGAAAGATCGCGAACTCGTCGCCGCCCAGGCGCGCCACCACGTCGTTCTCGCCGAGGCAGTCGCACAGCCGCGCGGCGACCATCGCCAGCAATGTGTCGCCTGCCGCGTGTCCGAGGGTGTCGTTGACGATCTTGAACTGGTCCAGATCCAGCCACAGCACGGCGAACCCGGGCTGCGATGCCTGAAAGGCGCGCGCCAGCGCCTCCTGGAAGCGCAGGCGGTTCGGCAGACCGGTCAGGCTGTCGTGACTTGCCATATGGGCGATCTGCGCCTGCGCTTCCTCGGCGATCGTGACGTCGCTGCCCACGCCGCGGTAGCCGCGGAAGGTGCCGTCTTTCTCGAAGATCGGTTTGCCGGTGACGCGCCACCAGAATTTC
>JBPBQT010000467.1:0-8037 GCA_050955065.1 Janthinobacterium lividum | reverse complement strand
GGGTCGTAGCGTACGCCGCCGACGATCGACCAGCGCGACGTGATCGCGAGCCGGTCCTCGGCGAAGACGGCATATTGGTTCGATTGCGACCGGTATTTCGGCAAGGTGCCGGCTGCGTTGATGAAGCTGCCGCTCGTGAAATCGTATGGATCGACATCGTTCTGCCCGGAATACGGCGAATTGTTGTCGTGCTGGAACGTGGTGTGGTTGACATCGATGCCCACCGATGCCGTATTGCGCAGACCGAATAAGACGCTGTCGAGCGTCGCGGACGTCACATTGCCGTATTGGGTCTGGTCATGAAAGATTTCCGTATAACTGGTGCGCTCGATCCGGCGTGATGCCGGCAGCCAGGCATGATACTCGGCGTTCTTCCAGTGGCGATTGCTCTGCATGCGGTACAGGGTGCTGGTGGTCCGCAGAGTCTCCACCGGCCGCCAGTTGGCCGAGAGTGTCGTCCAGCTGTCGCGATAGGCGATGTCGCTGTCGCCGACATTGTAGTTCCTGGAAAGCAGAGAGCGATCGAGCCCGCCGTTTATCAAAGGGATGCCGAAATACTGCATCGGGTGCTGGAATCCCTGTGCCTGCGCAAGCGTGAAATAAAGCCGCGGGTTCAAATCGAAACGCACCGCGGCCGGATAGGAGAGATCCCGTGAGTTTCCGGCGTCGACCCAATTCGCCGACCGGTTGCCACTGACGTCGAAGCGGTAGGAGAGCCGGTCATCGATGGCGCCGCCGCTGCCGAACGCGGCGCGTGCCGTGCGCTCCGTCCCCAACCCCAGCTGGATTTCGTTCGCGATGGGTGCGCGCGTCGGCAGCTTGGGGACGATATTGACGACGCCGCCGATGGACCCCTCGCCATGGATCACGGACGCCGGTCCGCGCAGGACATCGATGTGGTCGACCGACCAGGTGTCGAACGGGAACGTCACGCCGATGGCGCCGTAAGGTCTTGCGCCATTGAAAAGCTGCGTCACCGACGCACTGTCGGTAAAGCCGCGCGCGCCCAGCGCGGCGCCGCCATTGCCCGGATGCGCGAGCTGGCTGATGCCCGTCGCGCGACTAACCGCATCGAGGATGCCGTGGTCTCCCCGGGTGGTCAGTTGCGCCCGATCGATCTCCTCGATGCTCGCAGGCGTTTCGATGGCGGACAGCCCGAGGTTTGAGCCGGTGCCTGTCTCCCGGTCCAGTGTCGGGACCGTAGCCGCATTGACTTTGACGACAGGTAACGCAGTGGAAAAAACCGATGTCGTCGACAAAACCGGCGCGGCGGGCAACAACGTTGCGGGGTCGACCGCCGCATCCATCGCGCCTTGCGCCAGAGCGGGGAGGGAGACGCCCAGCGCCATGGCGGCGGCCGTGCGCCTGAAGCCGAATCGATTGTTTTGGTATTTTCAACAGGAGCGGCGGTGGTGAGGAAAATAGTCATGAAGGATGGAAACCGGGAACAGCGGCGCATCGCGACCAGCGGCGACAGGGCGCACGGATGCAGCGCGCCTGTTTCAAGAACGGGCGACACCGGCCGCGTTATGAGCGGGACGCAACATGGACAGCCTGGGCTTCATGAAGATGCCCGAGCGCAGGCACCCGCCTGGAAAAACCAAGCGACATGCGTCAATGTGCGGATTGAATTGAGATGGCGCGATCCGACCCGATGCTAGACGAGCGGAATCATGCGCTGGCGGTCAAGCGAAGACGGGAGGTGCGCGGGCGCGAGGCCGGCAGTGAGGAACATGTCTGACCCATACCGAAGTTTTCGATACGGACCATGAGCGATTCGCGAGCAAGAACCCTAAGAACAGCGATAAAAAAGCGACCGAGGCGATGACGCTCAGAAAGGCGGCCCTGAACGGGCAGAGCCGATCCTTGTCGCTGTCCATCGACTCCACGGCTGGCGGCATATCCTCTGGCATCGAGAGCATTGGGGACATCGCCATGCCGGGCATGGGCGGATCGCCGCCCATGCGCATGCTGTCCACCGCAATGCATGCCACCCTGCGGCAAGAAGTGGCGTAGGCGGTTCATGGTGTCGAATGTTACAGATTTATACGATGCCTCGCGACTAAAACAGCAGAAAAATCTCGCACCGGGAGTGAGTGCGAAAGTCGACGCGCGAGAGCGGATTACGTGATTCGTATAATCTGAAAAGTCACGTGAAAGGACCCCCACCATGTACGACACAACCGAAACACGGCCGCCACTACCGCCATTCACTCACGAGTCCGCGATGAGCAAGGTGCGTCTGGCGGAGGACGGCTGGAACAGCCGCGATGCGACCAAGGTCGCGCTGGCGTATTCGGTGGATACGCGGTGGCGCAACCGCGCGGAATTCGTCTGCAATCGGGACGAGGCGCGCGCGTTTCTCGAGCGCAAATGGCGCAAGGAACTGGACTACCGGTTGATCAAGGAACTCTGGGCGTTCACGGGCAACCGCATCGCCGTTCGGTACGCGTACGAGTGGCACGATGACTCGGGCAACTGGTTCCGCTCGTATGGCAACGAGAACTGGCAGTTCTCGGCGGACGGCCTGATGACGCACCGCTTCGCCTGCATCAACGACCTGCCGATCCGCGAGGCGGAACGCAAGTTCCACTGGCCGCTGGGACCTCGTCCGCACGACCATCCTGGTCTGTCCGACCTCGGTCTGTGAGATGCAAACGGTGCGGCAGGGCGGAGGCACGTAGGCGCGCCGCCTCGCGGTCTGAATGCTCAGGTCAGAAGAAAGGGCAGCACGCGCTCCAGCAGCAGATCCGGTGCTTCCTCGGGGAGGTAGTGACCGCAAGGGAGTGACGCCCCTTGCACGCCCGGTGCATAGGCCCGCCATTCCGCCAGCGGATCGAAGCACTGTTCGATCACGCCGTGCGCCCCCCACAGCGCCATGAACGGGCAGGCGATGTGTTGTCCCGCCTCCAGCGTGGCGCGGTCATGATCCAGATCGATCCCGATACCGGCACGATAATCTTCGCAGATGCCGTGGGCAGTCGCGGGATCGGACAGGCAGCGCAGGTATTCGGCATAGGCTGCCGGCGTGAATGGCGCGAGTCCCGCGCTGCGCGCGCCGATGGTCTGCTTCAGGTAGAGGTCCGGGTCCGCGCGGATCAGGGTTTCCGGAAACGGACTCGGTCGAACCAACATGAACCAGTGCCAATATGCCCGTGCGAACGCGAACGATGTCCGTTCGTACATCGCCAGCGTGGGCGCGACGTCCAGGGTGACGAGATGCGTGATCACATCGCGATGGTCCAGCGCCATGCGGGCGGCGACGCGTCCTCCCCGGTCGTGACCGATCACGGCGAACTGGTCGAACCCCAGTTGTCGCATCAGTTCGATCTGATCGAGCGCCATCCGGCGCTTCGCGTAGTTGGCATGGTCGGCCGCGCCGGCAGGCTTGCCGCTGTCCCCATAACCGCGCAGATCGGCGGCGACCACGGTGAAGTGTGGCGTCAGTCGGGACGCAACCTTGTGCCAGATCACGTGCGTTTGCGGGTGACCATGCAGGAGGAGAAGCGCGGGGCCGCGCCCGCCTTTTATCGCATTGAGCGTGATGCCGTCGACAGTTGCCGACGCATCGGTGAATTCCTCGAACATTCTTGTCTCCATGGCATGGTTGCAGTCTGATTGACGCGACGCGCGGCGGCGCCTTCCTTGTGAATCGCGCACCTTCGCTCATGCATTCACTATTGCACGTCCAGGGCCCTATCATTGAGCCCAGGTCAATTTCCACTTCTTGTAATATTGTTCAAACAAGGGGTCAAGCCGGACGGTGTCGTCATCGCAGTCGGGAAAACAGGCAATGGCGCGGTCGACAAAGACGGTTTTGCCGCACGTGGAAGCGGCTGTAAAGCAGATCATCGATGGGCGGGATGACCCATTGCTCGAACAAATAACGGAAATCGCACTTGTGTTGACCAAAGAATCTCTCGCCAAGCGAGCGAGCCGTAGCGCCGCCGATCAACTCGTGCCGGCTGACGATGCAGATATACCCCTGGTCGTGGCCATGATGAATCAAGCCTATCGCCAGGGCGGCACGAAGTCGAACTGGACAACGGAAGTGGACTATATTGAAGGCGACCGGACTACGGAAGACCTGCTGCGCGAGGAGTGGCTGGCCAAGCCCGACGGTGTTCTCCTGACATGGCGCGACATCCCGGGCGGCGACCTGAAAGGCAGCGTCTGGCTCGAACCATTGCATGGCGACACATGGTACCTGGGGTCTCTCACCGTCGACCCGCAACGGCATAGCGCTGGCTTGGGTCGGACGCTGTTGCATTGCGCGGAACAGTGGATTCAACAACGGGGCGGTCGATGGGTCCAGCTCACGGTGGTGAATGTCAGAGAGCCGCTCATCGCCTGGTACGTGCGTCGCGGCTATCTGGACACCGGCAGAAAAAACGCGTTTCCATACGGCGATGGCCGGTTCGGAACGCCGTTGCGGGACGATCTCTGCTTCGTGGTGCTGGAAAAAGAGTTGGTTTGAGATGACGGCAGGGCCGCGGATCATCGATTTAAGTGCCTACTTAAATACGTGCGCATCGAACGAGGAACATCAGATGGACTTTGAGCAAATGGACATCGCGACGAGTCGGGCTTACCTTCCCCACGACCTGGAACGCGCCTTATTGGTGGGCAGGATCTGGCGCCGGACATCGACATTCGAAGGGCCGTGCGTCGTGGTGATTCGCAGCGGACAGATGATCGACATCACCGCGGCGGCGCCCACCACCGCCGATCTTTTCGACAGGTCCGATCTGCTTGAATTCGTTCGGGAGTGCGACGGCGAGGTGGTGGGCGACGTCGCCGGGATCATGGCGCGGCAGTTGTCGGAGGCGGAATCATCGGTGACGATTCTCGCGCCCTGCGATATTCAGGCGGTCAAAGCGTGCGGCGTGACATTTGCCGTGAGCCTCATCGAGCGGGTGATCGAGGAACAGGCGGCCGGGCAGGCGAGTCGTGCAGCGCAGGTTCGCGAAACGATCCAGCGAACGATCGGCTCCGATCTCTCGGAGATCGTTCCCGGTTCCGACGCCGCGATGCGTCTGAAAGCCGAATTGCAGGAACGAGGGATGTGGTCCCAGTACCTTGAAGTGGGTATCGGTCCCGACGCCGAGGTCTTCACCAAGGCGCAGCCGATGTCCTCCGTGGGGTTCGGGGCCGACGTGGGCCTGCTCCCCTCATCCTCCTGGAACAATCCGGAGCCGGAAGTGGTGCTGGCCGTGAATGCGCGCGGCGAGGTGGTCGGCGCGACGCTCGGCAACGACGTCAATCTCCGCGACATCGAAGGCCGTTCGGCGTTGCTGCTCGGAAAATGCAAGGACAACAACGCGTCCTGTTCGATAGGACCGTTCGTTCGAATCTTCGACGACGTCTTCACCATCGATACCGTGCGCGCGGCATCGGTCAGTCTGCGAATCGAGGGCAAGGACGGGTTCGAGCTGGAAGGTATCAGCCACATGAGCGCGATCAGTCGTGATCCGCTGGATCTGGTCGGTCAGACGCATGGCGCGCATCATCAATATCCGGACGGTTTCATGCTGTTTCTCGGCACCATGTTCTCTCCGGTCAAGGACCGTCATCGCGCCGGCGCGGGTTTCACGCATGAATTGGGAGATACGGTGGTGATCGCGACGGCGTCGCTTGGCGCACTTTACAACCGGGTGGGGTTGTGCACCGAAGTTCCGCCATGGGTGTTTGGCACGCGTGCGCTTTTCAGAAGTCTGGCGGCTCGCGGTCTCTGAAAACGTCGCTGGCGACAGACCACGGTCATTCATGTGGGTCTTGATGACGTCGGCGTCAGGGTTACGAGCGTACCAAGGACGCGCGCCGGCGTAACGATCTGTTCAGCTCAGGAAAGCATCGACTTGCATCAGCGGTGATCGGGAATCGGGAGATCGCGTATTTCGATATCAGGAAACCTTCGTTGGCGCCGCCTGCCGGCACCGGCAGCGAACTCAGGCAAGGCCGAGCAAGTGAATCGCGCCGATGCTCAGAATCCCCAGCACGACCAGTGACAGGACGGCCGCCAGGACGACGCGACCTCTTGCGCGCGCCACCGACCGGACGTCGACGCCCAGCCCCAGTCCCGCCATCGCGACGATGGTCAGGACGCTCGACAGGTCATGCACCGGCGCGCTGACGCGCGCCGGTATCGCGCCGAGCGACCGCAATCCAGCCAGGCAGAGGAAGCCGATGATGAACCAGGGCAGCAGATGCGCGAGGGTAGGGCGCGGCGTCGTCGATCGCGCTGGCGCGAGCCCCGGCATTGCCGTACCGTCGTCAGATGTTCCCGCGTCCGCACCCGCGTTCCCGCGTCGCCGGTTCTGCAAGAAGGAGACGACGAGCAGCACGGGCCCGAGCATCAAGACCCGGACGAGCTTGACGAGCGTTCCCATCTGCACGCTCGCCATGGACACTGGCGCGGTTGCCGCGAGGACCTGGGGTACCGCATAGACGGTCAGGCCGGCAAAGACCCCGAACTGGTTGTGCGACATCCCCGTCCATGTCGCGAGGCTCGGCAGCAACACCACGACGATGACGCCGAGCACGGCCGTGAACGCGATCGATGCGGCGACATCCTTGCCCTGCGCGTCGATCACCGGCGCTACCGCCGCGATGGCCGAGTTGCCGCAAATCGAATTGCCGCAGGCGACCAGGAGCGCCAGCGGCCGGGACAGCCCGATCGCGCGGCCTATCCGGAAACTCGCGACGATCGCCAGTGCCACCACGACAACGATGGCGAGCAGCAATGGCACGCCTTCGGCGATGAGCGTCTGCGCGCTGATCGACGCGCCGAGCAGCATCACCGCGACTTCGAGGACGACTTTCGCGCTGAAGTCGATCCCGGGCGTATACCGCGCGCCCGGCGACACGACGCTGCGGACCAGGGTGCCGGTCAGGATCGCCAGCACGAGGCTTTCCAGCCAGGCGCGTCCCAGCAGATCACGCTGGAGCATTTCACCCCCCACCGCGGTGAGCGTGACGGCGAGGCTCAATCCAATCCCGGGCAGCAACGCGGCAAAACGCGCCGGCCACGACATCGTCGAGCCGGACCGGGCGCACGTCGTGGCGGGACCTTCGGCTTGAAAGGCAGCGCCAGCGGCGTCGACACGAGGGATGGGGTGGCGGCAGCGTGTCATGAGATCTTTCAGGGAATGATTCGGTACGTCATTCTCTACTTCCGGATCGCGTGGATCCATCGAATAATTCATCACGGAATGTTAGATAAAATCGAACGATTGCCACGGTTTTGGATCGGCACTCGCGGGTCTACCCTTAATTGACGTTCACTCCGGCAACCCTCTATGATGATCGGCGGTTGTTCTATATTCGAAAAAAAGTTCGATATGTGAACATTTTTCTGTATATCAACGGGTTGAGGAAACGATGCTTCCGCTGCCCGGCGTTGCGTCGCGCGGTGCCTGTCTCCCATCACGCATGCGATTGAACGCATCTCGAAACGGTTCGTTACCGCCGACAGCCATCGGCATGGATGACCATGGGAAACGCCCTGCCCGCAGTCAACGTTCAAACCTTTATCAACGAGCAACGGTTTTCCGGATTTCAGTGGTTGATTTTCGCGATGTGCTTCGTGATCGTTTTGCTCGATGGATTCGACACGGCGGCGATCGGTTTCATCGCGCCGTCGCTGATCACGCAGTGGCATGTCGAGCGCTCCGCGCTCGCGCCGGTGATGAGCGCCGCGTTGTTCGGGCTCGCGTCCGGGGCGATTGTCGCCGGCCCCTTGTCGGACCGTTTCGGCAGGCGCGCATTGTTGATCGGCTCGGTGCTGCTGTTCGGCGCCGCGTGTCTGGGTTCCGCGTTTTCGGCCAACCTCTCGCAACTGACGACGTTGCGGTTCATCACCGGCGTGGGACTGGGCGCCGCCATGCCGAACGCCGTCACGATGATGGGCGAATTCGCTCCCGATCGCCGCCGCGCGACGCTGCTCAATCTGATGTTCTGCGGCTTTCCGCTGGGTGCGGCGGTCGGTGGTTTTCTTGCCGCGTGGATGATTCCGCATGTCGGCTGGCGCAGCGTGCT
>JBPBQT010000466.1:0-8118 GCA_050955065.1 Janthinobacterium lividum | reverse complement strand
CAGAACGCGGAAAGGCGGGGCCGGGCAAGCACCGGCAGCGTTCGGATAGTCGTTCCCGCATGATGGGCGGTTTTCCGCAACCGGCCCGGATACCATGCGAAGCGACGACGTGTGGCGCGAAGGAAGGCGCGGCGCAACAGGGCGTCGTTGTATTGGAATGGGGGATGTTCAGCGCTTCGAATACAGCGTGTAGATTGCAGGCAAGATCGCGCGACACAGGGAACTAGCGCCAGGCTAAAAAGAAGACTTGTCGCGGGATGGCTCTAGGTCTTTGAAATTTTCATACGGAACGAAAGGATCGAATCTCCAACCCGACATCGTCAATCTCGTTGCGAATATCGCATTTAATGCTTCTGTCGCATACGGTCAGCGAGTGCGGCAGAGTGATGTTCAAAAAAAATTCTCATGAGGATTTCATCACCTGAGCGCATCGTGCTGTCCGACGACGAAGCAACCCTGTTTGCCCAGGCTAGCCGCCTCATGGGAGAAGCGGTGGATCGGCCCCATGCGCCGCGCATCGCGCTTGTCAATGAAGACAACGACGGGGACGTTTCTCGCATTGAAGTGCCTCCGGCGACTTTGCGGGCGCTGTCCCGCATCCTTGCGATGATGGCGAAACAGCAAGTGTTCGTCATGGTGCCGGAACACACCGAACTGACAACAAAGCAAGCTGCCGAGATATTGGGCGTGTCACGGCCTTATCTGATTTCCCGTCTCGAAGCAGGCGACTTGGATTATCGGAAGGTGGGGCGCCATCGCCGCATCAGAATGGATGATGTCCAGCGCTTCAAACATACGATGCAGATCGCCCGTAAGAGCGCTCTGGATGAATTGGTGGCAACCAATGAGGACATCGGGGGGTACGACCTGTAAGGGTGTCGTTCGACCGGTTCACTGCTGTGCCGCATGCCTGCGTCCTGTTCTCGATGGTCGTCAGGGACGTTCTGCTCACGCTGGCCGACCACGAATTTTTCAATCCTCTTTGGTCGCAGGCGATTCACAACGAGTGGACACGCAAGCTGAATGCGTATCGAACAGGCACTGATAATAATGACGATGCCAGCGGCTAGATCACGAAGCTTCGTGCAACGATGGATGCTGCATTTCCGGACGCACTGTTGGTCTGCGAACTGCCGGAATTGGCGAATCAAGCCCCGATCGATCCAAAGGATCGACATGTCGTGATGACTGCGCTGGCCGCGAAAGCCGATGCGATCATCACGTTCAATATGAAGGATTTTGCCGCAGACCATGTGAGAACGTATTTCGGGATCGACATCATCCATCCGGATGATTTTGCTCTCGATTTGAGCGATCTCAACGAGAAACGGGCCATTGCCGCTCTCAAGCAACTGCGAAAGCGAAAGTGTCGGCCTTCTTGGACCGGGGAAGACTTGGTGGAGCGTTTGCGGAAAAGCCGGATGCCGCAAATGGCGTTATGGCTTGAAGCGGGGGATGTCCGGCCGTTGCTCTAATTGATACAGCCAGAGCGACCTGACAGGTATCTAACTCAAGTTAAATGAAAGGCCTACCGCCAATCAGCGGTAAGCCTTTGAAATTCTTGGTCGGAGCGAAAGGATTCGAACCTTCGACCCTCTGGTCCCAAACCAGATGCGCTACCAGGCTGCGCTACGCTCCGAAGAAGCCGTGATTCTATGCAGTCGTCTCTTCCGAGTCAATCAACTTCGGTGCTTACCGTCAATTAGTGTAAATCCGCTCAGGTGCAGAAGTGATGCGTCGCCGGCCGGCGGACGACGGCGTCGCGTTACACTGCGCGCATTACACTGCAATATACAGCCGACCCCGTGGCTGCCGCGAAGAACGTCGCCGCCGCAGGCACCGGGTCCGCCGCAACGTGCCGGGAGACACTTGATGCAACTGATTTTATGGCGCCATGCGCAGGCCGAGGACAGCACGAACGGCGCCGGGGATTTCCGGCACCGGGACCTCGCCCGCGAACTGACCCTCACGGGCGAAAAACAGGCGCGCCGTACCGCCGAATGGCTCCGGCCGCGCCTGCCCGCCGGCAGCGTGGTCCTGGCAAGCCCGGCGATCCGCACCGTCCAGACCGCCCAGCAATTGACCAGCGAATTCGAACGGGTGGCCGCGCTCGCCCCCGACACGGAACCGGCCGCGGTGCTCGAGGCGGCGGGTTGGGCGCGTGGCGGTGAACGCGTGGTGGTCGTGGTGGGCCACCAGCCCACGCTGGGCCGCCTCGCCAGCCTGCTGCTGACCGGGCAGGACCAGGACCTCCCGGTGCACAAGAGCGCGGCGTGGTGGTTCCAGTCGGGGTTCCATGACCGTGGCGGGCGTGCGTCGCTACGCGCGGTGTTCGATCCCGCGCTCGGGTAGCGACCCAAGGCGTGGAGTACCTAGGCCGACGGCCCCACGCCCGCGTGCGCATCATCCGCATGCATGCCACCCTCATGTATAGCACCGGCATGGTCGCTATCCGCATCGACCTCGTCTGCCCCTGGTGCCGCCGGTTCATGCCCTGCCGGCCGCGGACCGATCATGGTCCGGTTCCGGCCCGTCTGTTTGGCCTGGTAAAGCGCACGATCGGCGCGCGCCATCAGCGCGGCGAGTGAATCGCCGGGGACGCGTTCGGCGATGCCGGCGCTGAAGGTGCAGGCAGCCGGAACGCCGTCGATGATGCAACGGTTGTTCGCCATACGTGTACGGAAGCGTTCCAGTACCTGTTGCGCGGCGAGCGCGTGGGTTTCCGGCAGGAGCAGGGCGAATTCTTCCCCGCCGATGCGCGCACCGATATCGCTGTGGCGCAGGGTCTGGCGCAGATGCGTGGCGAAATGCACCAGCATGTCGTCGCCCCCGGCATGACCGAAGCGGTCGTTGATCTGTTTGAAGAGATCGATATCGACGATCGCCAGCGACAACGACCGGCCGAAGCGCGCCGCGCGCCGATGCTCCCGGTCCGCCGCGTCGGTGAAGGCGCGCCGTCCGGGCAGATCGGTCAGATAGTCGATGTTCGCATGGCGCTCCAGCGCGGCGGCCCGCTGGTCGTGCGCCATCATGACCATGCCGATCGTCAACGCGGGCGCCGCCATGGTGCCGATCGCGAGAAAGACGACATGCAGCGGTGTCGGTGTAAAGGCGCCATGCTGCCCGGCGATGCCGCCGAGGCAGGCCATCGCGCGGGTCAGATGCAGGACCGTCGCGGCGTAGCCGACACTGAGCATGAACCGATAGGCATACGCCGGCCGGTCGCGCGGCCGGTGCAGGACGACCAGCGTGCCCAGCGCCAGGCTGAAACCGGCGTGATACAGCGAAAACACCACCACGCGGGCCGCCATGCTGTCGTGCCCGTACGTGAAATACCCGATGAGACCCAGCATCGCGGCAAAGGGCAGGACGCACAGGCGATGCGCGGCGCGCAGCCGGAAGAAACGTTGCAGGCCCACCACCTGAAGAACGGCGGCCGCGCCGATCGCCGCATTGCCCGCGATGACCGACAACGACGACGGCAGATGGGCGCCGCTGATCAGCAGCAGGATGCCGCACACGAGCAGGATGTTCGCCCCGCACCATTCGCGCGTGCCCGGAACGTCGCCGCGCGCCAGCGATCCCATGATCAGCAGTGCAAGGAATGCCGACAGGGAACTGATCCCGAGAATCGTGACCGGGGCGATCATGGGCGCGTGCCGGCGCTAGAGGGCGCCATACCTGCTTGCCGGCCCGCGCGTCGCCTGCGGCGCCTGGCGCAGGGCCGTGCGGACGGGCAACGTGACCGTGCCAATCCTCACGCCACCTGCACGAGCGGACGCAGCACCTCGACCAGGCGCGCGCACTCGGCATCGGTGCCGATGGTGATGCGCAGGTAATCGGCGATGCGGGGCGCATCGAAGCGCCGCACCAGCACGCCGGCCTCGCGCAGTCCCGCCTGCAACGCGGCGCCCGCGTACGCCGGGTGTCGCGCGAACAGGAAATTGGCCGAGGACGGCAGCACGTCGAAACCCAGCTCGCCCAGCGACGCGGCCAGTCGCTCGCGGGTGGCGACGATCGTGCCGCAGCCTTGCGCGAAGGCCTCTTCGTCCTCGATCGCCGCCACCGCGCCGGCTTGCGCGAGATGGTCGAGCGGATAGGAGTTGAAGCTGCTTTTCACACGCTCGAGCGCGGTGATGAGGCCGGCATCGCCGATCGCGAAGCCGACGCGCATGCCTGCCAGCGAACGCGACTTGGACAGCGTCTGGACCACCAGCAGGTTCGGGTAGCGCGCCACCAGCGGCACGGCGCTCTCGCCGCCGAAATCGATATACGCCTCGTCCACCAGCACCACCGTGTCGGGGTTCGCCTGCTCGATGTCCGCCAGCGGGACCGCGATGCCGGTGGGCGCGTTCGGGCTGGCGAAGAGGATGCCGCCGTTCGGCCGGTGGTAGTCCGCGAGTTGGACGGCGAGTCGCGCATCGACCGGAATGCGCTCGAACGGCACGCTGTAGAGGCCGCAGTAGACCGGATAGAAGCTGTAGCTGATGTCGGGGAACAGGATCGGCCGGTCCTGCTGGAAAAATGCCGGAAACGCGTGCGCGAGCACTTCGTCGGAGCCGTTGCCGACGAAGACCTGATCGGGGCGCACGTCATAGCGCCGGGCGATCGTTTCCTTCAGGCGCGTGGCGCCCGGATCCGGATAGAGCCGCAGGCGGGCGTCGCACGCAGCGCGAATCGCCTCGATCACGCGCGGCGACGGCGGATGCGGATTCTCGTTGGTGTTCAGCTTGACGAGGTTCGGGATGCGCGGCTGTTCGCCCGGGACATAGGGTGTCAGGGTGCGGGCGAGGGGGGTCCAGTATTTTTCCATGGGGCCAGGGGCAGGTGGGACGATGAAATGCGGATGCGATGCGGCGGACTCGATGCGGCGGACAAAATCGTGCGGACGAAACGCGCAGGCGGCATGCCCCTGTATGATAATTCACCCAGGCCTTGCATCGATACCGCGCTGCAGGTGTTTCTCTCTTCCGCTATCCAAACGTGATCGTCAGACCGAAGCTCAATTGGTTCAGGATGTTGTTCATCTGGCATGGTTCCGTCCTCGGCACCGTCTTGCCATCGATGGGACTCATTTTCCTGATTTCCGTCGTGGCCGTGCTCTGGCACACCTATCTGGGCGACCATCTGCTGCGTCTCGACCCCGTGCCGTTCAGCCTGATCGGCATTGCGCTGGCGATCTTTCTGGGATTTCGCAACAACGCGAGCTACGAGCGGTTCTGGGAAGGGCGAAAATTATGGGGGGCGCTGTTGAACGATGCGCGTTCCCTCGCGCGTCAGGCCCTGACCTTGCCGGTGGGACTCGACGCGGCACGCACGCGCGGTTTCGTGATGCTGCTGGTGGCCTTCGCCTACAGTCTCAAGCACCAGCTGCGGGATTCCGACGACCGCTCGGATCTGAACCGACTGCTGTCGCCGGAGCGGGCGGACCGGGTATCCGCCGCCGTCTATCGCCCGGTCGAGCTGGTGCGCATGCTCGGCGAGGATCTGCGCCAGTGGCGTGCCGAGGGCTTGATCAGCGACATGATGGCGCAAGCGATCGATACCCGTCTTTGCGCGCTGTCGGACCTTATCGGCGGCTGCGAGCGGCTGAGCAACACGCCGATCCCCTATGCCTACGACGTGCTGCTGCATCGCACCATCTATTTCTACTGCATCCTGTTGCCGTTCGGACTGGTCGGCAGCATCGGCATGGCGACCCCGGTGATCACGGTCTTCATCGCCTATGCGTTCATGGCGCTGAACGCGATCGCCAGCGAACTCGAGGAGCCGTTCGGCATCGCGCCCAATGATCTCGCGCTCGATGCAATGAGCCGCACCATCGAGCGTTCGCTGCGCGAGCAGCTGGGCGAACGCTCACTCCCTCCACCCGTGGCGGCGCGCGAAGGGTACCTGCTCACCTAGTCGCTCGGGCGGTCGGTCCGCTCATGTCGTCAGTCATCCACGCCGCGCTCCGCGGCCTTCCCCGGCCGGGCGGGTTCGCCATGGCCGCCCGCTGCAAAACACGCGTCGGCCATCGCGCCGAACGCCCGTTGCGCGGCGACGCGCAGGAGTACACAGCACGATGTCCCATCCCGTTCCCCCGCTGCCGGATTTCTCCAGTCCCGCGTTCCTGATCGATCACATCGCCCGGACGATGAATTTCTATCATCCGAACTGCATGGACCCGAAGGGCGGTTTCTATCATTTCTACAAGGACAGCGGCGAGGTCTACGACCGCGACACCCGGCATCTGGTCAGCAGCACGCGGTTCATCTTCACGTACTCGATGGCGTGGCAGCAGTTCCGCGCCGACGAGTTCCGCGGCGGCGTGCGGCACGGGCTGGCGTATCTGCGCGACGTGCACCGCCAACCCGCGACCGGCGGCTATGCCTGGCTGCTCGATCGCAACGGCGTGGCGGACGACACCAACCACTGTTATGGCCTGGCTTTCGTGATGCTCGCGTATGCGAAGGCGATCGAGGCGGGGATCGACGAAGCGCGGGGCTGGCTCGCGGAAACCTGGGACCTGCTCGAAAACCGGTTCTGGGACCCGCGCAACGAGCTGTATGCCGATGAGGCCACGGCCTACTGGCGGGTGTCGAACTACCGTGGGCAGAATGCCAACATGCACGCGTGCGAGGCCTTGATCGCGGCGTTCGAGGCCACCGGCGAGCAACGCTACCTGACGCGCGCATCCCTGGTGGCCGACCATATCGTCAATCGTCAGGCGGCGCTCACGGGCGGGCTCGTCTGGGAGCATTACCATGCGGACTGGAGCGTCGACTGGGAATACAACAAGGGCGACCGCAGCAATATCTTCCGCCCCTGGGGCTTTCAGCCGGGGCATCAGGTGGAATGGGCGAAACTGCTGCTGATCCTCGACCGTCACGATCCGGCCGCCTGGCGCTTGCCGCGCGCGCGCGCGCTGTTCGATCGCGCGATGGCGCTCGGCTGGGACGCGGAACACGGCGGGATCGTGTACGGCACCGGTCTGGAGGACGAATTCTACGACGACGACAAGTATTTCTGGGTGCAGGCGGAGGCGCTCGCGACTGCGGCGCTACTCGCCCAGCGCACCGGCGAAGCCGGTTATCAGGCGTGGTACGAGCGGATCTGGACCTATGCGTGGCAGCACTTCGTCGATCACCGCGAAGGCGCGTGGTTCCGGATACTGCGCCGTGACAACAGCAAGATCGACGATCTGAAGAGTCCCGCCGGCAAGGTCGATTACCACACGATGGGGGCGTGTTACGACGTGCTCAAGGCGCTGGCGCTTGCCGCGTCCCGACCTGCTTCCTAGCCCGCGTCCTGGCGGGTTTCCTCACCGACGCCCTGGCTGATGTCCTGAAGAAAGTCCGGCGCGTCGGCGCGGGCAAGGGCGAGGACGTCATCGCGCGTCGGGGCGTAGGCGCCCACGCGCGTGCAGGCGACGGCGGCCGTGGCCGCGGCGAAGCGGAGGTGGTCGGCAAGCCGGCCATCCGGGCGCTGCAGCAGGCTCGCGAGGAAACCGCCGATGCAGGCGTCGCCCGCGCCCACCGTATCGGCGAGCGTGATGCGCAGCGCCGGTTGTTCGAGCACGGTGTCGCCGGCGAACAGGGTCATCCCGTCCGCGCCCCGCGTGAACAGCAGCAACGCGTGCGCGGCGCGGCGGCGCAGGTCCTCGAGCACGGCGGCCGGCGCGCGTTCCGGATAGATGCGGGCAAGATCCTCGTCCGACACCTTGACGATATCCGCGCTCGTCACCATCGATTCGAAGAAGGCCGGATAATCGGCGCCCATCAGATTCCGGTAATTGGCGTCGAAACTGATACGTGTCCCTGCGCGCCGCAGCCGTCGGGCCAGGGCGACGAGTTGCCCGGCGAGCGGTTCGCGCACGAGGCTGATGCAGCCGAAATGCGCGATCTCGCATTGCGCTTCCCAGCCCTGCGGCAGCGCCTGCACGTCGAACGCCAGATCCGCGGTGTCGGTACCCAGGAAGAAATAGTCCGGCGGATTGGTCTGGTGGACCATCGCGATCAACGGCGGTTTGTCGACCACCTGCAGAAAGCGCATGTCCAGCCCGGCGATGCGCGACTTGGCGACGATCTCCTGGCCGAACAGGTCACGGCTGACCGCGCCGCCCCAGCCGGTTCGCAT
>JBPBQT010000465.1:0-8281 GCA_050955065.1 Janthinobacterium lividum | reverse complement strand
GATGCACCCTAGACTGGCGCTGCGTCTGCGCGAGGACGCGCTGCAGGTGATCGGCGAATGCGCGCATCATCGTCCGTTGTTCGAGGAAGTGATCGCGCATGCGCAGGAACTGGGCGCGCGCGCGGAGTTTCGATTGTTGTCGGACGTCTTGAGAAATTCGGAGAACGTCTCCACCTACGAGGAAATCTTTCGCGAAATCCTGGTCTATGACGAGAACGTGCGGGATCTGCTGATGGCGGAAGGGGATGTCGGCACGGGCGGCGCGACGAGCACCGAGCACCGCCGGGAACTGGAGGATCTGGCGTTTCAGGAAATCGATGCATCGCTGGCGAAAATGCGCTACGACGGTCTGTGCGAGCGGCTCGACCTGCTGTGCAGGCAAACGAAGCTGACGCCGGAGCAAAGCCTGGAAGTGACCAGTCTGTCACGCCTGGTGGCGGAATTGAAGCACTCCGCCATCGCAAAGCCATAAATCAGGACTTATCAGTGCTATAATTTAGGGTTTTAAACGGGTGTAAGTGCTTCTGCGATTGCTGGGCAATTGCTGGTACGGCCGGGCGGATGCCGGGTCGGACGGGATCTCCAGGGCCGAGGGCCGGATCTCTTGAAGCCAAGGGCGTGTTGCGGATACCCCGCAGCGCATCGAAGGCGTCGCAGGCGCCGCCCCGCTGCACCCGCACCTGCGAACAACGCCTGGAAACGAATGACGCCGGCTTGGGTCCCGCCGACGTCCGGTCTGACATGATGCCCTCACGATGAGAGGTTACCGCAGAAACCGGAAATTCGCGACGGGCGATTCACGCGGCGGCCGTCTGTACTTCAGCGGCACGTGCAACCAAGGAACCCAGGGCCGATGCAACGTTGCGCACTGTGCGCGTCCACGATAAGGCCACTATGGCGAACTCCATGAAAAAAACGTTGAACGAAGTCTCCTCTGAAGAAGAAGTCACCCCCGTGGAAGAAGCGGGCAAGGGCGAGAAGACCGTGGTGGTCAAGGTGCGGGAACGCCGTGCGAAAGAAAAGGCGCTGCTGAAGGACGCGTTCGCGTCGCAGCAGCCGGGTACCGCCGAGGAGCTCGAAGAGCGCCGGGCGAAGTTGCGTGCGTTGATCGTGCTCGGCAAGGAGCGCGGCTTCCTGACGTTCTCCGAAATCAACGACCATCTGCCGGACGATATCGTCGAGACGGACGCGATCGAGGGGATCATCGGCACGTTCAGCGACATGGGCGTGCGGGTGTACGAGACGGCGCCGGACGCGGAAACGCTGCTGCTCAACGACAACGCGCCGGCCGCCGCGAGCGACGACGAAGTCGAGGAAGAAGCCGAGGTCGCGTTGTCGACCGTCGATTCCGAATTCGGTCGCACGACGGACCCGGTGCGCATGTACATGCGCGAAATGGGGACCGTCGAGCTGCTGACCCGCGAAGGCGAGATCGAGATCGCGAAGCGGATCGAGGACGGCCTCAAGTACATGGTGCAGGCGATCTCCGCCTGCCCGACGACGATCGCCGACATCCTCGGGATGGCGGAACGCGTGTCGAACGACGAAATCCGCGTCGACGAACTGGTCGACGGCCTGATCGATTCGGAAACGGAAGCCCCGGCCGACGAGAAGGACGCGGATGGTTTCTCCGCCGAGGAAGCGGAGGAACTCGAAGCCGCCGACGACGACGAGGAAAGCGACGATGAGGATTCGGCGGAAGACGAGGGCGCGCGCGCCGCGTCGGCGAACGCCGCCCAGCTCGAGGCGCTCAAGCGCGCCGCGCTCGACAAGTTCGGCAAGATCAGCGCGGAATTCTCGGCGATGCGCGACGCGTACGAGAAGGAGGGCTACAAGTCGGCCTCCTACCTGCGCGCCCAGGAAGAGATCCAGCAGGAACTGACGTCGATCCGCTTCACCGCGCGCACCGTCGAGCGGCTGTGCGACACGCTGCGCGGTCAGGTCGAGGAAGTGCGCAGCGTCGAGCGCCAGATCCTGCATACGGTGGTGGACAAGTGCGGCATGTCGCGCAGCGAGTTCATTTCGCGTTTCCCGAGCAATGAAACGAATCTGGAATGGGCGCAAAGCGTCGTCGACGAAAAGCATGACTACAGCGCGGTGCTCGAGCGCAACATTCCGGCGATCCGCGAACAGCAGCAGAAGCTGATCGATCTGCAGACGCGCGTCGTGTTGCCGCTGGGCGACCTGAAGGAAACCAACCGCCAGATGGCGTCGGGCGAGCTGAAGGCACGCCAGGCCAAGCGCGAGATGACCGAGGCCAATCTGCGGCTGGTGATCTCGATCGCGAAGAAGTACACGAACCGCGGGCTGCAGTTCCTCGATCTGATCCAGGAAGGCAACATCGGCCTGATGAAGGCGGTGGACAAGTTCGAATACCGTCGCGGCTACAAGTTCTCGACGTATGCGACCTGGTGGATCCGTCAGGCCATCACGCGTTCGATCGCCGATCAGGCCCGCACCATCCGGATTCCGGTGCACATGATCGAGACGATCAACAAGATGAACCGGATTTCCCGGCAGATTCTGCAGGAAACCGGCCTCGAGCCGGATCCGGCGACGCTGGCCGAGAAGATGGAGATGCCCGAGGACAAGATCCGCAAGATCATGAAGATCGCGAAGGAGCCGATTTCGATGGAAACGCCGATCGGCGACGACGACGATTCGCATCTGGGCGACTTCATCGAGGACAGCAACACGGTCGCGCCGTCGGACGCCGCGCTGCATTCCGGGATGCGGGACATCGTCAAGGACGTGCTGGACTCGCTGACGCCGCGCGAGGCGAAGGTGCTGCGCATGCGTTTCGGGATCGAAATGAGCTCGGATCACACGCTGGAAGAGGTCGGCAAGCAGTTCGACGTGACGCGCGAGCGGATCCGTCAGATCGAGGCGAAGGCACTGCGCAAGCTGCGTCATCCCAGCCGTTCGGACAAGCTGAAGTCCTTCCTCGAAGGCAACTGAGCCGCGTCTCACAGGTTCTGACATACAGGTTCGACGGGCGCGACGGGTGCGGTTGGTGAACAAGTTGCGCAAGTTGAACAACAACCCGCCGGCGCATGCGATAATCTGCGCCTCTGGGCCTCTAGCTCATGTTGGTTAGAGCAGCGGACTTGATCGGCGGCCCGCCTACCGTCCCGATATCGTCGGGACCACGGCAGGTCGCCATATGGGTTGCCGCAGAGCAAGTTGACTCTGCTCCGCGGTAGAACTACTCAAATTCGGGGAAGCCTCTGGCGTGCGCCGTTTCGGTGGGCCGTGGTAATCCCGAGCCAAGCCCGAATGTGATCTCGGGAAGGTGTAGAGACTGTACGGGTAGGTCGTAAAGACAAGAGACAGTCCAGACCACAAACCCGAAAGGGGTGTCGAAAGGCATAGTGGTAAGCATAATCCGTTGGTGCCGTGTTCGACTCACGGGAGGCCCACCAGACACGACCTTCCGGTTTTCGCCGGAAGGTTTTTTTTCGTCCGCGTTTTCGTCCATTTCCTCGTCCGCTCTCGCTCTCCCGTCTGCTCCCTCGATCATCTTGTTCCTCCGGCATGGCCGCTCGTGCCCCGAATCGGGCATGCACCCCGCATCGATGCACCTTCAAGGTGCAAAACCAGCGTGGCACGCCACGTCGCCATCCTTTCCAGCCGCATCCCGGCCTCGCGCCCCGTCAGCCGGCGTAGAATCAAGACGGGCATATGGCTTGCTTGATATCCCGTCGGGAGCACCAGGCGTCAACACTGGCGCGACGCGCAAGCGTTGCCATTCAAATAAGACAGGGCGCAGACGATGCAGATCTACGATGAAATGCGCGACGGCGATGCAATCCGTCCGCACTATGCGCGCTTTCAACGCTGGCTCGAGGCGCAACCGGACGATTCGGTGACCCGGAAACGGGCCGAGGCCGACTTGCTGTTCCGCCGTGTGGGCATTACCTTCGCGATGAACGGTGACCTGCTGGGCACCGAACGCCTCATTCCCTTCGACCTGATCCCGCGCATCATTCCGGGCGAGCAGTGGCGCACCCTCGAGGCCGGCCTGCGGCAACGGGTGCGCGCGTTGAACATGTTCATCCACGACGTCTACCATGACGGCAACATCATCCGCGCGGGACGGATGCCGGCCGAGCAGGTCTACACGAATGCCCAGTACCGCCCGGAAATGCAGAACGTCGATGTGCCGCTGGGCGTGTACGCGCACGTGGCGGGCGTCGACGTGGTGCGCTCGAGCGAGGACGGCGATTTCTATGTGCTGGAAGACAATCTGCGGGTGCCGTCGGGCGTGTCGTACATGCTCGAGAACCGCAAGATGATGATGCGGCTGTTTCCCGAGCTGTTCGTCCAGAACCGGATCGCGCCAGTCGCGCATTACCCCGATCTCCTGCTCGAATCGCTGCGTTCGGTGGCGCCCGACGGCGCGGACGATCCGGTCGTGGTGGTGCTGACGCCGGGGATGTACAACTCCGCGTATTTCGAGCATTCGTTCCTCGCGCAGCAGATGGGCGTCGAGCTCGTCGAGGGCAAGGATCTCTTCGTCGACGACAACTACGTGTTCATGCGCACCACGCAAGGGCCCAGGCGGGTCGATGTGATCTATCGCCGCATCGACGACGATTTCCTCGATCCGCTCGCCTTCCGCTCGGATTCGGCGCTGGGCGTGCCCGGCCTGCTGACCGCCTATCGCGCCGGCCGGGTGGCGCTGGCCAATGCGATGGGGACCGGTATCGCCGACGACAAGTCGATTTATCCCTTCGTGCCGGACATGATCGCCTTCTATCTCGACGAGGAGCCGATCCTGAAGAACGTCCCGACCTACCAGTGTCGCAAGCCCGAGGATCTGGCCTACACCCTCGCGCACCTGCCCGAACTGGTCGTCAAGGAGGTGCACGGCGCGGGCGGCTACGGCATGCTCGTGGGCCCCGCGTCGACGAAGGCGGAGATCGAGGACTTCCGCGCCCGGCTGATCGCCCGTCCCAGCGGCTACATCTCGCAGCCGACGCTGTCCCTGTCGGCCTGCCCGACCTTCGTCGACGCAGGCATCGCGCCGCGGCACATCGATCTGCGGCCCTTCGTGCTGTCGGGACGGGACGTCACGCTGGCGGCGGGCGGACTCACGCGCGTCGCGCTCAAGGCGGGTTCGCTGGTGGTGAATTCGTCGCAGGGCGGCGGCACGAAAGACACCTGGATCGTCGATTGACCGGGCAGCGCGGCAAGGTGGCGGGCGTCTTCGCCAGGGTTGCGACCCGGGCTCTCGCCCCAGCCATCGTCCCGCTCGCCCGCGCAGTATTTCCGACCCGGAATAGGGTGTTGTCCGGGTTCATGGGGGAAACAGGCCCTCGCTTCGAAGGAACGCCATCATGCTGAGCCGGACTGCCGACCACCTTTTTTGGATGGCGCGTTACATGGAGCGTGCGGAGAATACCGCGCGCATGCTGGACATCAATCTCAAGGGCATGTTGTTGCCCCAGACCGCCAAACAGGAGACAGACGCGCACCGCTCGATCCTGCGCATTTCGGAACTCGAAACGGCGTTTCGCGACCGCTATGGCGAGCCGCCCACCAATGAGCGGGTGCTCGAATTCATGGTTGCCGACCCCGACAATCCGTCGAGCATCTTCGCCTGCCTGCAGGCCGCGCGCGAGAATGCCCGGGCGGTGCGCGGCACGCTGACCACCGAGAGCTGGGAGACCATCAACTTCACCTGGCTCGATTTCGTCGACCGTCTTGGCGCGGGCGAACTGCAGTCGAACCCGGAGGCGCTGTTCGAATGGGTGAAGACCCGCTCGCATCTCTCGCGCGGGGTCACCGTCGGCACCGCGTTGAAAGACGACGCGTTTTATTTTGGTCAGCTGGGTACCTTTCTCGAACGCGCCGACAATACCGCACGGATCCTCGACGTGCGCTTCTCGCATACCGGCACCCAACGCGATGCCACGCGTCAGCTCGAGGATTTCTATTACTGGACGTCGATCCTCAGTTCGGTATCGGCGCTCGAGATCTATCGCAAGGTCTATCGCGATGTCGTGACGCCGTCGCGCGTGGTCGAGCTGTTGATCCTGAACCCGCACATGCCGCGTTCGCTGCTCGCCTCGCTCGTCGAGGTCTGCGACACGCTCGAACAGCTGCGCACCGCGGGTTCGACGCCGTGCGAACGTTTTGCCGGCAAGCTGCGCGCCGAATTGCTGTATGCCGACATCGAGCGAATTTTCGAGACCGATCTGCACGCGTACCTGACGCAGTTCCTGGAGCGGGTACACGCGTTGGGCACGCTCGTCATGCGCACTTACCTGATGTTGCCGCTGGCGTGACGCAGGCGGCCCGTCACGGGCCGCCTGCCCGACGCCATGATGCGCGCCGCCGGCGTGCATGTTTTCCAGGACCCAACGGACCGAACGGACCCGACCATGCATTTGACCATACGCCATGACACCCGTTACCGGTACCAGACGCCGGTGCAGTATTCAATCCAGCAGTTGCGACTCACGCCGTCGACGAGTCCCTCGCAGCTCGTGCGCCGCTGGCACGTCGATGCGCCGGGCAAGCTCGACGCCACCCAGGACGCATACGGCAACGTCCTGCATACGCTCGTGTTGACCCGGGCGCACGAGGAGATCTTCTTTTCGGTCTCCGGCGAGATCGACACCACGCCGCTGCACGACGGGCGGCTCACCGAAGGCCCGGGCCTGATCCCGATCGAGCATTACACGACGCTCACGCCGCTGACCGAAGTCGACGATGCGATCCACGATCTGGCGTTCGCGGCGCCGGCCCCGACGACGCCGGCCGGCTTGATCGCGCTGGCCGAGCGGATCGAGTCGCGCGTGCACTATCTGCCGGGCGTGACCCGGGTGACCAGCAGCGCTGCCGACGCGCTGGCGCTGGGCAACGGCGTATGCCAGGACCATGCGCACCTGATGCTGGCGTGCTGCCGCGCGCATGGCGTGCCGGCGCGTTACGTGAGCGGGTATATCGATCCGGGCGACGTGCCGCATGCGGCCAGCCACGCGTGGGTGGACGTCTGGCTCGGCGACCTGGGCTGGGTGTCGGTCGACGTCACGCACACCCGGTTCGCCAGCGAGAAATACTGCCGGCTCGCCGTCGCCCGCGATTACCAGGCCGCGTCGCCGGTGCGCGGCACGCGCGTCGGCGGCAAGGAAGAAACACTCGATGTCATGGTATTCGTCAATGTCGAGGCCCTGCAGTAGGGCATGATGCCTGTGGCACGACGTCGCGGCGGCCGCGATGTGTCGGCCGGGACATGCAACGTGCGGGACGTTCGCCGTTTTTGGCGGCAACGGCCCGGTACAATGACACCTGTTTTCATTGAGATATTGCAAATATGACTTATTGCGTGGCGATGTGCGTTGACGAAGGGCTGGTCTTTCTGTCCGATACACGCACCAACGCCGGCGTGGACCATGTAAGCGCCGCGCGCAAGATGTCGGTATTCGAACAGGCGGGCGACCGCGTGCTCGTGCTGATGGGAGCCGGCAACCTTTCACTCACCCAGTCCGTCGTTCAGTTGCTGAGCGAGCCGGGCGAGAACGGGCGCCCTACATTGTGGAGCGCGCCGAACATGGCCGAGGCCGCGCGCGTCGTCGGCGACGCGGTGCGCGAGGTGCACCAGCGCGATGCCGCGCCGCTCGAGGAATTCGATCTCGCCTTCAACTGCAGCTTCATCCTCGGTGGTCAGATCAAGGGCCTGGCGCCCCGGCTCTTCATGATCTACTCGGCGGGAAATTTCATCGAGTCCACGCGCGTGAGCCCGTATTTCCAGATCGGCGAGTCGAAGTATGGCAAGCCGATCGTCGATCGCGTGATCACGCCGGCGACGCCACTGGACGAAGCGGCGAAGTGCGCGCTGATCTCGATGGACTCGACACTGCGCTCGAACCTCTCGGTGGGGCTGCCGCTGGATCTGCTCGTCTACGAGCGCGATGCGCTGAAAGTGACCCGTTTCGCGGTGCTCGATCAGGAAAACGCGTATTACCGGATGATCCACCGGACCTGGGGCGAACGCCTGCGGCAGATTTTCGGGGAAATTCCGAATCCGTCCTGGACGGATCCGGACGACGTGCCGCTGCACGGCCGGCACACGGAAGTGTCGTTGCCGCGGGCACTGGCGCCCGACGAGATCGCCGTGCAACAGCCGTCGCCCGCGCAGACGCTGGCGGAGGCGCAGCGCAACCAGCGTCAGCAGTGACGCGCGGGCGGGCGGCGTCCGCCGCCCGGACCCGCCACAGCGCTTACTTGCTGCCGGTCGACCCGGTACCCGTGCCGTACAGGCCTTTCTCGAAAC
>JBPBQT010000464.1:0-8331 GCA_050955065.1 Janthinobacterium lividum | reverse complement strand
TGGCTGGCGACGGGAGCGGATTTCCGCCATGAAAACGCCGAGGGGGTCGACATGGCGGCCCTGGAGTCCGCGATCCGTCTGGCCTCGGCCGTGCTGGGCGCACACATGCTCGGCTCCGAGGGCAAGGCGATGAAGCTCGTCGTGGCGACATACCAGTATCTTCGCGCGACGCGTCGACCCGACGGCAGTTTCGAAGAACGGTCGAGTCACGCTTTCGCAGAATACGTGGCGGAAATGTGTGGGCTGCGCGCGTCCGGAACGGTCCCCTGAGCTTCCCAGGACGGTCGCGATCCGCAACGCCCTCCCCGTGGCGTCGTTCACTCCGCGACGGCCCAGCCCCCGCCCAGCGCCTTGTACAGCGACACCAGATCGGTTCTGATCGCCAGATCGCTCCTGATCAGCGCGTCCTCGCTGCTCAGCACCGAGGTCTGCGCCGTGTTCAAATCCAGATAGCTGACCGTCCCCTGCGCAAACCGTTGCCGCGCGATCGTCAACGCCGCCTTGTCGTCCTCGACCGCCGCGGCGAGCTGCCGACTCTGCAACTGGGCGTTGGCGTACGCAGTCAGCGCGTCGTCCACATCTCTCCAGGCCTGCAACACCGTTTTCCGATAGGACAGCGCCGCTTCGCGTTGCGCCGATTCCCGCAGGTGAAGCGTCCCCTTCAAGCGTCCGCCCTTGAACAGCGGCAAATCGATGCTGGGACCGATCGAGAAACTGCGGTCGTACAGGCTGAATAAATCGGAGAACTGCAACCCCTCGGTGCCGAACGACCCGGTCAGGCTGACGTCCGGATAGAACGCGGCGACCGCGATGCCCGTTTGCGCGGTCGCGAGGTGCAGTTTGGCTTCGGCCTCCCGCACATCCGGCCTGCGACGCACCAGTTCGGACGGCAAACCCACGGGGATCACGGGCGGAACTGACGGCAGCGCGGCCGCGGTCGTCAACTCCGCGTCGAGACCGCGCGGCGGTTCCGCCAGCAACAGGCCGATCGCATTGACGAGACGCGCTTCGGTCGTCCGCAGGGCCGGCAACGTCGCCGCGATGTTTTCCAGCTTCGCGCGCGCGCGCGAGACGTCGAGATTGCTCCCGACCCCGTTCTGCAGGCGGTTGCGCGTCAGGTTCAGGGTATCCTCTGCGGTGACGAGATTGGCGCGCGCGACCACTTCGCGTGCCTGCGCGCCGCGCAGGGAAAGGTAATCCGACGCGAGTTCGGCGAGTCCGTCCAGAACGATCGCGTGTTTCGCTTCGACCACCGTGACCGCGTTGGCGTGCGCGGCTTCGACCGAACGGCGCACCCGCCCGAACAGGTCGAGTTCCCAGGAGGCCGACAGTCCCGTCGTCCAGTCGTTGAATTCCAGCGACGCGTCCGGCGCCGCGACGTCAAGCGACGACGTCCCGCCCGGGCTCACGCGCTCATGGACCACCTGCGCCTTCGCATCGATTTGCGGCAACCCCTGCGCCGCGGTGACTTTCGTCTGCGCGCGGGCCTGCAACACGCGCTCGGCCGCCGTCTCGAAATCCAGGTCCTGGCGGACCAGACGCTGCACCAGCAGATTCAACTCGGGATCGTGAAAGCTCTTCCACCATTGCGCGTCGATGCTGTCGGCCACGGTCCCGCTCGCGACGTCGGCGGGTTCGGTGCCCCACGCGGCTGGCGCCGTCACGACCGGCGCATGATAATCCGGCCCGACGGTGGTGCAGGCGGCGATCGCCGTGGCGGCGATCGCCGCCGCCAACCCGCGCAACGCGAGAGGACCGCATGTCTTCCATATGTCTGTCATGTGGGTGGCCTCAGTGGGACGCGGCGGAAAACGATGAAGCATCGGTCGACGCGTCGCGCGTGCGTCCGGCGACATCGGCCAATCCCGTCCGGACCGTGGTTTCCACGGACATGCCCAGACGCAGCAGCGACACGTCCGGCTGGCCCGGAACGAACACGATCTTCACCGGGAGCCGCTGCACGATCTTCGTGTAGTTGCCCGTCGCATTGTCGGGAGCGACGGCGGCGAACACACTCCCGGAAGCCGGCGGAATGCTGTCGACGATGCCATCCAGATCGATGTCGTATGCGTCGACATGGATCTTGACGTGCTGTCCCGCCATCATGTGCCGCAGCGCCAATTCCCGATATTCCGCTTCGACATACACGCCCTGCAACGGCACCACCACCAGCAACGACGAACCCGCGCTCACGTAATTGCCGGCATGCACCGAAAGCTCTCCCACCATCCCGTCCACCGGCGCGACAATGCGCGTGTAGCCGAGATTGAGGTTCGCCTGCTCAAGATCGGCTTCGTCCGCCTGGACCGTCGCTTCCGCCGCGGCCTGCTGGGCCTTGAGGATGTCGGACTGACGACGCGCGCCGCGTGCGGCGGCCTGCGCCGCGGCCAGGTCGGCCAGTTGCTCGCGCAGCGTTGCCTCGGCCTGTTGCTGATCCTGTCTCGATCCGGACCCGGCATCGGCCAGATTCGTGTATCGCGCGGCATTCTGCCGGGCCAGTACCACACGCGGTTCCACCTGGGCCACCTGCGCGTCGTTCTGGCCGATCACCGAGGGCTGGCGCGCGATCGACGCCGCGGAATTCGTCACCTCATCGCGATCGTGCGCGAGTTGCGCCTTGGCCTTCTCCACGGCGATGACGTAATTCCGGTCGTCGATGGTGGCCAGCAAATCCCCTGCATGAACCAACTGATTGTCACGAACGGGGACGCTGGTCACCTGACCCGCGACCCGTGGCGCGACGGTCGAGTAGTGCGCGGTGACGCTGGCATCGTCCGTTTTGGCATCCGGGCTCGGATACCAGATGATCGCCAGAACCACGACGATGAAACCGACGATGACGATGCCGCCGATGGACCAGGGCCAGAGCGGCTTTTTCTTCGCGGGCGCGGGGGTGTCGGTCTTCGACGTTTGAGATGCCGCCGGTGCGGAAGTCGCGGAATTTTGGGATTGATCGTTCATGAGTTTGGATTTATTTCTTCATCAATGCGATACGGGGCGGATACGTGCGCACGGGCAAGACGAGCAGGACCATGAAAACCACCGCGGCAAATCCCGCCATCAAAAGGTAGTCGTCGCTGATCACCATGACCGTGCGCTGCGCGACGATCGAACTGTGAAACGTGCTCAGGCTATTGGCGACGCGTTGGGCGCCGTCCGCCAGCAGTGGCGGCGGATGGCGTGGATCGACGATCGGACCCTGAAGCACCTGGAACCGATGCGCCCCCGACTGCTCCAGGAGCCGCGTCGTGTGCAACTGGCCGCGAAAGCGCTGCATCAGATCGAGCACGCAGGCGCCCAGCGCTTCGCTCACCGCACGGGGCATATTGACCATCGAGGAGGCGAACACGCCGTTTTCCGGGGCCACGGTATTCGTCGCCATCATGAGGAGCGACAGCACGATGCAGGCTTGCCCCAATCCGGAAATACCTTGCCACAAATAGAATTGGTCGCGATTCCAGGAAGCGTCGAGAAAGCTGCTGCCAATGCACGCGCCGATGACGCAGAGCAGCCCGAAGCCATTGACCCAGCGGCTGTCCACCCACTCGACGTCGAGTATCTTGACGAGGATCGGCAGAAACACGAGCTGCAACGCCGCCACTTCGCCCGTCACCAGATAGGCCTGCTGGAGCCGGTAACCCTGCACATCCTGCAGATAGGTCAACGGAATCGACGAAGCCGACAACGAAATGATGATGAAACAAAACAGGGTGAAGACGCCGTACGCAAAGTTGCGTTGCCCGAATAACTGGGGCTTGACGAGCGGCGCGTCGTGAAACCATTCGTTGACGAACAGCAGCGGCACGGCCACCGCGCTCACGAGCGCCAGCGTCGCGATCAACGGCGAGTTGAACCAGTCGAGGCGATTGCCGTGCTCGAGCATCGTGGTCAGCGAGCCCAATCCGACGATCACAAGCAACGTGCCCCGCCAATCGTATTTGCGCAGCCGCGGGTAATTCGTCGCATCCTGCGGCATGCCATACCAGACGAGCAATCCCGCCAACGTGCAAAGGGGCGCGGTTTCCAGAAAAACGAAGCGCCAGTCGACGACGTCGGTCCACAGCGTGGACAAAGCGGCGCTGAGATTGGGGAAAAAGGTCGCTGTCAACGCGTAACACGCCAGTCCGTAAAGCCGGATCGACGGCGTGAGAAAGCGCAGCGCCGTGGTCATCAACAGCGGAATCGTCAGACCGTGCGCAAGCCCCTGCAGGATTCGCAAGCCAAGGAAGACGGCGAGGTCGGGCGAGAACGGAATGAGCATGCTCGACAGACCGCTCAGAAAAATGGCGAACAACACCATCCGGCGCAAGGTCACCGCCGCCGCCCAACATGGCGAAATCGCCATGCCGACGACCATCGACGAGACGTACACACTCTCGATCCAGGTTCCCGCATCGTGGCTGATGCCCAGCGCGCCGCGAATGTCGACCAACGCCAGCGAACTCAGCTGATCGTTGAACTCGGCGGTCATGGCGGCGACGATGACGCCTGCGAGACCCAGCAGCGGTTTTTTATCCAAGTTTTTCCCCGGTAATGAAGTAGCGCTGCCATCCGGGGCGAAGACCAAGGCGAAAATCAGGGCGACGACCGTCGCGCATGCTCGATAGGATGACCGCATTGTGATACACTGAATCACAATGCGATGCACTGTATCACTACTTCATGGAGTCTTCAATGACGGAACGCGACGATGCGACAATTCGACACGACGCGCTTACCGACGGACGCGCCGGCATCCAGGTCATCCGTCGCGCGGTCTCGGTGCTGCGAACGCTGGCCGAGCACCGGGGCGAAGGCATGAGTCATGGGGCCATCGCGGCGAAGGTGGGCTTGCCGCGTTCCACCATTCAGAGAATCATCGGCGCGCTGGAAGAAGATCGACTCATCGTCCAGTCGCCCGGCGGCTCCCGGCTGGGCCCGGCGATCGCCGAACTGGCGGCGGGGCTGAACGACAGCCCTCTCGATATCCTGCGTTCGGCAATGCACGAGCTTCACGCGGAGGTCAATGAATCGGTCGCGCTGTGCGTCCTCGGCGAAGGAAACATCGTCGTGATGGAAACGCTCTCGTGCACCCAGCCGCTCAGGGTGGTGCTGACGCCCGTATCGATCGTGGGATTGTCTTCGTCCGCGCCCGGAAAGGCGATCCTGGCGGCGCTTCCCGAAAAAGAGCAGTCGGCTATAATCGCCGATGCGCAGCGCGGCACCCGCATCGATGTCGCGCGTCTGCGACGCGAAATGGCCGATGTGCGGAAGCTGGGCTACGCGGTCGAGGAAGAGGAAGAATTCGACGAGGTCAGCGCGGTCGCCATCGCGGTGGCGACCAGAGATACGTACTATGCCCTGGCGATGCCGGTGCCGAGTGGGCGCTTCAGAACTCGCCGGCAGACCTTGGTCGAGGCGTTGCTTGACCATGGCGCCCGGCTGCATCGACGCTTGCAGAATGTCGCATGAGAATGGCGGCGAAGGTTGTTGACCAACGAATGCCCGCGGTCACTGGGCCGGCAAAGTCCATGAAGCGTCGGGCCGGAAAACAGGGAGCGCGAGAACGATGACGATTTATATCCGATCGATGTCGGAAGACGACTGGCCCGACGTTCGACGAATCTACGCGGAGGGAATCGCGACCGGCATCGCGACGTTCCAGACGGAGGTTCCGGAATATGACATATGGGACCGTGGACATCTCACCGCATGCCGGCTGGTCGCGGAGACGGACGACCGGATTCTCGGGTGGGTGGCGCTCGGCGCCTATTCCTCCCGGCCCGCCTATCGAGGGGTCGCGGAAATCAGCATCTACATTGCGTCGGATGCACGCGGTCAGGGCATCGGACGCGCACTGCTGGAGCAAATGACAACCGAGTCGGAAGCCCGGGGGTTCTGGACGCTGGTGGCCGGCATCTTCGCGGTCAACGGCGCCAGCCGGTCGCTGCACGCGAAAGCGGGATTTCGCGAAGTGGGTTTTCGGGAAAAGGTGGGTGAACTGAATGGTGCCTGGCATGACGTGGTCATCATGGAGCGACGTAGCAAAACCGTCGGCGCCTGACGCAGCGCCGGGCCGTCTTCCGCTCCGGCGTTCGCGATGCAGCAAACACCTTCGCCCGGTTTGACAAAATCCCGATTTCACGAGATTCCTCGCCCGGATTCGCGGGCGTGGTCGGATTCCTGTGCGGCGAAGCGTCGTCCTACATCACGGGCCAGACCATCACGGTGGATGGCGGAACGCTGAATTCGTAGGCTTGCGCATCGCGCATGCGTCGGTCACCGGGCGCGCCGATGTGCTAGATCTTCGCCACTTGCGCGGAGACGATTTTCATATGTCGCGCGTTGCGCTCGCTGTAGCGATCGGTGAGATAGTCAGTGCGACCGCGCAGCAAAAGAGTCATCTTGAACAATTCTTCCATCACGTCGACCACACGGTCGTAGTAGGCGGAAGGACGCATGCGTCCGGCATCGTCGAACTCCTTGTATGCCATCGGTACCGACGACTGGTTCGGAATGGTGAACATGCGCATCCAGCGTCCCAGCAAGCGAAGGGTGTTGACGACGTTGAAGGACTGCGAGCCGCCGCACACCTGCATCACCGCCAGCGTGCGTCCCTGGCTGGGCCGAAGCGCGCCCTGCTCGAGCGGAATCCAGTCGATCTGGTTTTTCATCACCGCGGTGACCGTACCGTGACGCTCCGGACTGCACCAGACCTGGCCTTCGGACCACAGCGATAGCGCACGCAGCTCCACGACTTTCGCGTGATCTTCGGCTACGCTGCCGGCCATCGGTAGCGCCGTCGGGTCGAAGATTTTCACCTCCGCGCCGAAATGCTCGAGAATGCGCGCCGCCTCCTCGGTGAGGTACCGGCTGAACGAGCGTTCGCGCAGCGAGCCGTACAGGAGCAGGATGCGCGGCGGATGATTCAAGTCTCCCGCCGGAGCGAGTCGCTCCAGCGAAGGCATGCCAAGCTGCTGACCGTCGATATTCGGCAATCCGGGAATTTCAGTCATGCGGCACCCGCTTGCCGTCGGTACCGATTACGCGCTCGCCATCTTCCTTGATAAAAGCGCCGCGCTGCGGCTCGCTCAGGATGTCGAGAACCCGTTCGGAAGGACGACACAGCCGTACCCCGAGCGGCGACGCCACGAAGGGGCGATTGATCAGGATCGGATGGGCGAGCATCGCATCGAGTAGCGCAGCGTCGGTCGTCGACGGCGCATCGAGTCCCATCTCGGCATAGGGTGTCCCCTTCTGGCGAATCGCATCCCTGACCCGCAAGCCACTGCCGGCGATCAGGCCCGTCAACGTCGCGCGATCCGGCGGCGTTTTCAGATATTCGATGACGACCGGCTCGATGCCGGCGTTGCGAATGAGCGCGAGGGTGTTGCGGGACGTGCCGCAATCCGGATTGTGGTAGATGGTCACTTTCATGAAGAGGTCTCCGTTAGGAAAGGCGCACCGCGAGCGCTGCCAGCGTGAGAAGAAGCACCGGCAACGTCAATACGATGCCGACGCGGAAGTAATATCCCCATGAGATTTTGATGTCCTTGCTCGCGAGGACATGAAGCCATAGGAGCGTCGCCAGGCTGCCGATGGGAGTGATTTTCGGGCCCAGGTCGCTGCCGATGACATTCGCGTAGATCATGGCTTCGCGGACCACGCCCTGCGCGGTCGTGGCGTCGATCGACAAAGCGCCGATCAGCACGGTCGGCATGTTGTTCATGATGGACGAAAGGATCGCCGTGATCAGTCCCGTCCCCAGGGCCGCGCCCCACACGCCGTATTTCGCGCACGCGTTGAGCGCCGCGGTGAGGTAACCGGTCAGGCCGGCGTTGCGCAAACCATAGACGACCAGGTACATGCCCAACGAGAAGATCACCACCTGCCATGGCGCATCGCCCAGCACCTCGCGTATCGAAATTTTGCGCCCGCGCGCGGCCACCACCAGGAGCAAGGCGGCGCCCGTCGCCGCAACCGCGCTGATCGGCACGCCCAGACGCTCCAGCCAGAAGAAGCCGCCCAGCAGGAGGCCGAGCACCCACCATCCGGCGACGAAAGTCGCGCGGTCGTGGATCGCCTCATCCGGCTCCTGCAACTGGGCCACGTCGTAATTGGCCGGTATGTCCTTGCGAAAGAACCACATCAGCATTCCCAGCGTGGCCGCCACCGAGACCATGTCGACCGGTATCATGACAGCGGCATAGCGGCCGAAACCGATGCTGAAATAATCGGCCGACACGATGTTCACCAGGTTCGACACCACCAGCGGCAGGCTCGACGTGTCGGCGATGAAGCCGGCCGCCATCACGAAAGCCAGCGTCGCTTTCGCCGAAAAGCGCAGCGCGC
>JBPBQT010000463.1:0-9995 GCA_050955065.1 Janthinobacterium lividum | reverse complement strand
ACTCTCACGCTTCCTCGTCGCGCATGAGCGGACTGGAGCTGCGCGCGACCCTGTCGCTGGCGGCCATCTTCGCGCTGCGCATGCTCGGCCTGTTCATGATCATGCCGGTCTTCTCGATCTATGCGAAGACCATCCCCGGCGGCGACAACGCCGCGGCGGTCGGCCTGGCGATCGGCATCTACGGCCTGACGCAGTCGCTGTTCTATATTCCGTATGGCTGGCTGTCGGACCGGATCGGCCGCAAGCCGGTCATCATCGCCGGACTGGTCGTGTTCGCGCTGGGCAGCGCCATCGCCGCGCTCGCGCACGACATGACCTGGATCATCATCGGCCGGGCGATCCAGGGCGCCGGCGCGATCTCCTCGGCGATCACCGCCTTCATCGCCGACCTCACCACCGAGGCCAACCGCACCAAGGCGATGGCGATGGTGGGCGGCAGCATCGGCGTCTCGTTCGGCGTGGCGATCATCCTCGCGCCGGTCGTGTTCCGCTGGATCGGCATGAGCGGCCTGTTCTCGGCGATCGGCGTGCTGGCCGTGCTGGCGATCGCGGTGGTGATCTGGGTCGTGCCCGACGCGCCGATCGGGCCGCCGGTGGTGCGCTCGCCGTTCTCCGAGGTGCTGCGCAATCCCGAACTGCTGCGGATGAATTTCGGCGTCTACGCGCTGCACGCGACGCAGACCGCGCTGTTCGTGGTGCTGCCGCACATGCTGGAACTGGCCGGGCTGCCGGTCGCGTCGCACTGGCGCGTCTACCTGCCGGTGATGGGCGTGTCGTTCATCCTGATGGTGCCGGCGATCATCGTCGCGGAGAAGCGCGGCAAGATGAAAGGCGTGATGCTCGGCGCGATTGTGCTGGTGCTGATCGGCCAGCTTGCGCTTGCCGCGCTGCCCGGTATGCTATGGGTCATCGCGCTCGTTTTGCTGGTGTATTTCACCGGCTTCAACGTGCTGGAGGCGTCGCAGCCGTCGATGGTGTCGAAGCTCTCGCCGGGCCCGCGCAAGGGCGCGGCGATGGGGGTCTACAACACGTTGCAGGCGCTGGGGCTGTTTTCCGGCGGCGCGATCGGCGGCTGGCTGTCGAAGACCAGCGGCCCGCACGCGGTGTTTTACGGCGCCTCGGCGCTGGTGCTGGTCTGGCTTATAATCGCGAGCCGGATGAAAGCGCCGCCGGCCCGCACGCTCGCCTGACGCCTGGCTGGATATCGGGCAGAGTGCCCGGCACGGCGGCAGAAGCGTGACGGCAACGTGATGCAAGCGTGACGCAAGCGCAGAAATCGAAGCAGAACCGAATCTACAGGAGCCACCATGGCATCGGTCAATAAAGTGATTCTCGTCGGCAACCTCGGCGCCGATCCCGAAACGCGGTACCTCCCGAGCGGGGACGCCGTGACCAATCTGCGTCTCGCGACGACGGACCGCTACAAGGACAAGGCCAGCGGTGAGATGAAGGAATCCACCGAGTGGCACCGGGTGTCGTTCTTCGGTCGTCTGGCCGAAGTCGCCGGCGAATACCTGAAGAAGGGTTCGTCGGTGTACGTCGAGGGCCGGATCCGCACGCGCAAGTGGACCGATCAGGCCGGGCAGGAAAAGTACTCGACCGAGATCGTCGGCGAGCAGATGCAGATGCTGGGCGGCCGCGGCGGTGCGGGTGGCGGCGGTGGCGGCATGGGCGGCGGCGATGAGGGCGGTTATCAGCGCGAGAGCAGCGGCGGCAACGGCGGCGGCGGCGGCGGCGGCGGTTACCAGCAGCGCGAAAGCAGCGGCGGCGGCCGTAGCGGCGGCGCGGCGCGTGCGCCGGCCGGTGGCGGGAATGCCGAAAAAGGCGGCGGCGCGGGCCGGTCCAGCGGCGGGTTCGACGAGATGGACGACGATATTCCGTTCTGAGTCTGACTGAAGCGGAATTCGCGGCCTGGGGCCTGCTCACCATTCGGGAGCAGGCCTTTTGCTTTGCCGGTCCGGTATCGTCGGGTATGGCAGTCGCGCATGCTGTGGACCGGTGAGGCATGCGCCTGTTTCTCATTCCACCGTCGGCTCCGCCTTCAATCCCTCCCACCCCACGCTCGACACGCCTTTCTCCATGCTGATGCGGCTCGCCAGCCGCTCCAGCTTGGGCTGGTCCTTCGGGTGCAGCGCGACGACCGCCTGCACCTCGACGCGTTCGCGCTTTTCGCCGGCGTCGCCGATCTCCTTGCTGGTCAGCGACTGGAACGACAGCGGCGACGACGACATCGCGTTCGACAGCAGCGCGCGCATGTGGATCTCGTCCTCTTCCCGACAGATCACCGTGAGCACGTAGGAGCGCACCAGGTCGGCGGTCGAGACCGGCGACGCGTTGATGATGTGGCTCACGCCGCGCAACAGCGTATTGGTCAGCAGCACGATCGCGGTGCCGCCCACCGCCGGGCCGTAGTGACCGGCGCCGCACAGCACGCCGACGGCCGCGGAACACCAGAGCGTCGCCGCGGTGTTGATGCCCTGGATCGTGCCTTTCTCGCGCATGATCACGCCGCCGCCCAGGAAGCCGACGCCCGAGACCACGTAGGCGGCGATCTGCGTGACGCCCGCGACGCCGTTGCCGGTCAGCACGCCCAGCGTGACGAACAGGCAGGCGCCGCTGGTCACCAGCGTGACGGTGCGCAGCCCGGCGGTGCGCTGGCGCCACTGGCGTTCCAGCCCGATGGCGATGCCGCAGCCGAAGGCGGCGATGAGGCGCAAGAGAAAATCGACGGTCATGACGGGCCTGATGCGGGTTGTCGGTCGTCGCGCCCGGTGGAGGGTTCATCGTGGAGGAACCCTCCGCCAGGCGCGGGCAAGAGCCTATCACGCTTGCGTGTGCAAGCGGTGCCGGTGGCGTGGACGCCTCCCCCGGCGCCCAGTTCGCGGGCGGAGTCGGCGCGGCCGTAGCGGACATGCCTGACCTGCTGTCTGCCGCGACGTTGTCGGCGCAGCGGCGAACAGGCGACGTTCATGGCGTCGCCGGTGAGGGCATGCGCCGCAACGAGGCGGCGCAGGTCGATGCGATCAGGAAAAGGCGCGGCGGGGAGGACGATCGAGCCGTCCGGTCAGGAAGGAAACGTTGCCGGTGACCGTGGCGAAAGCGAAGCGGTACGGAATGACACCAGGGCCGGGGGACACGCCGGCGAAGACGGACGGCGTGGCGGCGGCAGCATCCGGTCGCGCACAGCGTGCAAGGCGCCGCGTGCCGGTGAGGGTCACGACACCGGGCAGCAGGGCCATCCGTGTGCGAAACGCCCGGAGGCACCCTGCCGACGCGTGCGCTGCCGGCGTTCATGACGCCTGCGTGCGGGTCCGCCGGATGCGGGACGTTCGCGTGGGACGCGCCGGGATGAGGCGTCGACCTGTCGCAAGGCGGGATGCGGGAGCGCGGATAGAGGCACCGCCGGAAGGGAAAATCACACGCCCGTCTGCGGGATTTTCGCTGCCTCGGCGGTGGCGCGCGCGCCTTTTTCGATCGCTTCGGCCATCGCTTCCCGCCCTTTCTTCAAGGCTTCCGATCGTGCGATCGCAAGCGCGTTCGCGCCGTTTTGTTGCGCCTCGCTCGGCGGCGGGCGGGACGGCTGTCGCCCGCCGGCGCCCGGACCGATTTCCTTGTGGGGCAGGGCGCGCAGACCCGGCCGCGGACCGCCCGCGTCCGGCAGTGCCGGCCCGGAGCCGGAACGGGCTTCCGCGCCGCGCGGTGCCAGTCCCTCCAGCACACCTCGCGAAGGCGGGGGACTCCCGGAAGGCGCGCGTTGGCGCACCGTTTCGCCGGATGCGGGCGTGGCGCCGGTGAGGGGCGATGGCGCGGCGCCGCCAGAGATTCGATCGACCATGCGACCTCGAGGGTAAGATGCGGGAAGGCCTATCCTAGCGCACGCATCCCTGTCCATCTGTCCGAACCCGAAGCAATGCGCCGATGCGCGCACCTTCGTCGGACAGCGTACGGCACATGCCGGGGGCCTGCGTCGGGAGCATGCGCGTCAGGCTCGCAACCAGACGAATTCGCCGGCGGCGATGCCTTCGAACATCTCGTCGGTGGATTCGAGGATGTTGCGCTGCCAGTAGCGGCCGTGTTCGGCGTAATGGGCCAGCAGGTCGGCGAGTGCCTCGCCGTCCAGATCCGCCGTCATGTCGACGCGCACGATCAGCACGATCCCGCCGGTATCCGTGTCCAGGCCGAGCTGTGCCTGATCCTGCGCGTAAATCAACAGGTTGGCTTCGAGCATCAACCGGAAGACCACCAGCGTGCGGCCGGCGGTAACCGCGCCGTAGTGGAAATTCAGATAGATGGCGAGTTCGTCGTTCTCGAAATGATCGAGCCGCACGTCGAAACCCTCGACTTCGATGCAGCGCGTTTCCAGCACATGCTCGACGTCGTGCATGGCGACGGCCGCGCACAGGTCCTCGACAAGCTGCTGATAACGTTCTGTGCTCATGTCGGGGAAGAAACGCGTGGGCGATGTCCGCGGTACGGGGACGAAATTCAGGATGTTGGTCGCGTTCGCGCCATGCGCACGCGGCAAACGACAACGCCCCGAGTGTGGTGCGGTTCGAGGCGCGGACAAACCTGTGCAGGACAGCGCAGGCGGGGGGTGACACCGCATGGAAAACCTTTTCCCATGCGGCCTTCACGCGTGCTTTCCGGATTACGAGGCTTTCGCCGCGTCCTTCATTGCGCTGGCGCCGTTCTTGATCGTGTCGCCCATTGCCTGCTGCATCGCCATCTGGGCATTGGACTTCGCGATCCCGAGCGCGTTGGCACCCTGTTGCGCGTTGAGTGCCTCGATGGCCTGCGTGTTGGCATCAGCGGACAGTGCGGTCGATCCGGCGCTGCCGAGGCTGTCAGTCGTGCTGCTGATCGTTCCCATCGTGAATCTCCAATTTGAAGGATGCCTGGCATGACACCAGGTCAAGGGGTACTACGGGGGCCGTGCGCACACATGTGCCCACGGAAAACACGCTCAAGCGGATTTCACTCGCCGGGATGCCGCCATTCAGGCACCCGTCTGGCTCATCTCGCGCTCGCGCAACTGTTCGACGATGCGTCCGGCGGCCAGCAGGCCGCGATAGATCTTGGCGCGATTGCTGCGGTCGATGTCGGTGCCGCCCTGCGCGTCGCCGACCGCCTGCGCCGAGGTCTGCAGCGCACCGACCAGGGCGTTGACCCTTGCGCCCGCGGACGGATCGGACACCAGGTTCTGCAAATCGTTGAAGTCGCTCAGGTGACGCTCTATGGCTTCGTACATGGTTTCTCCAGACATGTCGTTCAATGCGTGGGAAGAGGGGGGAACCTGCCGGGAACAAACGCGTCCGCTTCGTTCCCCGACGACGATGTCCGGCTGGCCGTCATCAGCGTGCGCGACGCGTCGGCGTCGTCGACCGGCGCGTCGTGCGACGCTGCGACGGCCGAAGGCGGCGTTGCGTTCACGGGCGGCGTTGCGCTCGCGTCGTCGGAGGCGATCATCATGATGTGCTTGGTGCCGTCCGGCGTCTGCGCGTACTGCACGTCCGCCGCGTCGACGACCGACGAATACGATGCCGGCAGCAGCGGCGCCGCGCCAGCCGTGTCGGTTTGCGTGACGGCGACCTCGACCGTGCGCACATTCCTGTCCAGATCGCGGCGCACGTCGGCCAGTCGCGTCGTCACGGCGGCTCTGCTGGCGACGTGGCCCGTCACCGTGAAGGCGCCATGACCGTCGTACCGGACATGCGCGCCATCGATCTGCAATGCATCCTCGATGCCGTGCGCGATATTCTCGCCCAGCGCATAGCGCCGCACCACGCCCTGCGGCGCGGTGCGCTCGAAAACGCGGCGCGCCATGTAGTCTTCCGTCGCGTCGGGGACGATGCCGCTTACCTCGATGGACGCGCCGGCCCCTTGCGGGGTCTGCGCGCGATAGGCGTGCAGGTCGTCCAGATGCGCTTCCCGCAACGCGTCGTTCAACTGGTCGACCGCGGTACCCGCGGACGGAGCGATGTGGATGGGGCGGTTGTTCGTGGCCAGCACCAGACTGGCGCTCGCACCGATGACGCCGACCGCGATGCCGCCCACCATCATGCGTGCGATCCGGCGTCGACGTGCCCGCTGCTCGCTCGCGGACGCGGCCTGCGCTTCGCGCAACTGCTCGCCCGGTTTCACCAGCAGCGTGGACAACAGTTCGAGGTCGCTCGGCCAGGGACGGTCCTCCGCACCCACGCACAGGACGGCATCGTCGAACTGCATCGGCACGAAATCGAGCATCAGCACCGTTCCCGGTTCGGTCAGCGACGATGCCGCGCGGTGGTCCGGGCCGTCGTGATCGGGCTGCGGTCCGGACGGCGCGCCAGCGGCCGTCCGATCGTCCGACGCGTACTCGGCGTCGCGGGGCGACGCCGCGCGTCTGGCGCTGATCATTCCCAGCCCGCTCACCACGAGATGAAGGTCCGGTCCTTTCCAGTCGATGATCCGGATGTCCGCCTCTTCATGGGCACCGATCGCGTATTCCCCGGCCGCCAGCGGGACTTGCGCGCCGGCATGCGTTCCCGTCAGTATCCGAAGCAGTTTCATCGCGCGTACGGTTCCGCTTGGCAAGGTTGATCGGCGCCGCCGGACAGGACATTCCAGCGTTGGGCAGTACAGGGAATTCGACCGCAGGACCCCTGAAACAGGTACCCACTATAGGACAGCGCCGACTGGTCTCGGCGTATGCCATGCGAAGCGGTAATTGAATAAGCGAAGATTCGTCACCGGGCAGCCGCTGTCGTGCGCGGGCGTTGCGAGGCACCGTCGCGCAACGACAGGAGGATGTTGTCGCCACGCCGGTCCGGCCGCGGACGATGTCGTGAAAATAGAATCAGCCCTGCCAGCAGGTTGACATGCCTGTGCGCCTCATGCGGCCCGGAAGACGATCCTGTGGCGGCGCGCTCATGCGTCCGCGGAGACGCGTCGCGCGCGCCGGCCACATCGATGAGCGTCTGCAGCACGGTGGCGAGCGCCGGGTCCGCGAGGGTGCCCAGCGCCGCGCCGGCGCGCCGTGCTTCGAGCATGAGTTGCAGCAGCGGCGCGCCGATCGACGCCGGCGCGGGCGAACGTGCCGGCGCACCCGCGTCGGGCGGCGCGGCGGATCCGTTCGCGTCGACCCGGGCGCCCTGGCGGGGCACGGCACGGCTGTCGCGCGGTTCGAGCAGATCCAGCAAGCGCGCGCAATAGGCCCGTTCAAGCGCGTGGTGCGCATCGGCGCCGTTCGCGACGACGCCCGTGGCCGTGCCCGTCGCGGCATTCCCGATTTTCAGCGCGGCGACGACCCAGTCGGCGAGATCCGCGCCCGATCCGGAGCGGATGGGCATGCCGTCATGCCGTTCGGCGTCGCGCTCGTCGCGCGCGTTTCGCTCGTCGCGCTCATCCTGCTGTCCGCCGCCCTTGTGTTGCTGTTGCGGCGGCTGATCGCTTCCCCCGCCGCCGCCCCGGCCTTCGTCGTGCGCGATGCGGCGGTGTCCCGGCGCCTGGCGCGCGCCGCGCGCGGCGCTCGCGTGGGACAAGGCGCGGATAGTCGCATGCGGGCCCGACGCGGCGCGTTTGCCGGCCGAGAAGCGGGTCGTGACCGCCCTGCGCCGCCTGGTCGCCAGCGCCTGCATCAGCTTGCGCGCGCGCGCGTGCGCGGCGTCGAGTCGCCCCAGCTGGGCGGCATGCGCGTGGGCGAAGGCGATGCGGCCGCGATAGAGCACCGCATTGCGCGCCCGGCGCACGGTGGCGCGGCGACGGTCCTGGCCGGCATGCGTGGCGGCGTGCGCCTGTGCCAGCGCCTCGGCCGCCTGCGTGTTCTGCGTGAGTCTGTCGGCGCGCGTCATTGCGGCACCGCGATCTGGAGCATGCGCTGGGCGAAATGCAGCAGCGCGGCGCCCGCGATCGGCGCGGTGACGATGATCGCGATCGTCACCGCGACGAATTTCACGCCGTGCGACAGCGTCTGGTCCTGCATCGAGGTGATCGCCTGCAGAAACGACACCGCGAGACCGACCAGCGCGGCCACGACGACGATGGGCAGGGAAACATACAGGCACAGCAGCATGCCCTGCGTGGCGAAGCCGATCAGCGTGTCGACATCCATGCTCGTTGCTCCGGGACGCGTGGTTCGCCGGCACGGGCCCGGAAGGCGCGCGCGGCGAGGGTTATTTGTACGACAGCACCAGTCCGTGGATCAACGTCGACCACCCGTCCATCACCACGAACAACAGGAGCTTGAACGGAATGGCGATGTTGGTCGGCGACACCTGGTTCAATCCCATCGCCAGCAGGACATTGGCGATGATGAGGTCGACGACGATGAACGCGATGTACAGCAGGAAGCCGATCTTGAAGGCATCGGTCAGCTCCGACAGCGTGAACGCCGGCGCCAGCACCATGAGGTCGTCCTGCTTCAACGCGGCCGCCTGTTCCTTGGGCCAGATCGCGGCGGCGGAACGCAGAAAAAACAGTTTCTCGCGTTGGTGCGCATGCTTCATCAGGAACTGGCGAAAGGGCTCCCTGGCCGCCGTGAAGCCGGCGATGACCGTGGTGGTGGTGTTGCTGCCGCCCGCCGCCGAACTGGCAGGAACCGACTGCATGTTGTTCATGGCGGCAATGCCGACCGGCGCCATCACGTAGACCGACACGAGGATCGCGATCCCGTTGAGCACCATGTTCGGCGGCACCTGCTGCACGCCCAGCGCATTGCGCAACAGACCCAGCACGACGACGATCTTCGTATAGCAGGTGATGACCATCGCGATGAAGGGCAGCACGCTGATCGAGAGAATGACCAGCAGCAGCCCTGTGAGGTCACCTATCTGAACCATCGTCGTGCGCCATTTGCAGGACCCGGACGCCGAGATGTTCGCCGACGGTGATGAGTTCGCCGACGCCGATGGTCTGCCCGTGCGCGACGATGCGGATCTGGGCTTCCGCCACAGGGGTGTCCAGTTCGATCACATAGCCGGGACGCAGCGCGCTCAGTTGCGCGAGGGGCAGCGTCACCGTCTCGATTTCGAACTGTACGGGCAGGTCGAGCGCGCCCAGCTCGATGGGGCCTGCGCCGCCAACCGGTCCGGCGCCATGCATCGTGGGGGAAAGATCGTCGGACATGATCGGTTCCTTGGTGAGGGTGAGCAAACGGCCGTCGATGTCGACGGCGGCACAAACGCGGCGCAGCAATGGCGTGCCCCAGGCCACCGTGGCGGCAAGCGGCGTCCCGTTGGCATGCGCGTGCGTGGCGGCCTGGCTGAACGCGTTCAGGATCACGTCGCCGGGGCGCAATGCCTCGAGCGTCGCGATCGCGATCGGGCGCGCGCCGAGCAGGATGCGTCCCGGCACCCGTACGGGCCAGCGGAGCATGCCGCAGAAGGGGGCGTCGTGCGCTGCGGACGCCTCCGCCACGGGCGGGGGCGGGCCGACGGCATCCAGCCGTTGCAGCAGCATCGCCAGCACCGTGCGCGGCGCGCTGACGACGAAACGCAGCGTCTGACCCTGCGCGTCGAACGTCGCGAGCCAGCGGGCAGGCGTTTCGTCGTCGGCGATGCCGCGCGGCGACGGCACGGCGTGGTGACCGGTCCCGGGAACGGCCTTGCGCCGGACCGACGCCACGCGCCAGGCACCGAGTCCGGCGAGGCCGAGCCCTTCGGCGAACGGCGCGAGCAATGCGGTGGCGATGGCGTGCCGCAGCGCGGCGGGCGCCGACTGCGGATCCGCGCCGGCATCGCCGGCGACGATGCGCAACGACGGCCAGCAATCGAGATCCAGGCCGATGGTCAGCGCGCCGGACAGATGCACGAGACCGATCGTGCCGGGATCGATCGCGCCCGCCGCGTCGATGCAATGCTCGCCGGCTCCGGGCGGCAACGCGGTGAAGCGCACCACCACGCCGAACACGCTTTCCAGAAGCAGCGCCAGCCGCGCGTCCTGGATCAGGCGCGATGTCATCGCATCGATGGGCCTGAGCGCCTTCAGGCCGCGCAGGCCGCCGCGCCCGGTTGCCGCAG